>DSEO01000014.1 GCA_011056635.1 Bacteroides sp.
CCTTCCCGCCGGGTGGATTCAAAGTCAAGCCAGAGCCGGGACTTTGGTTTCAGCCCCTCCGCATCCCTTTTCAGATCCTCCACCAGCACCGGCTCCCCGAAGATCCTTACCCGGTCGATGGTGGCATGACTGAGGGGGCCCATGTGACTGTCCCCCATGGCGGTGCTTTTCCCGATGGCCACACGTTCAGGGCCATTGGTGATGGTCCCGCTGCAGGTCCGGGTTCCGGTACGATTCCCGTCCACGTACAGTTCCATTTTCTTTCCGTCATAGATGCCTGCCACATGGTGCCACCTGCCTTCCCATCCGTGAGGCAATTTTCCCAGCAGGCTTACCCTTTCCCGGGTATGCAAATAGAATTCAAGTTGTCCCGGATCGGGCTGGATAATGCCGAACTGGTGGTCCCCCTTGGTCAGGTAATGCCCGTACCCATTGTATGGTTCGGGCCTGATCCAGAAAGACAGGGTGATCCCGTTCCCCGATATATCCAGTGAAGGGTCCATGTATGCCTCCAGCCAGTCATCATGGCCACTCAGGCGGAGGGCTTTCCCGGAGACCCCGTCCACCAGGTGTGCGCGGTTCATCAGAACACATTGAATTTGCCCGGGTGATTCGTCCGGGGTGGTGATAACCGGCTGGGTGATCGCGGGACTGATCCAGTCCCAGATAGCACCTCCCGTGAGCCTGGGATACCTGTAAATAAGCTCCCAGTATTCATCCAGTCCTCCCAGGCTGTTACCGGTGGCTGCGATATATTCATCCATGAAAGAGGGTCTGGGATCGTCCGACCTGGCGAAAAGCTGCTCCAGTGCAAAAGGCTCCAGGTACCTGGGTCCAACGATATCCTCGCATCGAATGGGATTCGTCTTCGGATCCCGGTCATCATTGCCTCCGTACATCCAACCCGGGCGACTGGGATCGATCCGCTTGCCCTCTTCCATGACAGCACAGAGGTTATCGCCCGGACCGCTCTCATTCCCCGCACTCCAGATCACCACCGAAGGATGGTTCCGGTCCCGGTACACCATCTTTTTCATCCGGTCCAGGTATTGTTCTCTCCATTCGGACCTGTGGGAAAGATACTGGTAGGCATGTGCCTCATCACCTGTTTCATCAACGATGTAGATACCCAGCTCATCTGCCAGGTCCAGGTATTCCACGTTGGGAGGATAGTGACTGGTCCTCACACAGTTAATATTGAACTGCTTCATCAGGATCAGGTCCTTTCTCATGGTCTCCATATCCATGGCATGGCCCGTTTCGGGATGCAGCATATGGCTGTTGACCCCGTTGAACTTGATCCTTACCCCGTTGATCCAGATGGCCTGGTCCCTGATCTCCACCTCCCGGAATCCCACCCGGCTGCTCAGGATTTCGTTCACATCCCCGCTTTCATCAAGAACCTCCATGGTCAGGGTATACAGGTTCGGATACTCGGCAGACCACCTGGCAGGCCGGCTCACCTGCAGGGAATCCATCAAGCTGACCGTGGACCTGCCTTCCACCCTTCCCACCTGCAGCATTTTCCGGGATTCAAATACGGGATTTCGTTCACAATCAAACAGTTGTATCCGGACAGCAGACACATCCCTGCTCCCGGAACCGTAATTGGTGACATCCGCTTCCAGTCTGAGGAGGGCATCCGCATATGCGTCATCCAGGTCCGTCGTCACATAAAAGTCACTGATATGCACCTCCGGGGCAGCCATCAGATAGACATCCCTGTAGATCCCCGACAGCCGCCAGGTATCCTGGTCCTCCAGATATGCTCCGTCGCTGAAACGAAGGACCTGCACGCCAATGCTGTTCTCTCCCTCCTGCAGGAACGGGGTGATATCATACTCGGCGGGCTCCATCCCGCCCTGGTTGTAACCCGCTTCCTTTCCGTTGATCCATACGTAGGATGCCGAATGGACTCCTTCAAAATGAAGAAAAACCCGCTTGCCCTCCCATGATGCAGGGATCTCAAAAGTCCTGTAGTAAGATCCCACAGGATTGAAATCGTCCGGCACATCCGGCGGTTCATTGGGAAAAGGCTGCCCGATATTCCGGAAAATGGGGTAACCGAATCCCTCCATCTGCCAGTTGGAAGGCACCCTGATGCTGTCCCATCCCGACCTGTCAAAGCCGTTCAGGTAAAAACCTGCAGGTGCCATGCCCGGATTCTCAGACCACCGGAATTCCCAGGTCCCGTTCAGGGAATGGTGGTTCGGGGAAAATTTTCTCGTGTGCGCAAGTGCTTGTTCCATGTGATCATAGGGCATCAGGGTTGCATGGGGAGGCACCTGGTTCTTTTCAAACACTCCCGGGTTTTCCCAGTCAGGATGCAGCTGTGAAAACAGAAGGCTTGCGGGGAATGCGGCGACCAGCAGGAAAGAAGTAATTTTTTTCATGATCGTGCGGACATGGATTTTCTTATTGGATCTGGATGTTCTCTTTAAAAATATATTTTTCCGGATGGATCCGGGCTATTCCAACATGGACGCGGCCACCTCCACAGCAAGCCTGTATTTGCCGAAAGGGGCGCTCACCTGGATGCCGTGGGCAAAGGTCTTCACCGTATCCACCATCATCCTGGCGATCTCCAGGCCCGCCTTCAACTGGTCCTCCTTCGAATCATACCTGGCTATGTAGCTGATAACCGCATCCGGAACATAGACACCCGGCACCTCATTCTTCATGAATTCCGCATTGCGAAGGCTGACCAGCGGCCAGATCCCGGCAAGCAGGTAGCATCCTCCCAGATCCGTTTTCTCCAGGAAGGACTCCAGGGAAGGGATGTCGAACACGGGCTGTGTGATGATGAATTCGGCCCCGGCCTCCCGTTTCAGCTGCAACCTGTGGATCTCATTTTCCTGGTTGACGCTGTTCGGATCCAGTCCAACCCCCGTAAAAAAAGATGTGGGCTCGCCGATACGTTTTTCACCCACGTCCATCCCGTGGTTCAGGTTGTTGATCAGGTGAACCAGCCCGATGGCATCAATATCAAATACGGCGGTCGCCTGGGGATAATCCCCGATCATGGGAGGATCGCCCGTGATGGCCAGGATGTTCCTGATCCCCAGGGCTGCGGCACCCAGCAGATCCGACTGCATACCCAGCAGGTTCCGGTCGCGGCAGGTATAGTGGATCACGGTTTCGATCCCCACCTGGTTCTGCAGCAAAACCGCCAGTGACAGTCCCGTCATCCTCGCCGATGCCCTGGGTCCGTCCGGAATATTGATGGCATCCACCCTGTGGTCAAGCAGCAGCCTGGCGCCTTCAAGTTGTTTGCTGATGTCTGTGCTCCTGGGAGGGACCATCTCCACAAGCACCACCTGTTCTCCCGAGGCCAGTCTGCCCGAAAGCCGGGATTTTTTCTCCACCGGTACCGGTTCAGGCAGCGGTTCCCCGGTCACCGGCTTCACCCCGATCTTCAGGGAGTGCTGGATTCGCGTCTGTTTCATGGCCAGCGTATTGGCCATCTTGCCGATGTGTTCGGGGGTGGTCCCGCAGCAACCTCCCATCATTCTCACTCCCTGATCAATGAACCTTTTGGCATACACCCCGAAGTATTCGGGGGTGCTCATATAGATCATCCTGCCATCGGTAAACTGGGGCCGGCCAGCATTGGGCATGATGCATATGGGTTTGCCGGAGGTCTTTTTCATCCGCTCTACAAAATCAAGCATCGGTTTGGGGCCCACGGTGCAGTTCAGTCCGATCAGGGTGGCCTCGGATTTCGCCAGCCGGTAGGTAATTTCATCAATATCCACCCCGTACCTTGTTTTCCCGTCCTCGTTCACGGTCATCATGGCTGCCAGCGGCAGGTCACTTGCCCTGCGGACCGCCCGGATGGCCTGTTCCATCTCCCGGATGTCCTGGAAGGTTTCCAGGATGAACAGATCGACCCCTCCTTCCGCCAGGATGGCGGACTGTTCTGCATATGCCTCGAACACCTCCTCCAGGGTAGTCTCCCCCCAGGGCTCGATCCCCACCCCGCCGGGTCCCATGGACCCTGCCACATAGGTATTTTCCCCGGCAGCCTCCCTGGCCAGTGCCACTCCCGCCAGGTTAATCTCTCTGATCTTGCCGGCCAGGTTGTGCGGGGTCAATTTAAAACGGTTGGCCCCATAGGTATTGGTTTCGATGACCTTTGCCCCGGCCCGCACATAATCCTCGTGAATGGACCGTATCAGGTCGGGACGCGAAAGGTTCAATTCGTCATAGCACTTATCGATGAACACACCCTTCTGGTAGATCAGGGACCCCATGGCCCCGTCAAGAAGGACCAGGTTGTCTTTCAGGTATTCTTCAAATGAGATCATCCGGTTGCTTTCGTAAAACCTACAATTTACGCAAAGTTTTGTATTCCTGCCGGCTTCTCCGGGCTCATGGATCCCGGAGCGCAATATATTCCAGTCTCCTTTGTACCCACTCCTGCTGTCTCACCTCCGGATGGAGATCAAGTTCGATGATTTCAAACCTGTATTGTCGGGGACCGTCCCTGAGGAAAACCAGCGTATTCAGGATCAGCAGCGCCTCCATGGGATCCCCGGTCAATTGAAGACATCCGGTGATCACATCCACCGCCTGCCCATCTCCGGTGATCCCCAGGAACTCTGCTGCCCGCGCTCGCACAAGCAGGTTCGGGTGGGTGGTCAGTTCTTTTGCCTTTCCGGTGAAGGGGACTGCTTCCGGACCGAAGCTGCAGCATACGATCAGACCCCAGTAGTTTTTCCACGGATCCGGTGATTCAAGCGCTGATGCGATCCCTTCCCTGGCCTCATCAAAAGAAAGTACGTTCAAATTGGCAATATCCACCAGTGCTGCGATTTCCCGACGGTGGTCCTCCCCGAATTGCACCGGCCCCGGAAATGCCTTACGGTAAAGCTCGCTCTCGGGATAAAAACTGAGGTCGGGCATCCCTTTGACCCAGGCTGTCAAGGTATCCCTCAATTCCAGGAGGATCTCAATATAGCCAGGGTCTCGGGCCAGGTTCCTGGTTTCATATGGATCACTTTCCAGGTCATAGAGTTCTTCGGCATCCCGGGATTCAAAAAAGCGGCGCTGTACCTCACTCAGCTGCCCGGCATGGAACATATTCCGCCACTGCTGGAAAGCCAGGCACCGATACCTGTAATAATTATGCAATCCATCCGGATAGAAAGGCTGGTAATTGCGTATGTATTTGAACTTTCCATTTCTCACACTCCTTACGAGGTCGTATTTTTCATCAAACCGGTCAGCATACCCGAATGAGGTGTTCTTCTCTTCCGGCAGTCCGGAAGTGATCCCCTTTCCAAGGAATGGTTTTCCGTCGATGTCTTCAGGGATCTCAGCACCGGCCAGTTTCAGCAGGGTGGGACCGAAATCCACAAAACTCACAAAATCACTGCATTCGCTTTCCGGATCCTGTGTCACCAGGTGCCTGAATTTTTCAGGGATCCGGACCACCAGTGGTACATGCAATCCCGTTTCGTAGAGGTATCCCTTGCTCCCCGGAAGCACACCCCCGTGGTCGGAAAAATAGAACACAAAGGTGCTTTCCAGCAATCCATCCTCTTCCAGCTGCCGGAGTACCCTGCCCACGATGGTATCCACGGAAAGTATCTTATCGCGGTAATAAGCGCCTGTAAAACGGAACAGATCTGTATCGGGATGGATAGGAAAAATGAAGACCGAATCGGGATCGGTTACTGGGGAATATTGTTCCATCAGCTGCCTGTCAAAATGGAGCCGGCTTTCATGGGATTCCGGGTGCGATTCCATATGGAAAAAAGGCTGGCCCGGTTTGCGATTGCTCCAGTGAGCGGATGTGGAGGACTCATCCCAGACACCTTCACTTTTTATGTAATTGTAGTCTTCCTTGTGGTTGTTGGTGGTGTAATACCCAACCTTTCTCAGGTAGGCGGGGAACATGTCGACCCCCTCCGGCATGGGCACGGGCCGGGATTTCCTGTGGAACTGTGCACCTGTTCTCGGTCCGTAGCAGGAGGAGATCAGGGTGGACCGGGCCACGCTGCATACGGGTGCGTTGGAAAATGCCCTGGTGAACCGGATTCCGTTCCTGGCCATTTCCTCAATATGCGGGGTCTGAATGCCATGCGCATCAAACAATTCCATGTAATGTGTGGAATTGTCCTCCGACACGATCCATACAAAATTGGGCTGTTCTTCCGGGCCAGGATCGGCTGAAAGTTCCACCACGATCTCCCCCGAATCGCCCGGAAAATCGTTCCTGTCAAAATGTATCTCCAGCCTTTTCAGGCCGGGAATATCTTTATCATGGGGCAAGGGAGGAGGCGACAGGCTGACCAGGTTGAACCTGTGATCTACAGGGGATTTCACGCTGAGAAAAAGTTGTTTTCCATCCTGCATCAGGGTCGCCTGTCCTTTCTCCGGCTCCACCCCTGCAGAGGTGATCAGCTGCCAGGTGATCCACCGGGTTTCGGGACTGAAAACCAGTGAGTCCCTGACCTGTAGGGTGTGATCGGAAAGCTTGCTGAAACTGCGCCGGGCCTGCATCAGCGATTCACCGAAAAGGGGTGTGAGGTCAAAAGTTACCCGGGGAATGCTTCCATTTTTATTCTCCCGGACCATCGTTGCCCTGGCATCCGCCAGGTGCAATTCCCCGTTCACGTTCAGGGTACTGTGACCGAAATTGTGCTTGGTGAGCAGGCTCCACCTGCGGGAATCCTGCGCCTGGTTCCAGAGCTCGTTCCCCATGACCTGCTCCAGTTCATGGTATCCCTGGTTTCCCGGGTCCACCGACCAGCGCACACCGTTCAGTTCAAAGATAAAGGATCCCGCATCCATGTTCCCGTGGTTGTCCGCTGCCCTGCCACCTTTGGCGGCCAGGAAAAAAGCATCTTTTCCCCCTTCGGGATCCCGCATGATGCAGATGGGCTCCGCTCCCTGTCCCGTCCACACCTCCGGGGGGACAAAGCCTTCTCCCCCGGCATGATCGAGCGCCGCACCGTGCAGGAAATAAAGGCTTAAGAAACGGGCATGAAAGGCTTCATCGGGCCGTTCCGTTTCCGCTTTCAGCAATTCCCCGTAAGCATCCAGGTCCATTTCCGTGCCTGTATGCAGTGCAAACCAGGAAAGCAGTCCGAAATGGGAGAGGGACCGGTATCCTGTCAGTCCCGCATCGAAATAATTAAAGTAGAGTCCGGATGGCCCTGCAAGCACCTGGCTGAACAGGGCACTCTCCTTCAGCCCGGGTGCCCCGGTAAATCCGAAGTCGGTCCCCAGCGCCGAGCGGAAGGCGGAGATGACCGATGTGAGGTAATCGGTGGCATAGAACCAGTAGGAAGGACCCTCGGGGTAAATCCCGTCCGGGGCATAGGGCTCCAGACCAAGCGGGATCTTATCCACGGCACGGTGAAGCATAGAGGAAGCCAGTTCAGGCTCCTCCTCGAAAACGGCCAGAGCCGCCAGGGCCAGTCCCCCGTGACACACCAGGTTCCAGTTGTGGTGAGCATTCACCCAGGAGTTATGCCCTGCCGGAGTGATCCCCGGTTTCAGCGCCTTTTCCACAAGGGCCGTTCGCACCAGGTGGTCCACTTCCGGTGAAACCCATTCGCCGCACCAGTCCAGCGCCAGGGAAACGCCTGTGGCCATTTCCGCCACATCCAGGAAATGGGAAGGATTCCAGTCAGGAAATGCACAAACCGTCTCCAGCTCCCGCTCCAGCCTTTCCAGGTATCGCGGATCTTTTTCCATCCTGTACACCAATGCCAGCGCAGTCAGACGCCTGATGGCTTCCCTGGATACTCCCAGCAGCCTCCGGCCTGTTTTGGTATAGGTAAGCGGTTCCGCTTCAAGGATGGATTCCGCCACCGCTTCCACCAGCCGGTATCCGTTTTGGGTCATGGGATCATCGTGCAGCTTCTGCCTGATCCGGCTCTCGAGCAGCGGGGTAAGAATGAGCCGTGGGGTTGTACTGCATATGTTCTCCCGGAGCCATTGCACAGATACCGGATTTTCAAACCCGGGATCCTCTCCCTGACCGGATGTCCCTTCCTGCTGAAAGGAGCGGAGGCGTGCCGGAGTGGTATTTCCCGGAGAGACGGGTATGCCCTGGAGGAAAATTAAGGCCAGCAGGCAAAGGAATTTTCTCATGAGGGTTGCTGTTTTTTTGTGAAATGCAGATCCGCAAAATCCAGATACTGTTCCCAGTCAAAGAGGGTCAGGTCATGATCACCCGACCGGATATGATAACCCATTTTCCCGGTCCACACAGGCTGGTCTGTAGCGGGCAGGGTTGTATCGCTCATTGTCTTTTCTCCATACAGCGCATACACCCTCCCGGCATGATACAGGGAAAGGTATTCGCCCCGGGGATCTGCCCAGGCATCATTTTCCGCACTGGCTACATAGAGGGGACGGGGAGCGATGAGCGCCAGCAGCATGTGCTGGTCCACCGGCAGGGCCCGTTCGTTACCGTTATAGGCATGGAAACGTTTTGCAAACCAGTGGGGGAAAGTGGTATTGATGTCGGTGACCCTTTCCCCATAAGCCCTCCTGGACAGTGCCGCCCCGCCGCAACCCGAATTGTTGGAGATCACCAGGGAAAACCTTTCATCCTGCGCACCCGCCCACAAAGCTGCTTTGCCCAGGCGGGAATGACCGGCCACCGCCACCCGGCCCGCATCCACATCCGGATCGGTCTCCAGGTAATCCATGGCAACGGAGAGACCCCATGCCCAGGCCGCGATGGACCCCCAGTCAGCCGAATCCCTCAGGGCCGGTTCCGGACCCAGGATGGCATGCACCCCGTTCCTGAATCCGTCATCAAAATCCGGGTCGATATCGCAATAACACATGGTGGCCAGTCCGTATCCGCGTGAAAGGATCTTTTCCACAGGCCAGCGGCCCGATTTTCCTCCCCGGGATCCGGAGGTGGCCCTGTTTTCCGTGATGCCGATTTCCTCATTGTTCATGACCCAGCTCCCGGTGATCCTGATGTCCGTATCGGGATGGACAGTGTGGTTCCCGTAAAAATTCAGGCCCAGGAAAACCGGTACCGGTCCGGTGCGCTCAGCCGGCAGGAAAAGCAGCAGGCCCATGATAAGGGTATCCCCTTCCCGGCTGACCACCATATCCACTTCCTTCCGGATGGCATTGCCTTCCAGCATCTCCGATTCGGGAACTGCTTCCAAAAAACAAACCTCCGCTTCCGTCTCCGGCACCCTGCCATAGACATGCTCCCTGAACAGGTCCAGGATCTCCTCCCTGCGGAGTTGTTCCCACACTTCCGGGGAGTTCTCGGGAGTATCTGCCGGGGTGACCAGGATCCCGGGCAGGGGAGCGATGAGCGTTCCGGTGGCTCCGGACCCGTTCCGCTGGCAGCCGGTGTAAGTCAGGATAC
>DSEO01000013.1 GCA_011056635.1 Bacteroides sp.
GAAAAAGGTGACGCTGCACCGGGAAATCAAATAAAAGCACGGAACAATGGCAAAGAAAGTTGTAGCAACATTACAGAGTGGCGTGGGAAGAACTTTTACCAAGTGCATCAGGATGGTCCGTTCTCCCAAGACGGGATCCTATGCGTTCGAGGAGCAGGTGGTTCACAATGACCACATTGATGATTTTTTCAAGCGGTAAGATCCCGGCTCCTTATCTGATACCACGAAGCTTTCTTGCAAAAGGGAGCTTTTTTTATATCTGATCAACGATACATGGGCATATTTACTTCCGACAGGAAAAAGAATCTGGAAAAAGGCCTGGAAAAGACCAAGGAAAGCGTTTTCAGGAAACTTTCAAGGGCTGTTGCCGGCAAATCCAGGGTGGATAACGAAGTACTCGATCAGCTGGAGGAAGTACTGATCTCCTCAGACGTGGGGGTGGAAACCACTGTCAGGATCATCGAACGTATTGAATCCCGGGTGGCAAGGGATAAGTTTCTGAATACTAATGAATTAAACATAATCCTCAAAGAGGAGATCGCGGGTCTGCTTCAGGAGAAGGGGACCGGACTGGTGGCCGGATTTGAAGACCCCCTGCCTGAGACTCCCTATGTAATCATGGTGGTGGGAGTGAACGGGGTGGGCAAAACCACTACCATCGGCAAACTGGCCTACCATTATAAGAAAGCCGGCAGGCAGGTCCTGCTGGGGGCGGCAGACACATTCCGGGCCGCTGCCGTAGACCAGCTGTCCATCTGGGCCGAGCGGGTGGGTGTGGAGATTGTCAAGCAGAAGATGGGATCAGATCCCGCTTCTGTGGCCTACGATACACTTTCCTCCGCGGTATCCCGGGGAAAAGATGTGGTCATCATCGATACCGCCGGAAGGCTCCATAACAAAGCCCATCTCATGAACGAACTCTCCAAGATCAGGCGTGTTATGCAGAAGCTGATTCCTGCCGCGCCCCATGAAATCCTGTTGATCCTGGACGGGTCTACCGGTCAGAATGCCTTCGAGCAGGCAAAACAATTCACCATGGCCACGGAAGTCAACGCACTTGCCCTCACAAAGCTCGACGGCACAGCCAAAGGAGGAGTGGTGATCGGCATCTCCGATCAGTTCCGGATCCCGGTGAAGTACATCGGGATCGGCGAAAAACTGGAGGACCTGCAGGTATTTGACCGCTTTGAGTTCGTCGACAGTCTCTTTTCACATACATGACAGTCAATCTCATCACGCTGGGCTGTTCCAGGAACCTGGTGGATTCGGAACACCTGCTCTACCATTTCCAGAAGGACGGGTACCGGGTCCTGCATAACGAATACGTCCCTCCTGCGGATATCGTCATCATCAATACATGCGGTTTTATCCTGGATGCCAAGCAGGAGTCGGTGGATACCATATTGTATTACGTCGGGGAGAAAGAAAAAGGTAACCTGGGGAAGCTTTTTGTGATGGGTTGCCTTTCGCAACGGTACAGGGAGGACCTGCGGAAGGAACTGCCCGAAGTGGACGGGTTTTTCGGCGTAAGCGAAATGCCGCAGATCCTGCAGGCAGCCGGCATCAGATCCGGTCTTGCCGGGCAGGTCAGCCGTCTGATAACCCCACCGGGGCATTACGCCTACCTGAAGATTTCCGAAGGGTGCGACCGCACCTGCTCTTTCTGTGCCATTCCCGGCATCAGGGGAAAACAGGTTTCTCTGTCCATCGGGCAGTTGCGGCAGGAGGGAGCCTATCTGGGAGGGCAGGGGGTAAAGGAACTGATCCTGATCGCGCAGGATTTGACCGCTTACGGGAGGGACCTCTACCGGAAACGCGCCCTGCCCCGGTTGCTGAAAGAACTGATACAATTGCAGGATGTGGAATGGATCAGGCTTCATTATGCGTATCCTACGGGTTTCCCCCTGGAGGTGATCAACCTGATGGCGGCCGAGCCGAAGATCTGCAATTACCTGGACATCCCCATCCAGCATATCAATGACCAGGTCCTGTCATCCATGGGCAGGGGGTACAGCCGGAAGCAGCTGGAGGCTTTACTGGAACGGTTTCGATCGGGAGTTCCCGATGTGGCGCTGAGAACAACCGTGCTGGTCGGATACCCGGAAGAAAGCGAAGAAGCATTCCGTGAACTGCTGGAATTTCTCGCAGCATTCAGGTTTGACCGGCTGGGGGTCTTTCCTTATTCCCATGAAGCAGATACACCGGCCGGGAGGAATCAGCCGGACAGGATCCCGGAAAAGATCAAAATCGAAAGGGCAGGGGAGGTAATGAAACTTCAGCAGGAGATATCTCTGGGGATCAACCGGGAAAAGATCGGGAAGGTTTACAGGGTCCTGATTGACAGGGCAGAAGGGTCATCTTACGTGGGACGGACCGAGTATGATTCACCTGAAGTGGACAACGAGGTCATCGTGACGGCTGACAAGAAACTCCATGCGGGCAGCTTTTACGACGTGAAGATCACAGATGCCGAAGAATTCGATCTCCTTGGGGTGGTGATCTCATGATTGACGGAAGGGAACCGGCAGCCGGTCCTGCGCTTCATTTGGGCTGCTCCGATTTGGGAAGCTCCTTTTTGCCCCTGGGCAGTTCTCCCTTCAATTTCTGGATGGCCACGGTAATCTCCTGCTTTTCCTTGTCGAAATCCACCACCATGGTATCACCTTCGCCGGGTGATGATTTGATGATGGTCTCCGCCATGGGATCTTCCAGATATTTCTGAATGGCTCTTTTCAAAGGCCTTGCCCCATACTGGATATCATAACCCTTCTCCAGAACAAAATCTTTCGCTTCATCCGAAAGTGTAATTTTAAAACCAAGATTTTCAACTCTTTCGTACAGGCCTTTCAATTCAATATCGATGATCTGATGGATATCCTCCCTGGAGAGGGTATTGAAGAGGACCACATCGTCGATCCGGTTCAGGAATTCCGGGGCAAAAGCCCTTTTCAATGCTTTCTGGATCACCCCTTTGGAATACTCATTGGCAGCCTCCTGGCGGGCTTTGGTGGCAAAACCGACTCCCTGTCCGAAATCTTTCAGCTCCCTGGTCCCTATGTTGGATGTCATGATCACGATCGTGTTCCTGAAATCGATCCTCCTGCCCAGACTGTCAGTGAGCTGTCCCTCGTCCAGCACCTGCAGCAGGATATTGAAAACATCCGGATGTGCTTTCTCTATTTCATCCAGCAGCACCACGGCATAGGGTTTACGGCGGACCTTTTCCGTGAGCTGACCGCCTTCCTCATATCCCACATAGCCCGGAGGAGCGCCCACCAGCCTTGACACAGAGAATTTCTCCATGTATTCACTCATATCGATCCTGATCAGGTTTTCCACAGATTCAAAGAGGTATTGCGCCAGTACTTTGGCCATCTGTGTTTTACCTACCCCGGTAGGTCCCAGGAAAACAAAGGTGCCGATGGGCTTGTTGGGATCTTTCAAACCGGCCCGGTTCCGCTGGATGGATTTCACCACCTTATTGATGGCCTCGTCCTGGCCGATCACGCTTCCCCTGAGCTCATCCGCCATTTTAAGCAGCCTGGCACCTTCTGCCTGGGCGATACGCTGTACCGGGACCCCTGTCATCATGGCCACCACTTCAGCCACTTTCTCCTCATCCACCGTTTCCCGGTTGAGTGAAAGCTCTTTCTCCCACTTTTTCTTCTCCGAATCGAGCCTGTCCAGCAATTCTTTTTCCTTATCCCTGAAACTGGCAGCTTTTTCAAAGTTCTGGTTCTTAACAGCCTGGATTTTGTCCTGCTTGGTCTGTTCGATTTGCTTTTCCAGTTCCACGATCTGATCGGGGACCACGATATTTGAAATGTGCACCCGGGAGCCTGATTCATCCAGTGCATCTATGGCCTTGTCGGGCAGATGCCTGTCACTGATGTACCGCTGGGTCAGCTTCACACAGGCCACAATGGCCTCATCCGTGTAGTACACATTGTGGTGTTCTTCGTACCTTTCCTTGATATTTTTCAGGATATCAATGGTTTCCTCCATGGTGGTGGGATCCACCATCACTTTCTGAAATCTTCTTTCCAGCGCGCCGTCCTTTTCAATGTGCTGCCTGTACTCATCCAGGGTGGTTGCACCGATGCACTGGATCTCACCCCTGGCCAGTGCCGGTTTCAGCATATTGGCAGCGTCCAGGGAACCTGTGGCACCACCGGCTCCCACAATGGTATGGATCTCATCGATGAACAGGATGATCCCCGGATTCTTCACCAGCTCGTTCAGTATGGCTTTCATGCGCTCCTCGAACTGCCCCCTGTATTTGGTTCCTGCCACAATGGAGGCCAGATCCAGGGTGACCACCCGTTTGTCGAACAGTACCCGGCTCACCTTCCGCTGAACGATTCTCAGCGCGAGGCCTTCGGCGATGGCCGATTTGCCCACACCGGGTTCCCCGATGAGAATGGGATTGTTCTTTTTGCGCCGGCTGAGAATCTGGGCAAGGCGCTCAATCTCGGTCTCCCTGCCCACAATGGGATCCAGGCGGTCCTCTTCGGCAGCTTTGGTCAGATCAATACCGAAATTGTCCAGTACCGGGGTGTCCGAGCTTGATTTCTGGGAGGGTCCCATACTTCCCTTCCCGCCTCCTGCCGGACCACCGCTGAAAGGGCCCCGGCTTTCGTCATCTTCGTCACCGGGAAAATCTGCCCGGCTTTCCGGCTGAGAATCTGTGATCTCCTGCTTCACCTTGTTGTAGGTGATCCCGTTCTCCACCAGATACCTGGTGGCATAATTGTTATCATCCTTCAGTATGGCAAGCAACAGGTGATTGGTATCGATGGTCTTCTCTTTCATGGCCCGGGCTTCCAGGTGGGTAAGCTTCAGGATCCTTTCTGCGCTTTTCAGCAGAGGAAGGCTGTCGGGGTCCTTTACTACAACCGGTTTGTCGTTACGAATGCTTTTCTCGATCGCCATTCTCAGGTCGTACAGTTCAACACCGAGCACAACCAGGACGTCGATGGCCAGGCCCTCTCCATCTCTCAGGATTCCGAGAAAGAGATGTTCCACGCTGATATGTGAATTCCCGAGCCTGACAGCTTCCTCCTTGCTATATCCGAGTACGTCCTTGATCCTCTGTGAAAATTGTGCATCCATGTGATCGTTCTCCCTTCTGTCTAAATCCAACAACAAAGTAACTAATTAGGTATGAATTTACCAATAGAACAACTATCTATTATAAACAGTTCAATGTTAATAAAAGCCCCCTATTTACGAGGAAATTAGGCTGGAAATCACTAATTTCGTATGTTATTCAAAGCAGCAGAAAAAACATATATAAAATACTGAATACTAATAAGTTATAATTACATGGCAGAAGGCGAGAAAATACTGAGGATTAATATTGAGGAGGAGATGAAATCGGCCTACATCGACTATTCGATGTCGGTGATTGTATCCCGTGCCCTGCCCGATGTGAGGGACGGCCTGAAACCAGTCCATCGCAGGGTGCTGTTCGGCATGCGTGAACTGGGTGTGTTTTCCAGCAGACCATATAAAAAATCGGCAAGGATCGTTGGTGAGGTGCTTGGGAAATACCATCCCCATGGAGATTCTTCCGTGTATGATGCCATGGTAAGAATGGCACAGCAGTGGTCCATGCGTTACCCGCTGGTGGAGGGGCAGGGGAATTTCGGATCGGTGGACGGGGACAGTCCTGCTGCCATGCGATACACGGAAGCCCGGCTGGAAAAGATCGCTGAAGAGACCATGTCAGACCTGGATAAGGATACGGTCGACTTTCAGCTGAATTTTGACGATACCCTGGAGGAACCCTCCGTAATGCCCACCAGGATTCCTACGCTCCTGATAAACGGCGCATCCGGGATCGCGGTGGGAATGGCCACCAATATGCCACCGCACAACCTGAGTGATACAGTGGATGCCATCGTAGCCTACATTGATAACAGGGATATTGAGATCAGTGAACTGACCGCGATACTGAAAGCACCCGATTTTCCCACCGGCGGGATCATTTACGGCTATAACGGGGTGAGGGAGGCCTATGAGACAGGCAGGGGAAAGATCGTGGTCAGAGCCAAAGCCGATATCGAGGTCACGGAGACCGGAAGGGAAAAGATCATTGTTACCGAGATCCCTTACCAGGTGAATAAGGCAGAACTGATCAGGAAAACAGCTGACCTGATCAATGAGAAAAAAATAGAGGGGATTTCTTATATCAATGATGAGTCGGACCGGCACGGGATGCGCATTGTGATCATCCTGAAAAAAGAGGCAAGCGCACAGGTAGTGCTGAATAATCTCCTGAAGTACACCCAGTTGCAGACCACTTTTAATGTCAACAACATCGCCCTGGTGCATGGCAGGCCGAAGACCCTCAACCTGAAGCAGATCATCACCTATTTTGTGAATCACAGGCATGAGGTGGTGGTCCGGAGGACCCGGTTTGAACTTGACCAGGCTGAAAAAAGGGCTCATATCCTTGAAGGGCTCCTGAAAGCACTGGATCGCATCGATGAAGTGATCGCTTTGATCCGGGCTTCACAGACACCTGAGCAGGCGCGGGACGGCCTCATGGAACAATTCGGTTTTTCCGAAATCCAGGCCAGGGCCATCCTGGATATGCGTCTGCAGCGCCTGGTTGGTTTGGAGCGTGCGAAACTGCAGGAAGAATATGATGAACTCATGAAAATGATCGAGTACTACAAGGAGGTGCTTTCGGATGAAACACTGCGGATGAAGATCATCAAGGATGAGTTGCTGGAGATCAAGGAAAAATTCGGGGATGCGCGCAGGACGGAAATGGTGCCCGACGAAGGTGAGTTTGACCCCGAGGATTTTTATGCGGATGAGGACATGGTAATCACCATCTCCCACCTGGGGTACATTAAAAGGACCCCGCTCCATGAATTCCGTACCCAGAACAGGGGAGGGATAGGCTCCAAAGGAAGCACCACCAGGGAGGAGGATTTCATGGTGAACATGTTTGTGGCCAGCATGCATAACACCATCCTTTTCTTTACCGAAATGGGAAAATGTTTCTGGCTCAAGGTTTACCAGATTCCCGAAGGAACCAGGAGCAGCAAAGGCAGGGCCATTCAGAACCTGATCCAGATCGAGCAGGGGGATGTGATCAAGACATTTGTCAATGTGAAGGATCTGAAAGACCAGGAATATATCAACAACAATTACATCGTGCTTGCCACCAAGAAGGGGATTATCAAGAAAACCCGGCTGGAGGCCTATTCAAGGCCCCGGCAGAGCGGAATCAATGCCATCAATGTCCGCGAAGGGGATACCCTGCTGGATGCAAGGCTGACAGACGGGAACATGGAACTGATGCTGGCGGTAAGATCGGGGAAGGCCATCCGGTTCCATGAGGAGAAGGTGAGAGCCGTGGGCAGGACCGCCTCCGGTGTGAAGGGAATCACCCTTGGCGGCGCCAGGGATGAGGTGGTAGGTATTGTGACGGCCAGGCAGGGTGAAAGAGACATCCTGGTCATTTCAGAAAACGGGTTCGGCAAACGATCGGTCCTGGAAGATTACCGGATGACCAACAGGGGAGGAAAAGGTGTGAAGACCATTAATATCAAGGGGAAGACAGGAGATCTGATCGCCATCAAAGCCGTCACGGATGAAGATGACCTGATGATCATCACACAGAATGGGATCGCCATCCGGCTTGCTGTGCGAGGTATCCGTGTGATGGGCCGTAACACACAGGGAGTCAGGTTAATCAATCTCAGGGAAGGGGACCAGATCGCTGCAGCAACCCAGGTGCCGGTAAACGGTGATGATACCGAAAACCAGACTTCCGAGACAAATGGGACATCTGCCGGATAAATTGGAATGGCATCTTATTTGATGGTTATTGGGAAAGTTTATATTTTTAACAAATACAAAACCAAAAGGCAATATGAAAAAAATCGTAACGCTGGCTATCATGGCCGCAACCATGCTGGGTCTTTATGCCCAGGAAGGAGCCGCTCCCGTAGTTTTACTTAACTACAGCTCTCTGGAAAAAAAGGTTGAAAAGAGTAATGAACAAATTCAACATGACAAGAAGAAAACAAAATCCAGAACCTGGGAAAAGCGCGGGGAATTATTTCAGGATGTGTTTCAGCTGGGACTCGAACAGGTGGTGGAAGGCATGTCACCCCAGACCCTGATGATCTTTTACCAGGAGCCTGACAGCGTCACGACCGAGACCAAAAACGGCACCCTGTATGAAGATTATGTATACGACCATATGATCTATACGTTTGTCAATGGTATACTGCAGGAATGGGAACGGATTGATCCCATCCATCCGGACCCGCTGGAGGAAGCGATCAAAGCCTACCAGAAAGCGCTGGAACTGGATGAAAAAGGCAAGCGGGCAGGGAAAATCAAAGAAAACCTGATCGAATTGAAAAACCAGTTGAAGAGACAGGGTGTAAATCATTATTACAAAGACAATTATGATGAAGCACTCGGGTCTTTCGAGAATGTGCTTAATATCAACAATATGGACCTTTTCGAAGGTGAGGTGGATACCATTATGATCCAATTCTCAGGAATCGTTTCCCGGGAAATCGCCAACAAGACGGGGGACAAAGCGCTTTACCAAAAGGCCATTGATTATTATGAACAGCTTGCGGATGCCAATTTCGGAGGCCCGAACACCTATCTGCAGATCAAAATGGACCAGTTGGCCATTGGTGACACCCTGGCGGCACTGGAAACCCTGAAGGAGGCCTATGAGAAATACCCCGATACGGTGAATGTCATAGCCAACATCGCGGATACATATATCCAGATGAAGGAAATCGACGAGGGTATCGAATTCATGGAAACAGTGGTCGAGAACAGTCCGGATGTTGCGGAGGCATACTACTGGCAGGGCCGGATGCTGATCAACAAGGAGGATGTGGAATATATCGACCGGGCCATTGAATCCTATAAGAAGGCCGGTGAACTGGATCCGTCACTCTATTATGTGTGGTATGACATGGGATACATCTATTACCTGCAGGGTGCCGATTTCTATGAACGAGCCAATGTGGAGAACGATGATGCCACCAGGAAAGTGCTGAATGAGCTGGGAAAGGAGAAGTATGACCAGGCCATTCCCATTCTGGAGAAGGCATATACGCTGAATAATGAAAACCCCACAGTCAAATTCGAAACCCTGGATATCCTGCAGCGGATCTATTACAAGGAGCAGATGATGGATGAATACGAAAGGGTGAAGGCTTTGAAGCAGGAGTTGTAGGAGTTAGTTGAGTTGAGTTAGTTGAGTTAGTTGAGTTAGTTGAGTTAGTTGAGTTAGGTTTGAGTAAATAAATACGGGGGAGGTGAAGTGATTTGCCTCCCTTGCTTTATATATATTCTATTTAAC
>DSEO01000012.1 GCA_011056635.1 Bacteroides sp.
AAGAGGGCCAGGCAGTTGAACCCGCAACCTGAAAGTGAAAAATAAAATGGAAAACACAAGAAATACCAGGCGCGAACGCATCGGAGTGGTGGTAAGCAACAGCATGGAAAAGTCCATCGTGATTGCGGTCAAGCGGAAGGTGAAACACCCCATCTACGGAAAATTCGTCAACAAGACCACGAAGTTCATGGCCCATGACGAGGAGAATACATGCAATGTGGGTGACATGGTAAGGATCAGCGAGACCAGGCCGTTGAGCAAGAACAAACGCTGGAGGTTAGTAGAAATCATCGAAAGAGCGAAGTAATCATGATACAGCAAGAGAGTAGACTGTCCGTCGCAGATAACAGTGGAGCCAGGGAGGTTCTGTGCATCCGTGTGCTCGGCGGCACGCGCAAACGGTATGCCACCATCGGCGATAAGATCGTGGTCACGGTGAAAAGCGCCATCCCCTCGGGAGAGGTGAAAAAAGGCACTGTCTCCAAGGCAGTTGTGGTGAGAACCAAGAAGGAGATCAGGCGGGCGGACGGATCCTACATCCGGTTTGACGACAATGCGGTGGTGCTGCTGAACAACGTGGACGAGATGCGGGGCACCCGTATATTCGGACCGGTAGCCAGGGAACTCCGGGATAAATACATGAAGATCGTTTCACTTGCACCGGAGGTGTTATAATGTTTTAAATGACCAATCATGCAGAAGAAAATCCATATCAAGAAAGGTGACCAGGTGATGGTGATTACGGGCGAATACAAGGGACAGAAAGGCAGGGTCCTGAATGTGGACCGTGATAAGAGCCGGGCCATCGTGGAAGGAGTGAACATGGTATCCAGGCATACCAAGCCCAATGCCAAGAATCCCCAGGGCGGGATCACCAGGCAGGAGGGCCCGATCCACATATCCAACCTCAATCTGGTGGATCCGTCCGGTGGCGGTGCCACCAGGAAGGGCAGGAAACTGGACAGCAGGAACAAATTAGTCAGATATGCAAAAAAATCAGGTGAAGAGATCAAGTAACATGGAGAAACAGTATACCCCATCGCTGGAAAAAAAGTACCGGGAGGAGATCGTTCCCGCGCTGATGGAACAATTTGGTTATACCTCCCACATGCAGGCCCCGCGCCTTCAGAAGATCGTGATCAACCAGGGCGTCGGTCAGGCCATCGCTGACAAGAAACTGATCGAGGTGGCACAGGAAGAGCTTTCGCTGATCGCCGGCCAGAAGGCCGTGCAGACCATCTCCAGGAAGGACATCTCCAACTTCAAACTGAGAAGGGGGATGCCCATCGGGGTAAAGGTGACCCTGCGCCGTGACAGAATGTACGAGTTCCTGGAACGGCTCATCCATGTGGCACTTCCCAGGATCCGTGATTTCAACGGAGTGTCTGCAAAGTTAGACGGCAAAGGGAATTATACCATGGGTATCACCGAACAGATCATCTTTCCCGAGATCGATATTGACAAGATCAGCAAGATCATGGGGATGGAGATCACTTTTGTAACAACGGCGGCAACCGATGAGGAGGGGACAGCCCTTCTGAGGCGGTTCGGCCTCCCGTTCAAATCGGATAAAAAATAAAGACATATGGCCAAAGAATCAATGAAAGCCCGTGAGGTCAAGCGCCAGAAAATGGTGGAAAAGTTCGCTGAAAAAAGGGCAAAGCTGAAAGCCGAAGGTGACTATGTTGGACTGAGCCGGCTGCCCAGGAATTCAAATCCCATCAGGCTGCATAACCGTTGCAAGCTGACCGGGCGTCCCAAGGGATATATGCGCCAGTTCGGGATCAGCAGGATCACTTTCCGGGAAATGGCTTCGGAAGGATTGATCCCCGGCATCAAGAAAGCAAGCTGGTAATCCATGATTAAAGATATTTAAAGCGAGAGAAATATGACAGATCCAATAGCAGATTATCTGACCCGCATCAGAAATGCCGTCATGGCAAATCACAAAGTGGTGGATATTCCTGCGTCCAGTTTGAAGAAAGACATCACCCGGATCCTTTTCGAGAAAGGGTACATCCTCAATTACAAGTTCGAGGAGACCGGGCCCCAGGGGAACATCAAGATTGCCCTGAAATACAATTCGGATTCCAAAAAGCCGGCCATCAAACACATTGAGCGTGTCAGCAAGCCCGGTCTGAGGAAGTATGTGGATAAGGACCACCTGCCCAGGGTTCTGAACGGACTCGGAGTGGCCATTCTGTCCACTTCGCAGGGTGTGATGACCGACAAGGAAGCACGGAACCTGAACATAGGTGGTGAGGTGCTCTGTTATGTATATTAAAGGAAAAAGGAGAAGCGCATGTCAAGGATAGGAATTTTACCGATCAGCATCCCGGCAGGAGTCACCATTGATGTGGATAAGGACAACATGGTGACCGTCAAGGGTCCCCTGGGTGAACTGAAACAGCAGGTGGACAGGAACCTGACCCTGAAACAGGAAGATGGCAGCCTGGTCATCTCAAGGGCCTCGGAAACCAAGGAACAGAAGTCCATGCACGGACTTTACCGTTCTCTGATCAACAACATGGTCACGGGCGTGGCGGAAGGATACACCATCCGGCAGGAGCTGGTGGGAGTGGGATACCGTGCGGAAGTCAGGGACAACAGGCTGGTCCTCAGCATCGGATTGTCGCATGATGTGATCATGGAAATGCCGCCGGAAGTGACCGTGGAGGCAAAAACCGAAAGGCGTTCCAATCCCGTCGTGACACTGAAAAGTATTGATAAACAGCTGATCGGACAGGTGGCGGCCAAGATCCGCTCGCTTCGTCCCCCGGAACCCTACAAGGGAAAAGGGATCCGGTTTGTGGGTGAACAGGTGAGAAGAAAAGCCGGAAAGGCGGCGAGTGTGTAGGGGGGAGTTAGAAGAGTTAATGGAGTTAATGGAGTTAGGAAACCTAACTCAACTAACTCAACTAACTCAATTAACCTGAAAGAGTTAGAAAAGATAATGGAGTTAGAAAAGTTAATATAGAGCTAGATATAGAATATACCATGACATTAGCAAAACAAAACCGGCGTCAGCGCATCAGGTACCGCATCCGGAAGAAGGTCTCGGGCAGCGGTGAGCGTCCCCGGATGAGCGTTTACAGGAGCAACAGGCAGATCTATGTGCAGCTGGTGGATGATGTAACCGGGATCACCCTGGTCACCGCTTCATCGAAAGAGAAAGATATAGCCGGTCAGAAGGTCACCAAGATCGAGCAGGCCAAACTGGTCGGGAAGCGGATTGCTGAAAAGGCAAAAGAGAAGGGGATCTCCAACGTGGTATTTGACCGGGGCGGGTACCTCTACCACGGCAGGGTAAAAAGCCTGGCGGAAGCTGCCAGGGAAGGCGGACTAAAAATGTAAAGAAGATTATGTCAACAGGAATCAGAAAAGTTAAGACAAGCGACCTGGATCTGAAAGACCGGCTGGTAAGTATTCAGCGGGTCACCAAAGTGACCAAGGGAGGCCGGACATTCAGTTTTTCCGCCATTGTGGTGGTCGGGAACGAGGACGGCATTGTGGGCCATGGGCTCGGCAAGGCCAACGAAGTGACCACCGCCATTGCCAAAGGGGTGGAAGATGCCAAGAAAAATTTGATCAAGGTGCCCATCACGCGGGGGACCATACCCCACGAGCAGTACGGGAAATACGGCGGAGCCACGGTTTTCATCAAACCTGCTTCCAGCGGGACCGGGGTGAAGGCGGGGGGTGCCATGCGTGCGGTACTTGAGAGTGTCGGGATCAAGGATGTGCTGGCGAAATCCAAAGGTTCATCCAATCCCCACAACCTGGTGAAAGCTACTTTTGATGCACTGCTTGAACTGCGTGATGCCAATGCGGTCGCACAGCAGCGCGGTGTGAAGCTTGACAAAGTATTTAACGGTTAATACACAGGACGATGGGAAAGATAAAAGTGACCCAGGTAAGAAGCGCGATCAAACATACCGATAGGCAGAAGAAAACCCTTGTGGCGCTGGGCATCAAAAAAATGCACCAGACCGTGGAACTGGAGGCCACACCCCAGGTCATGGGAATGGTGAAAAAGCTATCCCACCTGTTGCAGGTGGAAGAGACCAAATAAACACTATATACAGAGCAACGATATGGATTTAAGTAAATTAAAACCGGCAGAAGGTTCCACCAAAAAGCGGAAGCGGATCGGACGCGGGCAGGGTTCGGGATACGGAGGCACCTCCACCCGCGGCCACAAGGGCCAGAAGTCCCGTTCGGGTTATTCGCGGAAAGCCGGTTTCGAAGGCGGACAGATGCCGCTGCAGCGGAGGGTTCCCAAATTCGGTTTCAAGAACGTCAACCGGAAGGAATTCAAAGGGATCAATATCAGCACCCTGCAGGAGTTGTCCGACCGGAAGAAACTGACCGAGATCTCGGTGGAGACCCTGATCGAAGCGGGACTGATGCAGAAGGATACCCTGGTGAAGATCCTGGGCAACGGAGAGCTGAAGAACAAGTTGAACGTGAAAGCCCATGCATTCTCCAAATCTGCCATACAAGCCATTGAAGCATTGGAAGGAAAAGCAGAAATCATCTGAATGAACCCGTAGACTTATGAGAAAGTTCATAGAGACACTAAAAAATATCTGGAAGATTGAAGACCTGAGGGCCAGGATCCTTTATACCCTGGGTATTATCCTGATATACAGGCTTGGCACCCATATCGTGCTGCCGGGGATCAATCCGGTGATCATATCGGAGATGGCCAGCCGCAGCACACCGGGGTCGGGTATCCTCGATCTGTTCAACCTGTTTACGGGTGGCGCATTCTCAAGGGCTGCCATCTTCGGACTGGGGATCATGCCCTATATATCCGCATCCATTGTGGTCCAGTTGCTGACCATCGCCGTTCCCTATTTCCAGAAACTTCAGAAGGAAGGGGAGAGCGGACGGAGGAAAATGAACCAGATCACCAGGTACCTGACCGTGGCCATTCTGATCCCGCAGGGACTCAGCTATATCACAAGTCTCCGGTACCAGCTCCCGGCAGAAGCTTTCTCCCCCCACTTCTCGCGCCTCGCGGCCATGATCATCCTTACCGCCGGCACCATGTTCATCATGTGGCTGGGTGAGCGGATCACTGACAAGGGGATCGGGAACGGGATCTCGCTGATCATTATGATCGGGATCATTGCCCGGTTGCCGCAGTCACTGGGACTGGAATTCCTTTCCCGGCTCGAACAGCAGGGAGGGGGACTGGTAGCCTTCCTGGTGGAGCTCCTGATCCTGTTCGTGGTCTTCATGGGTACCATCCTGCTGGTGCAGGGGACCCGGAGGATCCCGGTACAGTACGCCAAGCGCATTGTGGGGAACAAGCAGTACGGCGGGGTGCGCCAGTACATACCCCTGAAAGTGAACGCGGCCGGTGTGATGCCGATCATTTTCGCCCAGGCATTCATGTTCATCCCCATCACGGTGGCGGGTTTTGCCAAAGCCGATGCCGCATCCGGTTTCGCAGCCGTATTTTCCAACCCGGTGAGCTTCTGGTACAACTTTACCAGTGCCATGCTGATCGTACTCTTTACCTATTTCTATACGGCCATTACGGTGAATCCCACCCAGATGGCCGAGGACATGAAAAAGAACGGCGGATTCATTCCGGGCGTGAAACCGGGCAGGAAGACCGCCGAGTTCCTGGATTCGATCATGTCCAGAATCACGTTGCCGGGATCCATTTTCCTGGCTTTTGTGGCCATCTTACCGGCTTTTGCCATGATGGCCGGAGTGAATCAGAGCTTTGCCCAGTTTTACGGGGGGACTTCCCTGCTGATCATGGTGGGAGTGATCCTGGATACCCTGCAGCAGATCGAAAGTCACCTGCTCATGCGGCACTATGACGGACTGACGAAATCGGGCCGGATCAAGGGCAGGGCCGGCAGCGTGGCTGCCATTTAAGGAATGTTCTTTGATGATTATTGTTAAAACACCGGAAGAGGTTGAGTTGATGCGCCGGAGCAATTTGCTTGTTTCCCGGACGCTGGCGGAAGTGGCGAAGTTTATCCGGCCCGGGGTTTCCACCGGGAAACTGGACCGGGTGGCGGAGACTTTCATCAGGGATCACGGAGCGGTCCCGGGTTTCCTCGGATACCAGGGATATCCCAAGACCCTGTGTACTTCGTTGAATTCCCAGGTGGTGCACGGGATCCCGTCCGATAAGGTGATCCTGAAGGAGGGGGACCTGGTTTCGGTGGATTGCGGAGTGGTCCTGGACGGGTTTTACGGCGACAGTGCCTACAGCTTCGGACTGGATGGGATCGGTGAGGATGTGCGGAAGCTGCTGGAAACCACCCGCGAATGTCTTGCCCTCGGGATCGGGCAGGCGGTGGACGGGAAACGGACCGGTGATATCGGGCATGCCGTGCAGCAACATGCTGAAAAGAACGGTTTCAGTGTGGTCAGGGAGATGGTGGGACACGGACTGGGCCGCGAAATGCATGAACCGCCCGAGGTGCCCAATTACGGGAGGAGGGGGACCGGCCCCAGGCTCCGGAAGGGCATGGTGATCTGCATCGAGCCCATGATCAACCTGGGCAGGAGACAGATTACCCAGGAGCCCGACGGCTGGACCATCCGGGCGGCAGATGATCTGCCATCCGCCCATTTTGAACTGGCGGTGGCAATTGACAAAGAGAAGGCGGATGTACTGTCCACCTTCACATACATAGAAGAGGTTATAAATAAAGAATAGAAGTTAATGGCAAAACAACCTTCAATTGAACAGGATGGTGTGATCACTGAAGCACTGTCCAATGCAATGTTCCGGGTGGAGCTTGAGAATGGCCATGTCATTACCGCCCACATCTCCGGGAAAATGAGGATGCATTATATCAAATTATTGCCGGGGGACAGGGTCAAGGTGGAAATGTCACCGTATGATTTGACGAAGGGGAGGATATCGTTCCGGTATAAATAGGTTTTTCGCTAAAGCGAAAGTTAGAGAGTTAGTAGAGTTAGTAGAGTTAGGTTAATATAATGGAAATATGAAAATCAGGGCATCAGTCAAGAAACGCAGCGCCGATTGCAAGATCGTTCGGAGGAAGGGGCGCATATTCGTGATTAACAAAAAAAATCCCAGGTTCAAGCAACGCCAGGGATAGGATGATATTTGAACAATAAATAACAGCGCATATGGCAAGAATAGTGGGTGTCGATCTGCCCAAGAACAAAAGAGGTGAAGTGGGTCTCACTTACATCTACGGAATTGGTCGCAGTTCCGCACAGAAGATCCTTGACATGGCAGGTGTGGACCGCCAGGTGAAGGTAAAAGACTGGAATGATGACCAGATAACGGCCATCAGGAAGGCGGTAAACGAAAACTACAAGGTTGAAGGTGAACTCAGGTCATCCGTTCAGCTGAACATCAAACGTCTGATGGATATCGGCTCCTACCGGGGCATCCGTCACCGGATCGGTCTGCCTGTACGGGGACAGAGTACCAAGAACAATGCCCGGACCCGGAAGGGAAGAAGAAAGACCGTGGCAAATAAAAAGAAAGCAACCAAATAAGTGTAAACTGAGAGTTTATGGCTAAGAGAACAGGATCGTCAAGAAAACGCACCGTCAAGGTTGAACCTACGGGTCAGGCACATATCCATGCCTCTTTCAACAATATCATCATTTCACTGACCAACAACCAGGGACAGGTAATCTCCTGGGCTTCCTCGGGCAAGATGGGTTTCAAGGGTTCCAAAAAGAACACGCCCTATGCTGCACAGATGGCTGCCCAGAGCTGTTCCAAGGTCGCCTATGACCTGGGGTTGAGGAAGGTGAAGGTATTTGTGAAAGGACCCGGGGCAGGAAGGGAATCGGCCATCCGCAACATCCATGCTTCAGGCATTGAAGTCACCGAGATCGTGGATGTGACCCCGCTTCCCCACAACGGCTGCCGTCCGCCTAAAAGACGCAGGGTTTAATTGAAAAATAAAAACAATAACAGATAAATGGCAAGATACAGAGGTCCAAGAACCAAGATTGCTCGAAAATTTTCAGATCCCATTTTCGGGGTGGACAAATCTTTTGAAAAGAAGAACTATCCCCCGGGAATGCACGGGAACAACAGAAGAAGACGCAAAGCTTCTGAATATGGTATTCAGTTAAAAGAGAAGCAGAAGGCCAAGTATACCTATGGTATTCTGGAAAAGCAGTTCAGGAACATGTTCGAAAAAGCCTCCCGGAGCAAAGGCGTGACCGGCGAGGTGTTGCTTCAGTTGCTGGAATCGAGGCTGGATAACGTGGTCTACAGGCTGGGGATCTCACCCACCCGCGCCGGTGCCCGCCAGCTTGTCACCCACAGACATATCACCGTGAACGGTGAAGTGGTCAACATCCCGTCCTATTCACTCAAACCCGGAGATCTCGTGGGCGTAAGGGAACGTTCCAAATCACTGGAGGTGATCGGTGACGCACTCTCCACCTCCAGGTACGGGTCTTCGTCCTGGCTCGAGTGGGATGATGCAACCATGACCGGAAAGTTCCTGAACCGTCCCGAACGTGAGGAGATCCCCGAGAATATCAAGGAGCAGCTGATCGTTGAACTATATTCAAAATAATATAATCAGATTCATATTATGGCCATTTTAGCTTTTCAAAAACCAGATAAGGTCATCATGCTCGAAGCCGATGACAGGTATGGGAAATTTGAATTCCGTCCGCTTGAGCCGGGTTATGGGATCACGGTGGGAAATGCCCTGCGGCGGATCCTGCTCTCTTCACTGGAAGGGTTTGCCATTACCAACATCAAGATCGACGGGGTGGAACACGAATTCTCTACCATCACCGGGGTCATAGAGGACCTGACAGAAATTATACTGAACCTGAAACAGATCCGGTTTAAAAAGCAGATCGAGGATGTGAACGACGAGAAGATCGTTGTTACCATCACCGGACAGGACAGCTTCAAAGCGGGGGACCTGCAGCGGTTTCTCAGTGGCTTCAAGGTGCTGAACCCCGACCTGGTGATCTGTCACATGGAACCCGATGTGAAGCTCCAGATGGAGATCTCCATCAACAAGGGGCGCGGATATGTGCCGGCGGAGGAGAACAAACCCACCGAGGCGGAATTCGGACTGATCGCCGTGGACTCCATCTTTACGCCCATCAAGAATGTGCGGTATGAGATTGAGAATTACCGGGTGGAACAGAAAACCGACTATGAAAAGCTGATCCTGGAGATCAGGACCGACGGTTCCATCCACCCGAAGGATGCCCTGAAAGAGGCAGCCAAGATCCTGATCTACCA
>DSEO01000011.1 GCA_011056635.1 Bacteroides sp.
GGTATTCCTGGCCATGCGGTCGGAGAAAAGTGAGCTTTTGCCCGAAGGAAGTTCGAAGGGAAGTATACTGACCCAATCCGCACCTCCTGTCACAGCGGCCATCGCCTCGGTGGTCCCCCTGAGCAGGTTCACATGCGGATCATACAGGGTCATGTTCCACAGGGAGGAAGCAGCATGTATATGGATCCTTCCCTGGCCGGGTTTGAGCCCGTATCCCTCACAGATGCGCCCCCAAAGGATCCGTGCGGCCCTGATCTTCGCGATCTCCATGAAGTAGTTGGTTCCCGTGCAAAGATCCAGCTGCATGGACGCAGCCGCATCGGCCGGTTCGATCCCTTCCGATGTTAGCAGCGCCATGTATTCATTGGCCATGGACAGCGCAAATCCAAGTTCTTCGGTCAATGTGGCCCCTGCATTCTGCAGCAGGGCTCCGTTCACGGGGATCACCCGCAGGGAGGGTGATCTTGTGAGGACCTTTTTCACCAGCAATCCAAGATTCTCCAGGCTGGCAACGGGTATGCCCGTTTCGGCCATTACCCCCAGCGGGTCCGCACCCAGGCAGCCGCTCAGGCAGGTTGGGTCGATACCCCTTCGGGCAGTCAGCTTTACCAGGTTATCAAACAGCAGATCTGCCTGCATGGTACCCCTGAAGGAGATTTCGGTCTCTCCCAGGGGAATTCCCTCAAGCAGGCCATGTATCTGTTCGGGGTCAGGTTTCCAATCTGCCTTCAGCAGGATCCGGATGGCCTGGGCTCCTCCCTTCAAAGCTTCTCTGATCCTGAGATTGGCCTCCTCTGAACCACCTTTCAGATCGATATCCTGACAGATCAGCCAGCTGTTGGGGGCAGAACCCGGTTTCCGCAAAGATCCTGCATTTTGAAGGTATTGCAAAAATTGCAGGTCCTCTTCCCGGTAATAAGGTTTTACGTCAATTCCTTCCTCTGTCTTCCAGATCAGTTTCTTCTGAAAGTCCGCTCCTTTCAGGTCCGCCCTGATCCTTTCTTCCCACGCTCCGGCGGAAATCTCCGGAAATTCTTCGAACAGCTGCTTGAATGCTGAATCTTTCATGCTTTGATGATTTGGAGTACAAAGAAAGTACTTTGACACCAGCTAATCAATGATTTTGAACATAATTGGGCTTTACAGGCCCGATCCAGTGCACAGAACCTGGAAGGATGCTTGCAGGATGCGCAGAATTATCATAATATTGTAATAAGAGAATCCACAAATACCCAGATCAATGTTGAGGTCCCTGCTGTTACTCCCGGTTTTACTGATAAGTTATATTTCTTTTGCACAGACTGTTGAGAATATAAGGGTGGAGACAGAAGGAGAAAAAATCAAGATCCATTACCGCATCGGCGGATCCACAGAAGCCCAGCTTTACAGGGTCACACTTACCTGCTCCCTGGACGGGGGTGACAGGTTTGAACCCAAAGCGGTTATCGGGGATGTGGGGATGAATATTCGGGGTGGGAAAAGCTATTATACCATTGTGTGGGATGTATTTGAAGATGTGGATGATGTGGGAAGTGCGGAATTCTTTGTGAAAGTGGAGATGATGGAGGACATGACGGCTCCGGTGACCCCTATCGAGGTCCGGCCAAAGAAAATGCACGAAGAATCTGTCAAAAGACAGGTGGAGGAATCCGATCAGGGATTTAAAGTGGAAAAGCCCGATGAAACAAAAGAATCCGGGGAACCGGATCCATATAACAACAGGTTCCTGCTTTCCTACCGGGCCAGTACTTACAACTTGATCGGGTTTACCGCGGGTACGTTGGGGAACTGGGGTTTATACGGCAGTGTGCGGATTGGACGCTACGATCAGGCACTTGAACTTCTTTCCGGCTCTGTCACAGCGGGAATGACCAAACACTTTTTCTCTGCAGGTAAGTACCGCATGCACGGGTATCTTGGGGCCGGGATCGGTGATTATTTTAACCGGTTCGATCTGGAGGCAGGAATCACCAATGTGTTTTTTAACAGGCTGACAGTCACTGTCGGGATGGAATATCCGGGTTATTATGCGGATTTTGTATTCGGAATCGGAGTCGTACTTTAAGATGAAGGACATGAAAAGAAAATTTTACCTGTTTTCCCTGCTGATCCTGGCCTGCCTCTGTGTCCGGACAGGGGCCCAGGTAACGGAACGGTCCAGCGGGGTGGTGGAACTGAACCTCAGGAAGCAAAGATCCACCGCCGAAGGAAGGTCCCAGCCCCTGGAAATACCCATGAGGCAGCAAACACCAGTTGATCTGCGAGACCGGGTGATGAGCGGATTCACTTGGATATCACCTTCTTCCAGCAGCGTGGTCACATCCGAGAGTACTTACCGGTTGCAGGCCACGGTTAATTCGGATGAAAACATACGTTTCATCAACCTGTTCAGGAACGGGCAATTTGTCAGGAATATCATTCCGCCGGTGCCCACCATCAGACAGATGCTGATCGATGAACCCATGGACCTGCAGCTGGGCAGCAACAACCTGAAAGTGGAGGCTGTTTCTGTTACGGGAAAAAAGATAGAGAGCAATGTGGAAGTGGTGTACGATATTTCCAGTGCAAAATTCTATGCATTGATCATTGCGGTTGAAAATTACAATGACCCGGTCATCAGTGATTTGGATGAACCCGTAAAGGATGCCACCAAATTCATGAACCTGATCAGTACGAATTATACCTTTGACAGTGAAAATATTCAGTTCCTGAAAAATCCATCCAAGTCTGTAATCATCGGCACGCTGCACCAGATGCGGACCCAGGTTACACCGGAGGATAACCTGCTGATCTATTATGCAGGACATGGTATCTGGGACGAGGAGATGAAGACCGGTTACTGGCTTCCCAGTGATGCCAGCCGGGATAATCCGGTGAACTGGCTTCCCAACACGGACCTGACCAATTATTTGAACGTGCTGAAGACCAAGCATACGCTGCTCATTGCCGATGCCTGCTTCAGCGGGGGGATCTTCAAAACCAGGGCTGCCTTCAACAACATCCTGTCGGTCGAGAAACTCTACAAACTGGTCAGCAGGAAAGCGATGACCAGCGGGACACTGAACGAGGTGCCCGATAAGAGCGTGTTTATTCAATACCTGATCAAACGCCTGGAAGAAAATAACCGCAAATATCTCTCATCCGAGCAGCTGTTCTCAAGCATGCGGGAGGCGGTCATCAACAACAGCCCTAACATACCCCAGTACGGCACCATCCAGAATGTGGGTGATGAAGGGGGGGATTTTATATTTATCCGAAGGGATTGATTCAGGCCGGTTCAGAGCAGGCTGGTTCAGAGCAGTCCGGTCATCTTCGATGGATCCACCCACTGGTCAAATTCCGCTTCTGTCAGATAGCCCAGGCTCAGGGCCGCCTCCTTCAGGGTGGTCCCTTCCCCGTGTGCCTTCTTGGCGATCTCGGCCGCTTTTTCATATCCGATATGGGGATTCAGGGCTGTGACCAGCATCAGCGAGTTGTTCAGATGCTGGCGGATCCTATCGGGATTGGGCTCGATTCCGGCGGCACAGTGCTCATTGAAGGAACGGCATGCATCCCCGATCAGTCGTGCTGATTCAAGAAAATTGCGGATCATCATGGGCTTGAACACATTCAGCTCAAAATGACCGTTGCTGCCGCCCACATTGATCGCCACGTCATTTCCCAGCACCTGGGCACATACCATGGTAAGTGCTTCTGCCTGCGTGGGATTTACCTTGCCGGGCATGATGGATGATCCGGGTTCATTGGCAGGGATCACGATCTCGCCGATGCCGGACCGTGGCCCCGACGCCAGCATTCTGATGTCATTCCCGATTTTCATCAGGCTCACCGCCAGGGTTTTCAGTGCACCATGGGTTTCCACGATGGCGTCATGTGCGGCCAGTCCCTCGAATTTATTGGATCCCGTGACAAAGGGGAGCCCGGTAAATTTTGCGATGTATTCCGCCACCAGGCTGTCATATCCCCCCGGAGTATTGATCCCGGTCCCCACGGCAGTCCCCCCCAGGGCAAGTTCGGCCATGTGATCCAGGCTGTTCACCAGGGCTTTCAGCCCGTGATCCAGCTGTGACACATACCCGCTGAATTCCTGTCCGAGTGTAAGCGGGGTGGCATCCATCAGGTGGGTCCGTCCGATCTTCACCACATCCATAAAATCCAGGGATTTTTCATTGAGCGTGTCACGCAGGTCCTTCACACCCGGGATGGTTACCCCGGTAAGCACCCGGTATGCTGCGATATGCATGGCTGTGGGGAAGGTATCGTTGGAGGATTGGGATTTGTTCACATCGTCATTGGGATGGATCAGGCGGGTCCCCTCGCCCAGCTTGTTCCCGAGGAGCACATGGGCCCGGTTGGCCACCACCTCGTTCACGTTCATGTTGGACTGGGTCCCCGAGCCGGTCTGCCAGACCACCAGCGGGAACTGGTCATCCAGCTTCCCCTCGATGATCTCATCGCAGACCTGCATGATCAAATCGGCCTTTTCCTTAGGAAGCACTCCCAGCTCCAGGTTGGCAGCTGCGGCGGCTTTTTTCAAATAACCGAATGCCCGGATAATCTCAACAGGCATCCTCCCTTCGCCGATCCGGAAATTATCTTTTGAACGCTGGGTTTGTGCGCCCCAGTACTTGTCGGCGGGTACTTTCACCTCACCCATGGTATCCTTCTCGATCCTGGTTTTCATGGTCGTTGAGTTTTGATTTAAATATACAGAATCGGGAAGCACAAAACGAAAAATCCCGGATGTTGTTGAAAAGAAAACAGGCTTCAGGACGCCACCTTCAGCATCATCACGGTGACATAATTATATCCGGCCGTATCGGTTTCCACACCCACGCCGCACTGGGTGACATCGGAGAGCAGGATTTCTTCGGCATCCGGCAATTTCAGTATTTCGGTGAGAATATCATCTTCGTTAGTGGAAGTGGTCCGCAGCACCAGTCCCCTGTCATTGGTGCCCCCGATCTTTTCATGGATGGCATTCCAGTGTTCCCCGAGGCCCTGTGTACCCAGGGGTTCCACATCATTGGCCATTTTGTAAGAATAGATCTGGGCCTCTTTGACAATGATGAACTGAAGCACGAACGGATCGGACATGCTGTTATCTGTCCTGTAGATCTTGATGGCCTGGTAGATCAAATTTTCAATGCCCTTGATCTGGGTGAAGCCTCCTTCGTCCTTTTCACAGGAAGGAAGCAGCAAAGGGACCATCAACAGCAAAAGCATGTATTTCATTCTCATGGCCTTGCGCTTTTCCAATTCATACGGAATCGGACCAAAAAGGTTGCCTGAAAATGCGTGTCTGGTGATCAGAGGTCAGCTCAGGTTCATCTGGAAAAAAAGCGCCTGATGTCAACGGATCAAAGCGAATCAATGTTTTCCACCGGATCCCCGATTACAGCTCTGTACCTGCCTTCCACGATGGGCCGCCGGATCAGCTTCGGGTTTTCGACCAGGATCTTGATCCATTCATCGTCGTTAAGCTTCAATTTTTTCAGTTCTTTCCTGTAATACGCTTCTTGCGTGCGGACCAGCTCGAAGGGTTTTATATTGAGCTTCATGACCAGTTTGTCCAGTTCTATTGCAGTGAGCGGTTGCCTGAGGTATTCCCTCACCCTGTGCTCCATGTTTTTGTCAATAACATGCTGAAGCCCGGCCCGGCTCTTTTTGCAGCGCGGATTGTGATATACAGTGACCATGCAAGGAAGATTAGGTCCCAAAGATAAGACCTGGCTTCCTGATAATCAATTTGCAGTGCATCAAAAATCGGGCAATCCTACCGTCAGATCATTAGTATTGGTAGCCCATGGAGCGGCTGAGACCGCACCGCCGATGACATAAATTCTTCCCTCCAGTTCGCATATGGGTGAGGCAAGCCGGGGGAATTCCAGATTGGTGCCCTTGTACCATTTTTCCTGGGTAACCGAATATATCTGGATTTCTGACGAGCCCGCGGTCATGGGTACGGGAGTGCCGCCTCCGAAAATAATGTTATCATCGATCACACAGGATCCCAGCGCCCAAAGGCCCTTTGTCATGGGGGCCGCTTCAATCCAGGTATCAGATGCGGGATCATATATTTCATGGATATCTGATCCCTGCCAGGGACTCTCCGTGGTACCGCCGGCAGCATATATTTTCCCATTGACGGCCTCCGCGGTGAGATAGCAGCGGGCGGTCGGAAGAGGGGCCAGGGTGGTCCAGTTCCCGGTTGCAGGATCGTACACAGAAACATCATCTAATACGTTTGTTGTGGGTTCTTCTAGTTCGCCTCCGACCAGGTAGATCTGATCATCGATCACACAGGATCCGAAGGCGGCCCTTCTGATGGGCATGCTGCCTGCTGATTGCCATGTATCTGTCAGAGGATCATATACCTGGATATCATCCAGTGCATTTGAAATCGCACCAGTAACTCCCCCCATCACATAGAGCTTTCCGTTCACTGCTTCAGCTGCGTGTGCAAATCGGCCTTTGGGGAGACTTGCCCTGGTATCATCCCATGTATCTGTAGCTGGGTCATATACATACATTTTATCGGTCACATCTGTTGCATTCAGTCCTCCTCCGATCACATAGATCTTACCGTCAAGCTCCACGGCCGGCATCCATCCCACCAGGGCCGGCAACGGTGCTTTTGACTCCCAGGTTATGCCCAGCGATGCAACCGGGTTATCAAATGTCACGGAGACTTCATATTGCCTGGTATCCTCGACCTCATTGGTTACTTCATAGATGACGGGACTGCTGAAATCCCGGGGTATACCGGATAGAGGAGAGAGGGTATGGCAATTTGGGTTGCCCACATCAATGGTGGGAGATAAATTCGTTACATCGGTCAGTGCAGGGACCTCCACCAGGATGGTCCCGTCCTCATGGCTGATTTCCCCTGTTGCAGGGGGAGAGAGTTCATTGAAAACGAAGGAAGTGATCAGTGGTTCTTCATTACATTTACAGGAATAAAGGCAACATCCTGAGGCAAGAACCAGGATGGCCAATCTAACGGGATTTGTCAATTTGTACTTCATCGCTTTGAATGTTTGGAACATATATCGCTAAAGAAAGTCGCCGTTTTTGGTCTGCCCGGAATCTTCTTTTTTGTTTTCGCAGTTGACCGGGTCGGCATCCAGGACGAACATGCCGCGTCCGTGGGTGGCGACAATGAGCATGTTGTCGCGGGGATGGATGGCCAGGTCATGCACGTAGGTGCACGGCAGATCGCCGAGCACCTGCCACTCTTGTCCCCTGTCGGTGGAAACATACACTCCCACATCGGTGCCCAGGTACAGGATGCTGTCCGCCCCCGGGTCCTCCCGGATCACATTGACCGGTCCTGTCGGGACATTGGATGCAATGTCCTCCCAGGAGTTCCCGAAATCTTGGGACCGCCACACATAGACCTGCGCATCGTCGTCCCTCCGGCCGGTCTGTGTTACATAAACCGTCCCGAAGTCATGCTGCGAGGCCACGATGCGGGAGATCCACCGCACCGGCATGGGATCCTTCCAGATCTCCTCCCAGCGTTCGCCCCCGTTCTTCGTACGCCAGAGGCGGCCGTCGTCGGTCCCCGCATAAAGCAGGTCCGAATTGAAGATGGATTCATCCAGGGCGCTGATGGTCTGGTAGCTGATATCCCCTATTTTTTCAGGATCATTGAAGGTGAGGTCGGGACTGATCTTCTTCCAGGTCCCCCCTCCGTCGGTGGATTTCAGTACATACTGAAGACCATGATATACAATATCGGGATTGTGTGAAGAAAGTAGGGTGGGGGCCATCCACTGTCCCCTGGCCTCCGGTTCTTCCGGAAAATTCTCCGGAAGCAGCCACTCCCTGTCATCCGGGTATTCCTCCACGGTGGCCCTGGCCAGTTTCCCGTAGAACAGGGATGCGAAAATGGTGCTGTTATCCCTGGGATCAATCTGATGGGTGCTTCCTTCCGCACCCAGGGTATACTCCCATTCCGTGGGCCGGATCTTATCCCTTCCCCGGGAGAGGTCCACTTCGGTATAGAAACTGTGATGGTCCTGGACGGAACCGAAGACCCGGAAAGGTTCGCTCATATCATATTCAACGTTGTAGAACTGCGCCAGGGGAAGCTCCGGGATAAAACTGCGCCAGTTCGCTCCCCTGTCGTAGGAAACGCTGATCCCTCCGTCATGCGCCGCCAGGATATAGCCGGAGTTGTCCGGATCGATCCACATTCCGTGCTGGTCCACATGGATGCTTTTCCCGATGGGCCCGAAGGTGGCTCCCCCGTCGGTAGATACATTGATATAGAGCCCAAGGGTATAGACCCTGTCCGCATCGCTGGGATCCACCCGCATCTGTCCGAATACCCAGCCATAGGTCCCCGAATGCCCCGACATGTATTTCTTGCTCTCCTCTGTCAGTCCGCTCACCTGCCGCCAGGATTCACCTGCATCGTCCGATCGGTACAGGGTGGCCCCCTTGATCACATCCTGTTTGGGACGGCCGTAGGAATCCAGTTCTCCTTCTTCGGCCTTGTACGCAATTTCGTAATCATCCACGAAAGCATAGACCACAGCCGGGTCGGAACGTGCAATGTCAATGCCCGTTCGGCCCATGTATTGCGAAGGCGGCAATCCCCGCGTGAGTTGTTTCCAGCTCTTCCCACCGTCCACGGTTTTCCAGATACCGTTGTTTTTATGATGTTCATAAGTGCGCGGATCGTTCCATTTCAGCCGTGTCCGCTGCCAGGTGGAGGCGTAGAGCACATCCGGATCACGCGGATCCATGACCATGTCGTTCACACCGCTTTCCGGCCCTTTGTAAAGGATCTTTTCCCAGTGGTTTCCACCGTCTGTGGTTTTGAACAATCCCCGTTCTTTGTTCCGGGTCCATTCATGTCCCGGAGAGGCCACATATACGATATCGGGGTCTTCCGGGTGGATCAGGATCCTGGAAACCGTGAAGGTCTCTTCCAGTCCCATGTGGGTCCAGGTCTTGCCGCCGTCGGTGGTCTTCCAAACCCCGCATCCCGCATTGGAAGACCTGAAGATGTTGGCTTCACCCGTACCCACCCAGACCACGTCGGGATCGGCGGGACAAACGGCCAGGTCGCCGATGGTGGAGGTCCCCTTGTGTTCAAATACAGGCTCGAAGGTCACTCCTTCGTTCACACTTTTCCAGACCCCAGAGGAAGCGGAGGCCACCCAGATGGTGTAGCTTTTGCCTTTCGGTCCCACCGCCTCCACATCGGTGCATCTCCCGCTGATGTTGA
>DSEO01000010.1 GCA_011056635.1 Bacteroides sp.
CTTTCAACCCTGTCTTGCTGCTGATCACATAGACCATATCATCCACCTCAAAGCGGTCATCCCCCTTGGGTACCAGGGTACGCCCGTGCCTGGTGATGGCCACTGCCCGGTATTCAAAGCCATTGTTCGCCGGGGCAAGTTCCCGGAGTGATTTATTGATGATGGGGGCATCCTGATCCAGCCTGATCACGTACATGTGGAGCCTACCGCCTGAGAACTCCACGACCTCCGTACTCCCTGTCTCGGAGAGGAGTCCCACGATCTCCCTGGCAGCGATCTTTTCCGGATAGATCATGTAATCCACGCCCAGACTGTCAAAGATCTCTTTGTTGGCCGGCAGCATGTACTCCTGGTTGTCTATCCTGGCAATGGTTTTTTTTGCTCCGAGCCGCTTGCTGAGGATGGCCGAATTGATGTTCACATCCTCGGAATAGGTGACTCCGATGAAAAGATCGGCCTTGTTGATCTTGGATTCCTTCAGGTGTGTAATGGAATTGGCATTCCCTTCTATGGTCAGCACATCCATCGTACTGCCCACAGCCTTGAGCCGATCGGGATCGTTGTCAATAACCACCAGATCATGCTCCTCGCTATTCAGCATCTTTGCCAGATGCGTTCCAACTTCACCCGCCCCGGCGATAACAATACGCATACCAGAATGAGAATTTCCATGGCAAAATAACGGATAATTGTCCAATTGTACGCATGGTTTTTTCTTTTTTTACCATCTTTTCACGTAAGCCCCTTGCTGTCCCGTCAGATACACTGTGCCCGGGGGAAGGTTCAGCTTTTCCGGATACCACGGCCGGCCGGATCCATCCACGACCAGGTCACAGCGGGAAAAAAAACCTTTGTTGATGGTGGAAATGAAACGGGGCTCGCCGGAAAGCAAGATGAAATCCCAGTCTCCCTCCGACAAAACCTGCTGCTTCACCGGATCGAACACCCCCGATAGCACGAGTCCCCGCACCCTGTCGTTGCCAACCTGCCAGGCTCCCCTGCAGAGGGGGTGACAGGCTGTGATCAAGCCGTTCCCTATGGAAAAATCCTCGATTGATACAGCAGCATGCCGGTAGCAGCGATTCCCCCAGGCATTGTCCATGTACGCCCGCATCCGGTCCGACACCACCGGGTTGCCGCTCCACATATAATAATCCACTTGGTATCCTTCCCTGAATATGAGCAGGCTTCCCCCGTAAAAATGCGCTGCCACGAATTCAGCCGAGTGGATGGTCTGGTATCTGTCCAGGGCGGTCCTGCCCGTGATGACAACCAGGTGTGCCAGTAACAGGTAACGGAACAGATTTCTGCGGTCATGCAGGATGAATACAGCCAGCAGGAAAAATATAAGCATGAACCAGACATCCATCCTTCCGGGTTGAAGGCCGGGGATCACAGATCCCGGAAAAGACCCAATGAACGCCATGGTATGGTTCAGCAGTGCGCCAAGATTGGTAAGCAACCCGTTGAACAGCCAGGTGCAGCAGCCGGTTGCTAAGAAAGGGCTGGAAATTACGAAGACTGTAATGATGCAACTGAGAAGGGGGACGGCCACCAGGTTGGTCAGGATACCATAGACCGGAAGCTGGTGGAAATAATAGGCCACCAGCGGACCGGTAGCCAGCTGGGCGGCGATACTGACCCCCGTGGCATCCAGGATCCATCTCAGCAATCGGTGGCGCACGCGGAACAGCATGCGGAAGCACGGCTGAATCGTGATAATCCCCAGGACGGCCACGTAGGATAACTGGAATCCCACATCCAGGATCCTGGATGGATCCAGCACGAGGAGCAGGAATGCCGAGACAAGGATCCCGTTAAGGGTGCTGCTCCGCTGGTCCAGCAACCGGCCTGAGGAAAGCAGCGAGAACATGGTGACAGCCCTGCAGACAGAGGAGGAGAATCCGGTGACCCAGGCATAGGTCCAGAGGATCACGAGAATGAGCAGGGTTCGGAACATCTCCCTTCCCGTGATCCTGACCAGGAATGACAGGGCGTGACAGAGCACCCACCAGATCAATCCCACGTGCAGTCCCGATACAGCCAGAATATGCATTCCGCCCGCACGGGAAAAATCATGTTCCATGGCAGGAGTCAGGTCCGACCGGTCACCCAGGCAAACCGCCTTCAGGAGGGAAAGCTCCTCCGGTTCACCTTCCCAGCGATCAGCGATTGCCTGCCGGATATCCGCATTGCTCAGCTTCCGGTCTTCCCCCTTCCTCCCGGCACAATTCACCGCGGGCAGATCATCCGCATAAAACCTGTACCAGCAGTTCCTCCTTCGCAGGATTTTTTCATAATCCGGCGATCCCGGATTTCCGCTGTTTTTGATGGCGTGAAGATACCCGAAAAACTGCCAACTCTCTCCCGGGGCGGGAAGCACAGAATCGGACGGCATTTCCAGGTACAGTCGCACGACGGTATTTGTCACAATGACACTGTCCCCGGCAGCCACCAACCTCAAATGCATGCTCGTCACCCATGAACGGTTCGCCGGGCTTGCCTCCTCCAGGACACTTCCCCTGACCAGCACTTTCTGATCCAACGGCAATCCCGGATCGCGGGGCCTGACCAGCAAGCCTGTTCCATAACCTGTCGCCATGAAACACAGGAATGCAGTCAGGCAAAATACTCCGGAAAAGAGAACCGGGTTCCTCTTCATCATCCTGAATACCAACGCCAGACAGATCCAGCAGGTCAAATTGATGATCCACACAGTCAGGATCTCTGTCGCCACGACAGCATGGATCCCGAGCAATGACCCCGCTGTGAAAGGGACCAGGGTCCTCAGAACCGGTACCCTTTTCAGCTCAATCATAAATTGATGTATCCTTGTTATTCAATTTATGGTTTCACAGCAGGATTATCTGTTATTCTTTCCCACTTACTTTGAACTTTTGTCCGGTTCTGTTAGTTTTATACACAGAAAAAATAAAACTCAAATCAGAAAGCAAATGTCAAAACTTACCACACATCACATGGGGCTCTCACTGAAGAATCCCCTGATACTCGGTGCCAGCAACATGGTAACCCATATGGATAAATTGAAACAGGCTGAAGAAGCAGGCATCGCTGCCGTGGTCTACCGCTCCCTTTTCGAAGAGCAGATCCAGCTGGAAGATTATGAAATGAGCAGCCACATGGAGGCTTATGATGACCGTCATGCAGAGATGATCAATCTTTTTCCCAAGATTGAACACGGTGGCCCCAAGGAGTACCTGTATAACCTGAGGGAAGTCAGGAAAGCCCTTTCGGTCCCCGTTATAGGCAGCATCAATGCTGTTTATATGGAATCGTGGGTGGAATATGCCAAACTGATCGAAGAAACCGGAGTGGACGGACTGGAACTGAACTTCTTTGCAATACCGCGTGATTTTGACAAACCCGGGCAGGATATCGTGAACCAGCAGATCGAGGTGCTGAAAGCGGTGAAATCCGAAGTGAAGATCCCGGTGAGTGTCAAACTGAGTGCATTCTATACCAATATCCTGAAAGTGATCAAGGAATTTGACAGGGCCGGAGCGGATGCATTCGTTCTGTTTAACAGGTTGTTCGAGCCCGATATTGATGTAGACAAGGAGAAGCATGTTTCTCCCTGGAACCTGAGCACACGTTCCGATCACCGGCTTGCCATCAGGTATGCCGGATTGCTGCATGATGAGATCAAGGCCAATGTGGCGGCCAGCAACGGGATCTACGAAGGTATCGATATGGTCAAGACGATCCTGGCCGGGGCCACCGCCGTACAGTGTGTCAGCACTTTCTACCACAACGGGCTCAAGCATATCGGGACCATGCTGAAGGAAATGGAGGCCTGGATGGACAAAAAAGGGTATGATTCCATCGAGTCATTCCGGGGAAAGCTGAGCAAGAAAGCCACCAACGATCCCTTCGTCTACAAACGGGCCCAGTACATTGACCTGATCCTGAAATCGGAAGAACTGGTCAAGCCGAAGGTTTGATCTGTATGATGGCCGCGGTGATGCCGGGGTAGTCTCAAGAGTCAGGTATACCCCTGAGGAAGCCTACAAACACTTGCGCAGCAAGGGTTTTCAGCGACGAGGGGGTATGCCTGACTACTCCCAGACCAACCTTTTAAGACACCCTCTATTTCTTCCTGGGATAGACGATCTGATAGTCAATATCCACCTTGCCACGGCTGATTTTTTTCAGGCCGGAACTGATCAGTTTCCTGCGGATGGGATTGATCTTGTCGATGAAGAGGATCCCTTCCAGGTGGTCGTATTCATGCTGGATGATCCTGGCCCGGATCCCCTCGTATTCCTCTTCCTTCAGGTTCCAGTCCTCGTCGTAGTATTCCACGCGCACCTTTGCCTGCCTGGGCACATCTTCCCTGACACCGGGGATGCTCAGGCAACCCTCTTCATAGGACTCCACGTCGCCGGAACGATCCAGGATGACGGGATTGATGAATGCCTTTTTGAATTCCTTCAGTTCAGGGTCCTTTCCGTTCTCACTCATGGGAGAAGCATCCACCACGAACAGGCGCATGGATTTCCCGATCTGGGGGGCCGCAAGTCCGACCCCGTCGCTTGCCCGCATGGTCTCATGCATATCAAGGATCAGCTGTTGCAGTTCCTCACTGTTCCCGGGGATCTCGGCCCCTTCTCTCCGGAGCACCGACATCCCGTATACATACACAGGTAATACCATTTTGTACTAACGCTTATTTAATCTTAATAACATTTAATTCGAAGGTTTGTTTAGGGTCTCCAAATAGGTCTGTAAGATAATCGCAGCACTGATCTTGTCCACATTCCCCCTGTTCCTCCGTTCCAGTTGCTTCATTCCCCCTTCTAACATGGCATCCATGGCCATCCTGGAGGTAAACCGTTCATCCACCCATTTGACCGGGACCCCCTTGAACCGCTTCCTGAATGCCTGTGCAAAAAACCTGGCCCGGGGTAGCGTTTCTGAACCCGAACCATCCATCTGCCTGGGTTCTCCCACCACCAGCAATTCCACCTCCTCTTTACGCATGTAGGATTCGAGAAAATGCATCAGGTTGTGGGTAAGGACCGTTTCCAGGGGAGAAGCGATGATCTTCAGGGGATCTGTCACAGCGATCCCTGTCCGCTTTGTCCCGTAATCAATGGCCAAGATCCTTCCCAATGCCTTTTTTTACAGTGATCAGATGCGCTACTGCTATGAAGTGGGCGAGAAATCCAGGCTGGCCATGCGTATATAGCTGTCATAACGCCACTTCGCATTAACCTGCGCAGCTTTGAATAACTTCGCAGCCTCCTCCGGGAAGGATTTCTTCAGGGAGGTATAACGCACTTCCGAACCAAGGAACGACTGGAACTGATCCCACTGGGGTTCCTTGGAATCAATGGTAAGGGGATTTTTCCCTTCCTCTTCCAGCTGTGGATTGTACCTGTACAGGTGCCAGTAACCGCATTCCACTGCGAATTTTTCATGGCTCTGGGTCATCTCCATCCCGGCACGTATCCCGTGGTTGATACAGGGTGCATAGGCGATGATCAGCGATGGACCGGGATAGGCTTCGGCTTCTCTGACGGCTTTCAGGAATTGTGACTGGTTGGCTCCCATGGCCACCTGTGCCACGTAAACATATCCGTAGGTCATGGCCATCATTCCCAGGTCCTTTTTGCGGATCTTTTTGCCTGAAGCGGCAAATTTAGCCACAGCACCTGCAGGCGTTGATTTGGATGCCTGTCCCCCGGTATTGGAGTACACCTCCGTATCCAGCACCAGGATGTTCACATCCTCACCCGTGGCAATCACATGGTCCAGTCCGCCAAAGCCGATGTCGTAGGCCCAGCCATCCCCGCCGAAGATCCAGACAGATTTCTTCACCAGGTACTGTTTGAGTGATTTGATCTCATCTGCCACCGGGTGGGACTCTTTGCCGAGCACTTCCAGCAGGTTGGCGGAAGCTTCCTTTGAAGCGTCCAGGTTGTGCATGGATTCGATCCACTGGTCAAATGCTTCACGGGTTTCCGACTTGACGTCATCCCGTGCGGCGATCATGATGTTGCGGATATGCTCCCGGTTTTTGTTCACCCCTGTGGCCAGTCCGTATCCAAACTCCGCATTGTCCTCGAAAAGGGAGTTGGCCCAGGCAACACCATGTCCGTTTGCATTGGCACTGTAAGGGGTGGAAGGTGCCGATCCGCCGTAAATAGAAGAGCAGCCCGTGGCATTGGCCACGATCATTTGGTCCCCGTAAAGCTGGGTGACCAGCTTAATGTAGGGAGTCTCCCCGCAACCGGCACATGCCCCGTGGAACTCGAAAAGCGGTTGTGCGAACTGGCTGTTCTTCACAGTCTTTTTCTTGTCAACCAGGTAATCCTTGTAGGTGACATGATCGGCCAGGTAATCCCAGCGCGGGATTTCCTCCTGCTGCGTTTCAAGCGGTTTCATCACCAGGGATTTTTCCTTGGAAGGACAAACATCCACACAGTTATAGCACCCGGTGCAGTCGAGCACAGAAACCTGTATTCTGTACTTCAATCCCTTGAAATCTTTCCCGACGGCATCCAGCGTCTCCGTTCCCTCGGGTAATTTTTCCATCTCTTTCTCATCCAGCAGGAATGGCCGGATTACAGCGTGGGGACACACATAGGCACATTGATTGCACTGGATGCAGTTTTCGGGGATCCATTCGGGAACATTCACCGCGATTCCCCGCTTTTCATAGCGGGTGGTTCCGGATGGAAATGTGCCATCCTCACGTCCCAAGAATGCACTCACCGGAAGGTCATCTCCCCGCAGGTGATTGATGGGTTCCGCCACCTTCTTGATGAATTCCGGCAGATCACGTTCGTCCGTTTCTTCCTTCACTTCGATACTGGCCCAATCATCCGGCACATCCACCCTGGTCACATTCCCGCCTTTTTCCACAGCGGCATAGTTCATGTTGACCACTTCTTCCCCTTTCCTGCCGAAACTTTTCACGATAAACTTCTTCATCTCCTTGACAGCCTCATCGTAGGGGATGATATTGGCGATCTTGAAGAATGCAGACTGCATGATGGTGTTTGTCCTGGTCCCCAGTCCGATCTCCTGCGCCAGCTTGGTGGCATTGATGATGTAAAAGTTGATCTTGTGCCCGGCCATGTACTTTTTCATATGGTCCGGCAGATGCTGGACGGTCTCTTCCTCATCCCAGATGGAATTCAGCAGGAATGTACCTCCGTCCTTCAGGCCCTTCAGCATGTCATACTTGTCCAGGTATGCGGTAACATGACATGCCACGAAATCGGGCGTAACGACCAGGTAGGGAGACCTGATGGGATGATCCCCGAACCTCAGGTGCGAGGTGGTGATCCCCCCGGATTTCTTCGAATCGTAGGAGAAATATGCCTGGCAGTATTTATCGGTCGTTTCCCCGATGATCATGATGGAATTCTTGTTAGCGCCCACCGTACCATCAGAACCGAGTCCCCAGAACACTCCTTCAAAAGTACCCTTTTTACCCATGGATATTTCCGGCAGGACTGGCAGTGAGGTGAAGGTCACATCATCCACAATCCCCACGGTGAATCCGTTTTTGGGCTCATTCAGCTTCAGGTTTTCGAAAACCGAAAGCATCATGGCCGGTGTGGTATTCTTGGAAGACAATCCGTAACGTCCTCCCACGATGACCGGGGCGTCCGGTTTCCCGTAGAAAAGATCCTTTACATCCAGATAGAGTGGTTCGCCGTTGGCTCCCGGTTCCTTGGTACGGTCAAGTACCGCAATCCGCTTCACCGTTCCAGGCAGCACTTTCCGGAAATACTTTTCGGAAAACGGCCGGTAGAGGTGCACGGTGATCAGTCCCACTTTTTCTCCTTTTTCCATCAGGTAATCGACCACCTCCTTGATGGTCTCGGTCACCGAACCCATGGCGATCACAATATTTTCCGCATCCTCGGCTCCATAATAGGTAAAGGGATGATATTCGCGACCGGTGAGCTTACCGACCTCCTGCATGTATTCCTCCACTGCGTCGGGAACTACCTCATAAAAACGGTTGATGGCTTCCCTTGCCTGGAAAAAGATATCCGGATTTTGCGCAGTACCCCGGGTAACGGGATGTTCCGGGTTAAGGGCATTGTCACGGAAGGCTTTAAGCGCATCCCTGTCCACCAGCTTCGCCAGCGCATCCTGGTCAGGCGCTTCCGCCTTCTGGATCTCGTGGGATGTACGGAATCCGTCAAAGAAATGCAGAAAAGGCAATCTGGTTTTAATGGCTGCCAGGTGTGCCACCCCTGCCAGATCCAGGATCTCCTGGACTCCTCCGGTAGCCAGCATGGCAAATCCTGTATTGCGGGTGCCCATCACATCACTGTGGTCGCCGAATATGGAAAGTGCCTGTGTGGCTACACTCCTGGCCGAAACGTGGAATACGCCCGGCAACCTTTCACTGGAGATCTTGAACATGTTCGGGATCATCAGCAGCAGTCCCTGCGAAGCAGTAAAAGTGGAAGTGAGCGCCCCGCTCTGGAGGGATCCGTGCACCGCCCCCGAGGCCCCTCCCTCGGACTGCATCTCTGTGACCGTGACGGTCTCTCCGAAAATATTTTTTCTCCCGTGTGCTGACCATTCATCCACATGTTCAGCCATATTTGACGAGGGGGTAATGGGATAGATGGCAGCGACCTCACTGAACATGTAAGCTACATGGGCAGCAGCATAATTGCCATCGCATGTGATATAATTCTTCTTTTTCGCCATACTATTTTTTCTTAAACATTTAAATTACAACCATTTAACTATAATATAAAAAGAGACTCAAAATTAGCAAATTCGGCTCAATTGTTATATGGATCACGTAATATAAATTAATTACAAATAGCGGGCTATGCTGAATAACACATCACCTTGCAGGAGTCCGGCAATGCAATGCTTTTCAGAGGCAGGCTGCTGCGTCCGTTAGACGGCCCGGCCCGTCAGGCGGCTCATTCCCGGTTCCGCGCAGGGCTGGTCCCTGTAGCATCTCCAACCGCTGCTGAAATTCTTTTCTGCGAAAATAATTGTAGGCAGCTCATCGGAGATTCCTCCGGTAATTATTGATTACAGTTTGAAGGGAATGCGGATGAGGTATACGGTAAAGGAGGTGCAGGTTATCCGCTGTTCATAGAGATCAGGAACTCTTCGTTGGAGGCTGTTCTGCTTATCCGGTCCCTGAGGAACTCCATCGCTTCCGTCGAATTCATGTCGGACAGGTAGTTGCGCAGGATCCAGATC
>DSEO01000009.1 GCA_011056635.1 Bacteroides sp.
ACCTCGACCAGGACACCCACCACGGTGACCAGGGCAGCCGGTGATTGCAGTCCGAACAGGGCGATGGCCACCGCTACGGCCAGTTCAAAAAAGTTGCTGGCACCGATCATGGCTGCAGGTGCGCAGACGGGGTACGGCAATTTCAGGAACCTGCCTCCAAACCATGCAATAAAAAATATAAAGTAAGTCTGAATCACCAGGGGAACAGCCACAAGGAGAATAATAAGCGGATTTTCGATGATGGTGGAACCCTGGAAGGCAAACAACAGGACGAGTGTGGTCAGCAGTGCCAGGATCGAGACAGGTTTGAATTTTGGCAGGAATTCGTTCTTAAACCATTCCTCTCCTTTCCTTCTGATCAGGGACCTGTTGGTGATGTACCCTGCGAGCAACGGGACGACCACGAACACAACCACGCTCGCAAACAATGTGTCATATGGAATCTTTACATCGGTAATCCCCAGCAGCAAACCGACGATGGGGACAAATGCCACCAGGATGATCAGGTCGTTGACGGAAACTTGCACCAGGGTGTAGTTGGGATCGCCATCGGTCAGGTAACTCCATACAAATACCATGGCTGTGCACGGGGCCGCGCCGAGCAGGATAGCCCCCGCGATATACTCGCCTGCCTGTTCCGGTGAAATATAGGCAGCATAAATTTTGGTAAAAAAGACCCATGCAAAAAAGGCCATGGTGAACGGTTTGATCAGCCAGTTCACCGTCAGGGTCAGTATCAAACCCTTGTGCCGTTTCCCGACATTTTTAATGCTGGAAAAATCCACCTGCAACATCATGGGGTAGATCATCAGCCATATCAGCACAGCCACGGGTATATTCACACGGTAGATCTCCAGCTCGCTCAGGAAGCCGATGCTGTCACCGGCAAAATGACCGATGGCGATCCCGGCTGCGATGCACAATGCAACCCACAGGGTGAGGTATTTCTCAAATACACCTATTCGCTTGCGTTGCTCACTCATGCATCATGCGGATTTCAGTGATGATGATCCTGGTTTTTCCGCGTTGAGGGTGATGCTGAATACGCCTGAATCACCCTGTGTGAAGCTTTCGATCTCATCGGGAGAAAGATATGTTCCCAGCATGTCGTCAGGGATATCCGTTTTACGCTCGGTGTGGATCACCATTCCGGTGAATCCCGCTTCCCTGATGATTGCCAGGTACTCTTGCTTCTGCAGTGCACCCGATACACATCCGGCATACATTTCTGCCGCCTCCCTTATTTTTTCAGGAAGCGCACCCTCCAGCACCACGTCGGAAATACAGAAATGACCGCCGGGTTTCAGTACCCGGTAGATCTCACCGAAGGCTTTTCGCTTGTCGGGCACCAGGTTCAGGACGCAATTGCTGATGACCACATCATACGTGTTGTCGGGGAGTGGCATTTTCTCAATATCCCCCTTTACGAAAGCCAAGTTCGTGAAACCGGTCTTCTCAAGGTTCCTTTCGGCCTTTTCCAGCATTGCATCGGTAAAGTCCAGTCCCGTTACCCTGCCTTCCTCTCCCACAAGGGTCCGGGCCACGAAGCAATCGTTTCCTGCCCCTGAACCCAGGTCCAGTACATGGTCGCCCTTTTTTATCCCGGCAAATTGAGTGGGCAGTCCGCATCCAAGCCCGAGGTCTGCCTCCGGATTGTACCCTTCAAGTGCGGTATAGTCGGCACTGATCATGCTGTAATCAGTCTCGTCACAGCACCCTTCGGCTCCACAGCAGGATGACCGGTTCCCGGATTGACTTTTGGAGGCGATCTCCGCATACTTATCCTGCACGATCAGTTTCAGGTCTTCAGCTTTCATCATTCCGGTTTGATTTTTTCGGTGTATAATCTGTAAAATGTTTCCCTGATCGCATCCCGGATCCTTATGAATTCACTCCAGATGAACGATTCTGTACCGGTGGCTTTGGAAGGATCCACGAACCCGGTGTGCAACCTGTGTGCAACCCTGCCCGGAAACATGGGACAGGTCTCGTTGGCATCATCGCACACCGTGATCACATAATCCCAGTCTTCATGGATATACTCATCTACGGACGTTGGATGGTGTCCGCTGATATCAATTCCCGCCTCCTGCATGGCTTTCACAGCCAGCGGATGGACTTTCCCGGCGGGTTCGGTACCTGCTGATCTAACCGTAAGCCGGGAATCAAAGGACTGCAAAAATCCGTGGGCCATCTGGCTGCGGCAGCTGTTGCCCGTGCATAAGATTAGTATCTTCATAAAAAAACAGTTATGGTTGTATCTTTTCATAGAGTCCCAGCAATTTTGATTCCAGGAACGCTTCAATCTCTTCTTCATGATCGCCGATGGGTTTCACAGGGATCAGATCCATTACCTCTTCGGGAGAAAGGTCCGACTTGTAGTAAAGTTTCAATGACCTGTTCAACGTTTCCCTGATCACCTTCTTTGCCTCTGCCTCTGAAAATCCGGTTTTCATGGCAATCTCCTCCATCTTTTTCCACTGGAACCAGAAATAGGTGGGCAGCATGGCAGAAACAATGGCATATGCCTCCAGCATCTCTTCCGCGACCACCCTGGTTTTACCCATGACCCTCAAAAGCTTCATGATCATTCTTTGATCGTTCTCAGGAAATGAAGGATGGAAAGAAATGGGATTCATCCCTTTGTTGATGTAGGAGGTGGCATTGGGGATCATGCGCGCGATCTTTCCGGTGGAAAGGATCCCGGCCATTTTCTCCATGGTGATTTTCGGCGCCAGGGAGATGACCGTGGTATCCCCGGTCACCGTTTGCCTGATCGCATCCAGGGTTTCCATCATGACCGGGGGATGGACGGCAAGGAACACAATCCCCTGTCCGGCTGCCTTATGCGGTGCGTCCGCCAGTTCAATTCCCGGAAATTGTTGTTTCAATCCGGCGGCAGTGTCCCCATTGGGTTCGAATACAACAATTGAATCGAAGCCCACCTTCTTGTTCTGGAAGGCCTGTAGAATGATCTTTGTCACTCTTCCGCCTCCGACAAATCCTAATGTGCTTTTGTTCATGGCATTCATAGTAATGATTGTTATAAATTTTCAGATACTTCGGGTGTATTCTCATCAAATACGAGTGCAGAAAGCATTAAAATGCTTCCCGAAATCATCAATAAAAGGCCGATATCAAACAACGTATAGAAGATCCAGTTGCCGATGACGAGCATCAGCACGCCGCTGATGCAGGTGATGACCAGGGATATGAGCACGTACAGGTTCATGCTGTTCTTTATGACATCCTGGAATTGGCAGTGTTCACGCGAATTCCTGACCCTTGCTACAAAGACAGAAACTGTGATCAGGAGAATCAGGATGCCTATAACAAAATGATTGGCATCGAGCTGAAATCTTGCAGGCAGCATATAACGGCTGAGCTGCCCGTCCGGAAGTACCCAGGCAAGCATGAATGCAAACCCGAGGAACAATAAGATACTCACCGTGTTGAGCCAAACCCGGGGCAGGAACTCATTGAAAAACCGTTGGAAACCTGCGATAAGCAGCAGGAGCACAAAACCCAACAGCAATATGTAGAGGACCGGTTTCAGATAGGATTCCCTGACGATCCCGGTATGGGCCTGCGGGGCCGAGATCCCGAGTGAAATAAACTGGGGGACAGAAACGGTTTTTCCTTCCCCGTCAAATGGATACTGTACAACCGGTGCCATAAAAAAATCCGCCTCGTAGCTGTGGCAATCCGTACAGCCGTTGATACCCAGGGCACTGTTTGCAGGAAAGATATCATGGTTGTAAGTATGGACATTTCCATAGGGGGAGGCTTCCCAGGGTTCCATCGCAATTTGAGTGTAATCATTTCCCGAATGATAGGCCCTGTCATTCATTACCCAGACTATCCGTTTGCCTTCAAGCGGATAATTAATACCTGCCAGTTTCTGCGTCACGGATGCGATCAAAGCTTCAATCTCTTCCGGAGTATTGACCTCGATCACCCCGTCCTGGTTGTCATCCGCGATCCTGGATAACCCCGGATAGGTTTCCGGGTTTTGAAAATGGTCCGTCCACATTTTATAAATATCACCCATACGGGGCTGCATCAGTCCCGGCTCCCCTTCGGTCTGAATGGCTGGCCATGCGGTGTGCACCCTGTTTACCGGATAGATCATCTCCTTGTATTTCACCAGTTCGGGGGCTAAGGAAAATGTAGGTTTGTCGTCATACCCCATCATTTCCAGATCCCCGTAATGGTTCCAGTAATTCATGTACGGATCATAAAAAGTCCAGAGATGTTTTCCCTTGGTGGGGATCTTTGTTCCGGGATTGAATACGTCACTGGCCACAAAATGAGCCGATTTTACGGTTCGTTCCGGAATATGACAGGTCTGGCATGCGATTTTGTCCAGGTGCACAGGCGGGAGCCAGGCATGTTTTGCCACGGGGGCACCCAGGTACCCGGTATCATGGCAGTCGGTGCAGCTGCGCATGGTGTTGTCAAGGTCATCCCTCACATGGCCGCCCGGATCATCCCCCTTGCCAAACTGATGTACTTCCTTGCCCCGGATCAGGTCACTTGCGGCAGACATGCCGGCGGGGTGACAATCCACACATTTCAGACCGGCACTCAGGTGGACGTCGGTGCGGTCCCTGAAATTGGCGCCTCTTTTTTTCCAGCCGGGTTTTGCATGGCACCAGAGACAGGCATCATTGCGGGGTTGCCTGACCAGGTGGGGTTCAATGGTGCCGTCCGGATTAAATTGCGCTGGATCATAGGCAACAGAAACATCCTCATTGTTCAAAATCGATCCGGTTACTGTTGCAAATCCGGAACCTGCGGTGGCAGCCCATTTGAAATTGAGTTTATTGATCTGGCTCACCCGTTCTGTATTGCTGTATGAGGGAAGATGGCAGAGGTTACAATCCGCCTCGATCACCCCCGATTCCGACCAGCGTGCTTTGTGATAATCACCATCCAAATTGTTCACTCCTCCGGGGGAGAAGCCGCTGGACGGATCCACCATGACCCGGTCGTAACGAAGTCCGTCCCGGTCAAATTCGAGTGACCCGCCTCCTGGATGGCACACCCCGCAGGAGACAACAAAATCGAAAGATGTCATGTCGACCAGGGCTGCCTGGTCATTGTTTTTATCCGACAGATAGCGATACAGGGGAGCCGGCGAGCACCAGGGTCCCCCGTAGTTGCCCGGGGAAGAGACCCATTGCATTCTTTCCGTCTGGATTTCCAGCGGATCCTCATCCCTTCCTTGTTGAAAATGGAAACCCTGTGTAATCAGCTCATAATCATGACATTTCCCGCAGGTTTGCCTGGGGGAGTAAGGTTTATCCGTATTCAATCCTGATACGGGATTGATGGTATCTCCCTCATCGGTAAGCAGGTAAAAGGAAGGACAGACACCCGATATGGAAATGTTTTCAGAGGAGGACAACTGGAACCGGTCCAATGGTTTTTCGGATTTCAAAGCAACGAATACGATCACGACAGCAGCTATCATTGTGATCATAAACAGGGGAATCATTCTTCTTGCTTTCATCATCAGTTGCTCAGTTAGATTGAACCATATATCAAACCGGTTACCGTGGCCATGATGACAACCAGGACCACATACACAATTGTTTTCTGAGTTCCGATCACCCCGCGGATGACAAGCATGTTGGGTAGTGACAGGGATGGCCCGGCCAGCAGCAACGTCAGGGCGGGGCCTTTTCCCATTCCTGCGGCAATGAGTCCCTGCAATATGGGTACTTCTGTGAGGGTGGCAAAATACATGAATGCGCCCACGATAGAGGCAAAGAAATTGGATCCTATGGAATTGCCTCCCACCAGCCGGGCCACCCATTCGTTGGGAATGATCCCTGCCATGGCAGTGTCATCATGTGTGGATCCGAGGAGAAAACCAGCAATAAGCACCCCGATCGCCAGCAGGGGCATGATCTGCTTGGCAAAGTCCCAGGAAGAGAGGGTCCACTCCCTGTTTTCAGGGTCCCTTTTATCTAAGAGGGTAATAACAGACAGAGCGGCCATGCCCACGATCATGGGGATCATGGGGGAAGAACTTAAAAATGCAGCAATGGCGGTGAAAACCGTGGCAAGGACCACATGGGTCCATTTGAGTTTCAGGATATAGATCAGCGAAAACACGAGCAATAAGGCAAATCCGGATGTGATGTACCATTTATTGGCCCAGATCCAGTACCAGGCACCCTCCGTCACCCCTTCATCCGGTTTGCCCCAGTTGGCAAATACCAGGATGAGGACCAGGATGAAAAAATGGAATGCAGTTTGCCATGCGGGTCGCTTTTCAGGCATATCGGGGAAGTTGATCTGCTCTTCCCGTTTGGCAAGTTCCTCTTTCCTGTAGATCAGCGACATCACCGAACCGATCACAACGGCAAAGACCACGGCACCGATGATACGCGCCACACCCATCTCAAAACCCAGGATCCGGGCGGTGAGAATGATGGCCAGGATGTTGATGGCAGGACCTGAATAGAGAAAGGCAATGGCCGGTCCCAGTCCCGCCCCGCGCTTGTGGATACTGGAGAAAAGCGGCAGGATCGTACAGCTGCAAACTGCCAGGATGGTCCCCGATACCGAAGCTACCGTATAGGCAAGCCATTTTTTTGCTTTCGCACCGAAATATTTCATTACGGCACCCTGGCTCACAAAAACCGCAATGACACCTGCAATAAAGAATGCCGGTAACAGGCACAGAATGACATGTTCCCGGGCATACCACCTGGTCAGGTCGAACATGGCCATGACCGCTTCCCGGAACCGTAAATGTTCCACCGGAAGGAAAAATGCCCCCAGGAAAACCACGGTTATCCAGAAAAGTATCTTAATCTCCTTCTTCCATTCCATATGCCTCAGAAATAAATGATCGCCACATAATAGATGCCGATCCCGATAAATACCACAGATACGACCCGCCGGAACCAGATCTCAAATATTTTCATCCTGTTGTACAGTTTTCCCACGCCGGATACGGTATAGGCCAGCAGCCAGGCAAATATGATCACCGGTATACCGGTTGCGAGGGCAAATACCACCGGCAGATACAGCCCTGAAGCACTGCTGATGGTCATCGGTATCAGCATGCCGAAATAAAGCACCCCGCTGTAAGGGCAGAAAGCAAGCGCAAAAACAACCCCCAGCAGTAACACATCCCGGTATCTGTCGAATCCTTTCTTCTGAAAACGGCCGGTCAGGCCCGGGAGACCGGGAAATTTTATCTTCACGATATCCATCATCAACAACCCGATGACAATCAGCAACGGACCGATGATCTTTTCACCATACTGCTGGAACCAGCCGGAAATTCTGAGCTGGTCCGCCCCGAAGAATATGATCAAGGCCAGCAGTGTATAGGAAAGCGCCCTTCCGGCGGTGTATACCAATCCGTTGATAAACACCCTCCTTTTGCTTTCCACCTCCCTGCTGATAAACCCGATGGCCGTGATGTTGGTGGCCATGGGACAGGGACTGACGGCAGTCATCAGTCCCAGCAGAAAGGCAGTAAAGACAGGAACAGAACTGTTACCGGCCAGATTGCCCAGGAACGCTTCCATCTTTCGCTTCTACAGGAGCGGGGTGATATGGTCCGAAATGATTTTTTTGAATTTTTCCGGATCACTGCGGGCATACATAAAACCTTCGTTGGTGATATTGATTTTTTGATCCCCGTGGACGATCAGCAGGGTCTGACCGGATACGCCCAGTTCACGGGCTTTCTGTTCTCCGTCCGTTTCTTCCAGGTTATAACCGGTAAAAGAAACCCGGTCGCCATACATATCAACGATGGCTTCTTTCGCCACCGTTTCCACTGCCTGGCAGGTGACACACCTGCGGGTAGTGTGGAAATAGTAGACTTCCACATCCCCGGCTTCCGAAACAGCCGGATTTTTATCATTCGTTGCAGGCTGACCTGTGCAGGAAACATTCATGCCCAGCGCCATGATCATGACAATAAGTAGATTCAGTCGTTTCATAGGATTATTGATTTTGTGTGAGAATCTGTTTCAACTCATTCACAGAGGGAACACGCCCGGACAGCACCACCTTTTCGTTGATCACCAGTCCGGGTGTGCGCATAATGCCGTATCCCATGATCTTCATGATATCATCTTCCTTGACAATGGATGCTTCCATTCCCAGTTCGGCGGCAGCATCCTGCGCAGCCTTTTCGAGCGATTTACATTTCGGGCATCCTGTGCCCAGTACTTTTATTTCCATCATCTCAGTTTTTTTATGTTTATATTTCGTAGTTCGCAAAACGCCGAACAATTTTGATAAATTTTTTTTACTTCAGGATTTTCCTGAATAGTCGCTGAGCTTCTTCCCAGTTCTCTTTGTTGATACAATACCTGATCCGCGGTGCTTCAATCTCTCCCTGGATCAGTCCCGCATCTTTCAGCTCCCTCAGATGCTGGGAAAGGGTGGACTTGGCGATGGGCAGGATCTCTGACAGGTCGCCGCTGTAACAGCAGCTCTGGCTGGATAGCAGTTCCAGCACGTACAGCCGGATGGGATGCCCCATTGCCTTGGCGTATCGGGCAGCCTTCTTTTGCTCATCCGTAATTACATCTTCCGCTATCTTCATGTCGGTTTTTATCGTTCGCAAATTTACGAACTGTTTTCAAAATGAAAAAGCATTTATGCGTTTAACTTCTCCGAAAAACCAGATTCGGACAGAAAATAAGATTTTCACTTTTCAAATCAATATGTATATTTACCGCCTGCCAGCCCGTATTGATTTGTATGTAAAACCCTTTAACGACGAGATCTCATGTGGAAAACAGCGCTCTTGCTATTGCTGGGTATTATCATTATCCCCTTCCTTGCATTTAAATTCAACGAACCGTTAACCGACCACCAGAAGGTCGTACTCACAAGGTTGTTCATCCTGTATATTGCCGCAGCGCTTCTCTGTTTTACGGTGAGCACGATCACAGGTAACTTCAGCCAGGTGGATAAGCTCTGGAGCATCATGCCGGTGATTTATACATGGTTCATTTCCTTTGAGACGGGATTTGAACCAAGGCTGTTGCTGATGGCGGTGCTGGTGACCATCTGGGGG
>DSEO01000015.1 GCA_011056635.1 Bacteroides sp.
CATTCCATTCTTTTCATCAGCGATGATCCCGTTTTATGCGCTGGTGGTAGTCGTATTCCTGATCAGCCTGTATGTCCGATCCAAACACGGACTAGCAGCACAAATCAGAAGAATCGACAGGGAAATTGAAGAGATCGCAAAACTTGAAACAGATCCCGGTATCGCAGCATAATCAATTCTGCAAGCTTATATTCTTTTTTCGAATAAATTGCGAACCATTCGGGGATGGAAAGCGTTACTGACCGTGTACGGACATTGATATGCAGCAAATAAAATGAAAACAAAGAATCTGAGCTTACTTTTCATACTGGTATTCACATCTGCCTTCGGATTGGCCCAAAATCCTTCCATGGAGATTGCATCAAAAAATAATAACCTGAAGATCAGAGGTATTGCCGAACTTGGTTTTCTGGGAGTGCTGAGTCACCAGGTTCAGTTCAGCAACAGCGGGACCTACATCAATTATGTGAATGAAGGCGGACAGGATGTATTGTTCCCGGTCAGCAGGCTGTCCCTGGAGCTGGAAATCAGGGAAAGACATACGCTGACCTTCCTGTACCAGCCCCTTCGACTTGAAACGACAACGCTTCTGGTAAGAGACCTTGTAATTGACGACCTGGTTTACCCTGCCGGCACAGGGGTCAATTTCTTATACAACTTCCCGTTCTATCGCATCAGTTACATGAAGGAACTGGCACCTGGTAGTGAAAAATTCGACTTTGCCCTGGGGGCTTCACTGCAAATCCGGAATGCGACCATCGAATTCGAGTCAACGGACGGCACCCTGTTCCGTTCCAACAGGAACATCGGGCCGGTTCCGATACTGAAATTCCGAACCCGTTATACGATCAATAACCTGACATACACTGAAATTGAAGCGGATGGATTTTATGCGCCCGTCAGTTACCTCAACGGCAGCGACAATGAAGTTGTCGGGGCCATCCTGGATGCAAGCCTGCGCCAGGGTCTGAATATTACAGATGAAGTCGGAGCGTTTCTGAATCTCCGCTACCTGGGCGGTGGTGCGGTGGGGACTTCCGATGATGAACCGGGACCGGGCGATGGGTATGTAAAAAACTGGCTGCACTTCATGACGGTGACCTGCGGATTCGTTTACGCCTTTCCTTCATTCTGAGTAAGCGTTGATGATATCTGTTTCATCCAAATGTAAGATAGGGCAGAATTATACGGACAGATCGTATGGATCGGCAACGATGATGTTCTTGTCCCTGAACATGCAGCCTTCCAGCCTCAGCTTCTCGTAATGCATCCGGTGATCTACGTTCACACCCGGGATATATTAATCGAATGCCGCATGGTGGATCTGTCATTTGCGGTTGGGGATTATGCCAATTTAAGAAATTTCATCGTGGCCGATTCTGGATCTTTTTCTCTGAAAACTCACTGTTTCATCCACTCCTTTTTGGTGCCTATAAAAAAGATCGAGGTGGTGCGTACGGGCATGTCGATGGTGACCTGACCGGTTTTTTCGGCTATCAGCTTATCGTTATATACATCGTAGAGGGTGACGGGTCTGGGGAAGGTCAGGGTCCTTTCGCCGCCCCTGACCGTGTGAATGCTGATGAATGATTTGTTGACGTAGGATCCGTCGTCCACGTTGTTGTAGATGTGCACACCTGATTTTTCGGCGATCGCCCTGAGAACTTCGTGTGAAAGTTTCGGGGATGCGGTATAATAGGTCTGCACGCCGTTGATTTCCTTGAATACCAGTCCGGGCTCATCGAACCCATAAAGGGTCCCCAGCGTCAGGGCCGAGTCATCGTCTGCCGCCAGTACGGGACCGATCTTCGTCTGTGTCCCGTATCTGAATCCCCTGTACAATGAGGGGAACATCGTATTTCCCTGTTCATTCAGTTCGACCTGCAGGGGGGCCTTGTCCTCGATGATTTTCAGTTTGATCCCGGTAAGCTTTTCACAATTCGCGATATCCACCCTGTCGGTCATTAGGCCCGGTGCGTACACCCATAATATGGATTCAGCGTTGCCGTTCTGCAAATCTTCGATCAATCTTCGGTTCGAATCAGTTACATGGAACAAGTTCAGCATCACATACATCTTATACTGATTGGACTTTCCGATATCATCGACCATGATCCAGTCGACCGGTGCGCCGATCCTGCCGAATTCAAGCGGCTGCTCGAGGATCAGGGAGTTGTACAGCTCTCCGCTGAGCCCCAGGTAGAGCAGGCTCTTTTCATCGACGACCACCGCCACCTCCGCAACAGAATTCCGGTCGAACCGGACACTGTTGGACCCGATTTCGTTCAGTTTACCGATCATCTCCATGGCTTCCGGGGAGTCGAACCAGCCGCCTCCCATATCGAACCACCAGCCGGCTGCGCCATGATGCACCTGTGCCGCCGTCTGTCGCTTCTGCTGATTGATGGTGGTCTCAAGATTGCGGGGACCCGTCCATCCTTCCACCCACCTGGAAGCGGGTGTCAGGTAGGTATAATAATCATTCTCGTCCCACCACAGTTTCCCTGCCAGCTGAACCGACCGGACGGGCGACCTGTAGGCGCTGTAACCGGCACCGGGTTCGCGGAACCAGTATCCCGAGGGTGCCGTCAGAAAGTCGATATCCTCACAATTCAGCAGGCTCCTGGTTGCGCAGTATCCTTTATCGTTGGCGCCGATAATGTATCCGTAAAAGGCACCGGTAAATGCCTCGTTCGCGGTTTCCTGCTTAACTACCCGGCAAAAATACCCGATGGTCTGGGCGATCATCTCACTTTCAAAGTCCCAGCAATCCACCACATGCATGCTTCTGCCCGGATCATAGAAACTGAACAGCGTATTGTTCTGCCGGTCGCGCTTCGACACGATGGCGGCATTATCGAAGGTGACCGTGTCATTGTGCCATGCAGCGCGCAAGGCATACTCCGTGCCGTACTTCTCCCGCAGCCAGCTGCGGAATGCCCGTGTCTGGTGTACACTGTAATCCACGAAATCTTCCTGCGGGGCATTGAAGAACCAATTATAATAGGGGTAGTAATACCATTCATCGGTACCCCCGGATGCCAGGTGATAACCCACAATATGTGATCCCCAGGATTGACTCTCTATGTGTTGTATGAACGTCTGCAGGCAATATCCCATGTCCTTCCTCCACTTGTCCGATGCCCAGGACGGGAGCGTGGTCCCGTTCCTCCACCCGCGCGTGGGCTTGAATTTCTCTCCGTCATGGTATACCATCACTTCATCCGGGTTGTCCTCCAGCCACCAGTCAGGCGCAAACAGGTAAACTCGCGGAAATATAAGTGCACCCGGGTTGGCCCTGATGATGACATTCACGAGGGAATCAAAATCGCTGAAATCAAAGGAATCCGGAGTGATCCAGGACCTGTGCAGGTTGATCTTGAATGAGACAAACCGCACACCCGCATCACCGAAATCCCTGAAATATTCTTCCCTTGGACGGTATGTCATATAGGTCATACCTGCATCCGGCTCCCCGTTGACAAACAGGGTGGGCATCCCCATATGGTCGGATAGCTTCACTGAATAACCGGTTTGTGACTGGGCATGATTCAACTGTATGAAACCCGCCACGACCCATAGTATCAACACTGTCTTTTTCATTTTACTCCTGATTAATGATTGAATAACATAACTTCCGGGATCATCTTACAGCCACATCCCATACTTTGGCACGCCTCGATTTTCCTTCCGGGCCTTCGATGTTCAGCACGACAATGTATTTCCCCGCTTCGGCATAAGCGTGGACCGGGTTTTGCTCCGTTGAAGAGGTGCCGTCGCCGAAATCCCATTCCCAGGAGGTGATGTCACCTGTCGATTCATCCCTGAACGCAACCAGTCTCCGGTCCATATCAACCACGATAAACGACCATTGCGCTTCGATCTTTTTCGCCAGGAAATGTTCCGGCGGCATCAGCTGAAAGGTCCTCAGGTGTGATGCGTCGCCGTACATGGTATGTTCATCTGAAAGGTTCCAGAAACCGCTCCTACGCTCATCGTAATCGATGATGGCCCAGCACAGACCTATTTTCTTTCCTTCTTCCAGGACCGATTCGACCGCCCTGACCGGGCCTTCCGCTCCGGCATAGTCAAATGGGGTGATCCAGAATTCCAGTGTAAGGTGTCCCGGTTCACCATGCTTAAAATCATGAGACCAGGCGGCATTGGCATACGGAAGCTCCTTGATCCATGGCTGGCTGCCCCAGGCCAGGCACCAGTCCTGGCCTTCAGCAGGTGTGTAAATATGATAGTTCTGTGCATGGACCCCGTGGTAATTGAAATATGCCTCCCAGGAGTCCTTCAACTCCGGATTCGGGTGGAACTCCTCGATGAGCGGTCCCCCGGACCTGTCACCGTCGACAACCAGTTCAAATATGTCGTGGCGCAGCCCGGTACCTGCAAAGTTCCAGTAATTATCATATGCCTGGTACAGGAAATAGAGGTGGTTCATTCCTTTCACCCATCCCACCCGGACCTTCATATTCAGATTACTTGTGTCCAGGGATGTATATCCTTTCAGGGTTTCAGTCAGGTATTCGTTCCCGACAACATAACTGTCCGGTACCATGTCCCAGTCATCCGCGTTGCCATCGATCCGCGGGATCCGGTCCGCAGGGAACTGGAAGATCTTGAAAAGCGTATCCGTTTGTGCCATCACAGGATTCAGGGTACCGATCACAAGGATGGTGATGAAAAGATTTCGGATGTTCCTCATAGGTACATGTAAACCATTATGATGACGTAATTGAATCCGTTGCAGGCTGTTTCAGGGCGTTGTCACTTCACTCAAGGCGATCACCGCATTGAGGTTGCCCGTCGAAAGTTCAACGGCCTTTTTCAGATTTTCCAAGGCCTGCCCGGTATCACCCAGTCCATTATTTCCCAGTCCCTTTAGCACATATGCATCGGAAAGCCTGGCATTTTCGGCTTCCTGCGCCCCGAATTTGGCAAAGAAATCCACCTCTGACGAGTTAGCCCTCCTGATCTGCTCCTCCCCTTCGGCAACCAGGGAACTGAATATTTCAGCGGCTTCCTTCTTCCTTCCAAGTTTTAGGTTACCCATGCCCTGGTAGTAACTGATATAGCCCGACCGGGCCGACTCCATTTCGGTGCAGGAGGTATACATCTTTTTTGCCAATGCTTGTTTTCCCCCGGCCTCGTAGGCCAGTCCGAGGTAATAATTCACCTGGATATTCCTGTTCCCAGACCTGCTGCCACTGGCTTCCTCCTCCGGCAATTGTGCCTTCAGCAGTGTCTCAACTGCTTTATCATAATCCTTTTCCTCCAGCTGCAGCATTCCGAGTACCAGGTATGCATCAATGATGATATCCCTGACCCTCGAACTCCCTTCCCGGTAGCTGAACTGCCTTCCGGCAAGGTATTCAACTGCCCTTTCCGCTTTCCCTGCCAGGGTGAGTACGGCGATCTGACGGGCAAATGCATCATCGCGTCTGCTCACCACTTCATTGTTTCCCTCGAACAACCGGAGCCGCTTCTCAATGGGTGCGTTGCTCGTTTCATACAGGGCATCCAATTCCTCGAAATAAACAGGCTCTTCCTTATTCAGGCCGATTGCCTTTTCATAGGCGGCGATTGCCCTGTGCCCGTCCTCCAGGCAGCGATAATATCCCCAGCCGAGATTCCGGTACGCGATGGAAAGTCCGGGGGCATGTTCGACGGCTTTTTCCCAACACCCGATCGCCTTTTCCGGTTGCTTGTCGTACAGGATATTGCCCAGGTAGTAGTAAGCTTTTCCGTCGGTCGGATCATACTCCAGGGCGGTTTCCAGGACCCTGATCGTCTCAAGCCGGAACGGAAAGCAATAATCCTCCGGCAGCCGGGATGCTGCAATGAAATATTTGCCGGCTTCTTCCCTGTTCCCTTTCCGATGCGCCAGGTATCCCAGGTAGTAACTCACGATGGGGTACTCTCCTTTGAAGCGCAGGAGGACATCCTCCGCTTCCCCCGGAAGTCCGTCGTTGAGATACCCTGCCGCCAGCTCAAGATAGTTCTGCTCGAAATCCCTCATGTTCCCGGCCAGGATGTCCAGCCTGCGACCTGCCTCCTGGTTATCTCCCCGCTCCCTGGCAAGAAGGTACGCTTCGTTCGCGGCCCTGAAATCCAGGGGATCTTCTTTAAGGATCGTTTCCAGGGTCTTTTCCGCTTCACTGTAATCACCCATTTTTCTTTGCATCGCCGCCCTGAAACAGATCGCGCTGTTGTTCATGGCATTGGTTGACAGGGATATGTTTATCTCAGCAAGGGATTTTGCATAATCGCCTTTTGCGGCCGATATCCGGGCCAGCTCAAGATAGGCAGGTGCATGGAAGGCATAATCCCAGGCTGCCCTGTGCAGGGTGTCAACGGCTTCGTCGAACAGTCCCAGTGCTCTGAGGGTGATCCCCTGCAGGTACAGTGCCTCGCAATCCGACGGCCTCGTATAATCCTTCGCCAACCTGGTGATCGCATTGCTGAAATGCTTCCTGGCATTCAGGTAATCCCCGTTCTTGAGAAGGATGTTCCCGACAGATATATTTGTACGGATATCGAGGGGATCGCGCCGGAGGACTTCAACATAGTAATCCATCGGATCGATCCTCGGGTTATGGAACTGTTCGATGCGCCTGCCTGTCAGGTACAGTTCTTCGTTGTTTGCTATATCCCCGGGCGGGGGAGGTGGTTCTACCGTCTCCGGTAGTTCTTCCGGGTAATCCATTTCTACAGGTTGGTAAGATACCAGTATTTCGCCTGTACCCGCATCTGTCATTTCCGTGTAAAGATCGGTCAGCTTGAATGCTGCCCCTGATTTGATCAGTTCTGTGAAAGCCGATTCCGGAGATATCCTCACGATCTTTTCGAATATCACCCTGCCTCTGTTTTTCAGTACGATCCTCGCCCGGTCTATTTCCTGTGTGGAATGATAGCCCAGGAAGATCCGGTTCCCCTCCCGCTCTTCCAAATTGACAGCACCGTTCAGGTTGGCATTCTTAAATCCCCCGATATCCCTTACCGGGTACCAGTATTGCCGGATGATCTTGGTCTCATAGGGCTTGATCCAGCTGTAATCAGGCTGATTGTCCGAATAGGCACCGGTCATGATCTCCACGTAGGGACCTGCATTTTCAGTAAGCCTGGCCTCTGTGGCCTGTCCCCGCGGACCCGAACCCCACTCCCAGAGCTTGGCCCCTTTCACGATGTGGTGGTCACCGATATGCACCGTTCCGGTCTCTTTCCCGTGATCGTAACCGCCCATGAAATCCTCTTTCAGGTCATGTGCAAAGAATGATGCGGATCCGGGGGAATTCACCCACCAGCTCACGTCGACCCCTTCTGTGAAATCCTGGCCCCTGTAAACTTCTCTCGAAACAGGCCAGTGTGTGAAATCATTTTTTGCATGATAGGTGGCAACCTGCACACTGGGCGGGAAGATCACCTGGTAATCCTTATTCGTATGAACCGCCACATTTGCCCAGTAGAGGAAGGAGTGTGTAAGGGGTGTGGGGTTATGGATCTTGATCATCGCCTCGAAATAGGATTTCCCGGGGAATGCGGTGATCCCTATGGTCCACCTCATGCGTTGGCGGGGTTCGGTTTCTCCGATCCAGATGGTCTTGCTGCCGTCTTCATTTTCCACCAGTTCATAATCGACCGGCAGAAAAGAGGATGCCCGGTGGTGGTGCAGCACGCACCATTCGATTCCTCCTGATACCCACGCACCGAGCATCCCGATATTGGATGGTTTCACCACGTCGTTTTTATAAATGAAGTTGTACCCGTTGCCCAGGTCTGTCGCATAATACAGTTTCCCCCCGATTTCCGGAGTGACACAGAGCCTGATGTATTCATTTTCAAGCACCAGGGCTTTCCACGCCCGGTCACTCTTTTCCGTGCCGATCACGTCATTCATCCCGTAGGGATAGATGACCTTTGAAGCACCCTGGTAGGATCTCCCGTCGAAAAACATCGGGTTCTTATCGGGAGGAGCCACTGTGTAGCTAGGCAGGATCCATTCCGTTTCAGTCAGGCGAACCTGTGCGCAGAGACTCCCTGTGATCCCTGTGAGGATCGCAAGGGACAGGCACAACCGTATGTGTCTCATCACCTTAAGATTAAATGCGTTCATTAGGTTTACTTTTTATGGGTAAGAAGAATTAGTTTTTCAACATATAGGCGGCCCAGACATTCGCCGGATCAAGTTCCACGGCCCGTGCAAACTGGGTCCCGGCTTCCGGCCGGCGTCCCATGCCCTGATAGGCGAGGCCCCGGAGGTAGTGGCCCTGTGACAGGCGGGCGTTCCCGGTTGCACCTCTTTCGAACGACCGGAACGCATCCCTGTCCCCGGTCCGTTCCGCAAGGTCAAGCAGGGCGGTAAATTCCCGGTTCGCCTCCGCTGTTCGTCCCAGTTTACGGCAGGCCAGTCCTTTCTCATAGTGGAACTCGGTCCCCGCAACCAGTTCCGAAGCGGCCGATTCGTAAAAGTTACGAGAAGCGGCGCTTTCGCCCCTGCCCTCCAGGTAAGTACCCATCAGGTAATTCATCTGTGCCCTCCTTTCACTGCCCCACCTTCCGATCGGGTAATCCAGGGCCATCCGGAGATCCCTTACGGCTTCATCGTAGCTACCTTCACCGGCATTCCGGAGGGAACGCAGGATGAAAGCGTCGCAATACACATCCCTGAGTGTCCGTGCCCCTTCGGTTTCTACGAATGTGGTGCTGGTCAGGATATCGATCGCTTCATCATAACGCCCGAGGAGCACAAGAATTTCCAGCTCCCTGAGCAGCGTGGCAGTTTTCTGCGCGGAAATCCCGCGGTTGCCCTCAAAAACCCTGGCAAACCTTTCCTGCGGAGGCACACCGGCCTGTTCGAGGACCAGGTCATATTCGTACATCAGCCTTGGATCCTCCCTGTTATTGGCAAAGGCATCGCCATACAGGGAGGCCGACCTGCCAAGGTCCCCCTCCTGTTCCTGGGCGGCCAGGGCCAGGTTGCGCTGAACGATGTAAAAGTTGTCGTCGAGTGAGAGGGATTTCTCCCACATCGC
>DSEO01000081.1 GCA_011056635.1 Bacteroides sp.
CCTCTGCCCATTCCTTGTCCCAAACCCTTTCCGCCTCCAGTTCCATTTCTTAAACCCCTTCCCTGTCCACGGCCTTCTCCTTTTCCACCATAAGGACCGCCGGTATTCCTGGCTGTGTGAATGCTGTCTTTTAATGTAGGCTCTTTCATTTCCGGGACATCACCGCGCTGTACTTTCTTAACTGCTTCCAGTACGGACATATTGCGACAAAGGAATACTGCCCCTCCGGAGGATTTGATGTCATTATATGCGGACGGGCCAATATTTCCCACAATGACTTTTTTGATACCCATATGTAATAAGGCTCCAACCGGCTGAGATTCTTCATCGCTCACCCCTGGAAAAGCTTGAAATTCCATATTATCCGGGTCTACAATAAGGAAATAACCGGAATGACCGAATCTTTTGGATACATTTGAGTCCAATGAATCTCCTGAAGATGCAACTAAATATTTTTCCATGATCAAATCCCTTTTTATGAGTTTGTGTTTGAATGTTAAATTTTCCGTATCTCAGGTATTCTTGTTTTACGGGTTGCTTCTGCTATTGCATTGATTTCCTCAAGCATCCCTTTCGGTATGGGTACTTCTTTTTCCTGCTCTGAAAATCTGACTTCTTTCATCCTGACAATTTTCATGAAGAGTCTCATGGGTTTTTCCATTCTCGTAAACATCAGATTGTCCGCTGCGTCTTCCAGTATCCTGATGTCATCTGCAAGTGCGCTTGTGCTTACAGCGAAAGAATAAGTGCGGCTCTTGTCGTTTTGAATCACATCTTTCAATTTATCCAGAATGCTTTGCTTATATGTCCTGGAAAAAAGCAGCAGATTGAATGCAGAGCCGAAAACCATGGTTCCCAACTCAGTTTTATCAAGCATGTGTTCGGCCGTTAAGACTGCCTCATCCCATATATCGGGTATTACCATGTTCGCCATTAAAGTATCATCCCCTGTTTTTTTACATCCATCGGTGAAAGGATCAAATTGAATATAAACCACTTTCCCGCGATAATCATCAAGATCCATCTGATACAGTGCCTTCATGGCCGTTTTTACAAGTTCGCCAGTCGGATACTGTAACGGGATCCCTATTAAATTACCTCCTGCCCTTAACCATGCAGAGACGAAAGCAAATTCAACAAGTGGCTTTCCGGTTCCACCGGGACCACTTATCAGCGTTGATGAAGGGATGGATATGCCTTCCGGTAACAATTCATCAAGCCATTCGATATTTGTTTTAAGTTGTGTCATAATCCAATACCGGTGATTTTAGTTCCACAATTCGGACAATGTCCGTTATCTGTTTTGTCTCTTATCACTCCAAAATTCATTCGCTGAATGAACAATTCTCCGCACCGGGGACAATATGTATTCATGTTCGATTCCGATGGCACATTGCCTACATACACATAATCCAGTCCGGCACTAAGGCCTAATTCTTTTGCCATCAGCAGTGTTTCCTTCGGTGTAGCCGGTGTATCTTCCATTTTATACGCGGGGAAAAACCGGCTGATATGCCAGGGCACATCTGTTCCCAGTTCGGTAGCCACAAAATTTACCATGTCCCGGATTTCTCCAGGTTCATCATTCACCCCCGGGATAATCAGGCTGGTCACCTCAAGCCAGATGCCGAGCTCTTTTATTTTTTTAAGGCTTTCCAGAAAAGGATTGATCATCTCCATCATCCCGGGGTCGCAATAGAATAGGCTTTTGAACCTGGATAAAAATGAAACAACGGTTTTTTTTCAACCGGATCCACATGCCGGGAGATGGTTTTCCCGTATACTTTCGTATAGAAAATCCCGTCCTTATTTTCTCTTACCTTGCATATCCCTTCTGGCCCGGGTTTAAGGATACAGCGATGGGCACACAGATTACACCGGGCTCTGTCTTGAACCAGTTTTTCATATAACCATGCTTCCTTCATACGATCCTGAACCCATATCAGATCATTTGTTCCTTTCCCCGAATAACACAGTTCCCAGCCGCACGATATTGGCACCCTCTTCAATGGCAATCCTGTAACTGTTACTCATCCCCATAGAAAGATAGCGCATTTCCACATTGGGTATTTTTGCACGCTTTAAATGATCAAATATAGACCTGGTAACTTTGAAGTAAGGACGAGCATTTTCCGGGTTCCCAAAGCGAGGTCCCATGGTCATCAGTCCCAGAATTTTCAGATTCGATAAATTGTTGATCTGCAGAATGAGCTTCTCAACATCATCGGGCAATACACCGGTTTTATTCGATTCTTTTCCGCTATTGATCTCAATGAGTACCGGCATTGTTTTACCCGCTGAACCACAACGGTCATTCACCTCTTCAGCAAGCCTCACAGAATCAATGGTCTCAATCATATCAAACAGCCGAACCGCTGTTTTTACTTTATTTCTCTGAAGATGTCCGATCATGTGCCATTGCACCGGTTCATCAACGGCCTGCCGCATGCGTTCAGCTTCCTGCACATAATTGTGCCCGATTATTTTAATACCAGCCCCGATCGCTGCCTTCACTTCTTCCGGAGCTTTTTTTTTGGCTGCAGCTACCAGCAGGACCTCACCGGGAAGTGATGACTTGATACGGTATACATTTTCCTTGATCCGGTTTGAATCATCCTCATCCATGATCATTTCTGAAAGCCTTATTCCCCGTGGATCAGTTTTTTCTTCTCCATAAGTTCTTCTTTTGATTCCTGGTGGTTGGGATCCAGTACACATGCTTCCACGGGACAAACCTCAGCGCATTGAGGTTCATCGAAAAAACCTACACATTCCGTGCAGCGGTCAGGATCAATCACAAAAATATCATCGCCTTCAGAAATCGCTTCATTCGGGCATTCATCCACACAAAGACCACAGTTGATGCATTCATCGTTAATAATAAGTGCCATGACATTCCTGATTTTTTATGATTGAAAGATTATCCGGTATAATTATCAGACTGTTTTGTACTCCAGATGACAAGAACCATTGCCCCATCCCTGGATTCAAATGGTCCATGGTTTTCATGAGCCTTAAAATTTCGATAGGTGCCCTCGGGGTACACTTTCCCATCACTGATATATTCACCTGTAAGAATGATATGCTGTTCGGTGAATATGTGAGAGTGCGGGGCCATGTAAAAATTTTTGGGCAGGCTCAGCAGGATGGTCTTTATGCCATTTTCATCGTACAGGACCTTTTTCATCGTACCAGCCGGGTATTCCCTGGCTACCTGCCAGTTCGACTTATCAAATAAATTGGTCAATTTTTCCATTTCAACACCTCCTTCCCATGTATTTATTTTTCATGATCCAAACTTTATATTCATTAAAAACAGGATCATTATCGAAATATAATGAGAATATTCTCATAATGCAAATTTATTTAGATTTATTTCAAATTAAAATATAAGGAAAGTCCCGAGGCCTTTGCGGTACTACGGTATTTTTAAAGAGTGACCTATTGATTCCACAGGTCAGGGATCTCATGGTGCCCCCGGGCCCTCTCCGGGGCCATGTCAAAGGGGGGAAGTGTGCCGGAATGCACTTCGAAGAGTCTTTTCGCGGTCTCTGAGACCGCTTCCACCAGGTAGGGATAAGGCCGGTCGGTTACATCCACCATCCCGCAGTTGTAATTTTCCCCGTCGTTGCCGCGCCCCGTAAGGTCCTGGTCACACCACTGGAAATACGACGTGCCGACAAGTCCGGGATGCGCATACGCCTGTTCCGTATAATAGCGGTAGGCCACTCCACGCTCCTCCTGGGAGTTGACCTGCCAGAGCGATTGCGCCATGCCGCGGTCTACCGTCCCGAAGTGGTACTCGCCGATGAACAGGGGTCTGCCCGTCACCTCCAGGAACCGGTCCATCATCTTCTGCCGGGGATACAGGTCATAGCAGTTGAAGCTGAACACATCGAACACATCCTTGCAAAGTTCCAGGATTTCATTTCCTGCCTCCTGGCCGAAACGGATGCCCAGGGTGAGGTGGTTGGGATCGTGCCGCTCCAGGGCCTGATCCACTGTCTCAATGAAGATCTTGAATGTGTGGTGGATAAATATTTTTCTTCGCTCCGGCGTATCTCCCCCTGCCAGGTGCTCCCGCAGGGCATGTTTGACCGGTCTGTCCTCGCCGGCAAGGACCAGGTCACAGAGCCTGTCCTCCCGTCCGAGGAATGAAGGTTCATTAAATGTGAAATAACCCAGCAGCCAGGGATTCTCCCGGTAAGGCTCCACGGTAGCCTTCACGGCACTGTCGATTCGCTGTCCGAATCCGGGGGCATATACATCGGCCAGTCCCATCAGTCCCCCTTCAATGCCAATACCACGCAACTGGAGCGTGAATGCTTTCCGGTTCATGTCGTAGACCTCCCGGCTCGACCAGTTGGCGATGGTATTGAGCCCCCAGCGGTCCATGCGGGTTATGATGTGATCTGCCGGCTTCTCCCTGAATGCATCCCCGTACCTGCGGGACAGGTTCCATGTTCCATAGGAGGGCACACGGCGGCGTCCGTATCCTGAATTCAGGTCTTCCGGAGGCAGCTCCCGGTAAAGGTTCCGGCGATTCTCCAGCCTGTAGACATTCCCGCCGCCTCCCGGGGCCACGCAGTTCACTCCGTGGGACAGAAAAAGGTAGCCCTCCGGATCCACAAACCACCAGCGGCCATTCACTTTCTCCGTCCTGAAGAATCCGGTTCCCTCATCGATCCGGGCCTCCAGGAATCCCCCGAATCTGGAGAACCCGTACTGCTCCCTGTTAACCGGCAGGCTATCCTCGGCATCCCACTCCTCCCGGAGCTGTTCGATGGAATATACTTTCCCTTCCCAGTCCCCCAGGTTATATTGCCCGAACTCATCCACCACCGGTATCTCCCCCAGGTACAAGTCGCCCGGGTCCTCCTCTGCCAGCGTGACAGACCGCAGTTTCATGACCGGGTTCCCGATGGGTGCGTGCATCCGGATGCCGATGGAGTCCACTCCCCTGAGCGGAGTCCTGTGCCCGGTAAGGTTGATCCACCCGGTATACCTGGGCTGGTTGAAGGTCGCTGCCAGGTCGCTCCGGGCCGCGGGAGGCTCCCGGTAAAACTTTAGCGGGATGGCAAGCCGGTTCCAGCCAAATGGGGTATAACTCATTACCCGCAGCTCATTGTAGCCCGCTTCGGTGGTAAAGCCCACCTGGAAACGCTGGGGCGTGCTGATCATGAATTCCAGGACCACGAATTCATACCCGTCCCAATCCGCAGGCAGTCCGGGGGAAATATCCTCCAGCGCAATTTTCATCCCGGAGACTTCATGGCGGCTGTCAAATTGGATGGTGACATAGTCTTCATCATCTCCTGTGCAGGAAATTACCGTTAATAGCAAAAGGATCAGGAATCCCTTCACACTGCTTCTGGCTGAAAATCTCATATCGTATATGTTTATGATCCCGGGATTCAGAGGTCCACCCCCTCAAAGACAAACTGGTGCGCTGGCTCTGTCTTAAATTCGTCAATAAAAGGCGAATAGGTCCGGACGGAGATCCTCCCCGCTTCAGGATAAACGTCAATGATCCTTAAAAAGCCGTTCCCTCCGTTGACCGATCCATCCACCCCGCCCTGGTAATTGGCCAGCATCTGGTAGACTTTGTTCCCGTGAATTCCTTCACTTACCAGTGTCCCCGCCCCGTCATTCAGCACATGTCCGCTCACTACCATCAGGATGTTTGCATGCTGGCTGACCAGTTTCTCCCACATCTGCTCCCCGTCGTTGACCGCTTCAGGACCCGGAACCTCCTTTCCAAGTCCGTAGTGCTGCGGAAGCCAGTGGTGATCCCTGTCAGGACTCATCCGGGTATCGTCGGAATACATATAAGCATGGGTATTGATGATCACTCGATGGGACGGATGTGCTTCAATAACCCCGGAAGCCCAGTCCAGCACCCTGTCCCTGGGACCGAATTCCAGTGAGAGCACCAGCCACCTGATTCCCCCGGCTTTGAAGGTATACCATACATTATCCATCCGGTTCTCTCCAAAAGCGCCTCCAAAACCTTTGGCTTTGCGGTACTTTTCATAGGGAAAATATGCATTGAACAGGTCCGTGTTCCGTATATCCGCCCGGCCATCCGTTCCAATGTCGTGATTTCCCATGCAGAACACGTAGGGCACCTTTCCATCCATGAGCTGCATCGCAGCTGCAGCCACTTCCCATTCCACGGGAGTGTTGTGGTTTGTAATATCTCCCTGGTGGAGGACAAACGCGATGCTGTCGGCATTGTCTGCAATCCATGCAGTCTGGGCGTTGAAGATTTCGGGATATGACTCCGAATAAACCTGTGTATCGGGCAACAGCACGATTCTCAATGAATCTTCCCTGTGGCAGGAACTGCTGAAGATGAGTGCCAAGGCTGTGAGGGAAATCAGGATCGTTTTTTTCATTTGCCTTGTTTTTTCAGGAAGTGTGATTCGAGCACCCCTTAAAGTTAGGAAAAAAACTCGTGTCAGTCCCCTTCGGGTTTCAGCGGCCACTTGATCACTTTACCGTCGCGTGTTGACCGATAAATGGCCGTAAATATTTCTACGGTGACCCTTCCGTCCCCGCCTGTTACGGCCGGGGGTCTCCCTTCAAGAACAGCCTGAAGAAAATCTTCAATCTGCCGTTCATGGAAATATTCCATCGGGTTTTTCAGTCCGAGGAAAAAGCTGGAATCCTCCTTCACCCATTCCTTCAGCATATTTTCTTCTCCGGGAACAGTCCACAGATCATTTACGGGGGGTTCAAGAATATTTGTCATCCCTGCAATGAACATGGCCCCACCGTCTGTCTGAACCCCTACCGAAGCTCCGTTCTCCCCGTGAACATGTACCTTGCAATAAATACCCGGTTTCTGCGAATTGGATACGATGATGTTGCCAACCGCACCACTTTTGAACTTCAGGATGGCGTTGGCCGTATCATCGACTTCCAGGTAAGGATGGTTCAGATTGGACCACAGTCCGTACAATTCATCGATGTCCCCCATATACCATTGCAGGAGGTCGAGCTGGTGGGGAGCCTGATTCACAAGAACTCCACCTCCCTCTCCCTCCCAGCTTCCCCTCCAGGGATCACTATCATAATAGGATCTGTCCCTCCACCCGAGCATGTTGACCGTGCCGAAAACCGGCTTCCCGATCTTCCCGGATTCAATGGCCTGTTTCACGCGGGCAGCCGGAGGGTACCACCTCCTCTGGCAGATGACCCCGATAGACTTTTGATGAATCCGGGCTGTTTCCAGCATGACATCACAGTCCTCCAGGCTGGATGCCATGGGTTTTTCGACCAGTACGTGAGCCCCGGTTTTCATTGCTGCAACCGACGGATCTTTATGAACCGGATGGGGGGTGCAGATATTGACCACATCAATTTTCTCTTTTTGAACCATCTCTCCCACGTCGGTATATGCCTTTACCCCGTATTTGGCCGCGTAGTGTTCGGCCTTAACCCTGCTGCGTGAGCAGACTGCGGTAAATCGTGATTCTTTCAAACGCAGTAAAGCGGATGCATGCAGGTCTGTCACCTTACCACATCCAACGATGGCTGTTCTCAATTGTGCTGACATCTTTCATCTGGGATTAACGTTATCAGGGTATTAACACCACTTTCATCAGGCCCGGCTCTTTGTTGTACAGTCTTTTAAACCATTCCGCACCTTCTGAAAGGGGTGCTTCAGCGCTGAGCACCGCATTCACATCGATCCTTCCCCGGGAGATCATATCAAGGACCGCCGGGTATTCTCCGCAAATGGCACAACTGCCCTGAAGTCTCAGCTGGCGCGTGACCACAGATTGCAGGGGTATTTCCACCCGGGGTGACAGGTTGCCCACGAGGGTGACGGTCACTCCTTTGCCGGCACATGCAATGGCAGTTTGAACAGCATCACTGATACCAACCACCTCAAATACAGCATCTGCCCCCCTGTTCTCCGTGATGGCAAACACCCTGTCACGGACACTTTCTGATCCAGACTGAATAACAACGTCAGCTCCGAGATTTTTTGCCAGGGCAAGCCTATCCGGATCCACATCAACAGCAATGATCGTCCCGCAGCCCTTTGACCTGAGCACCTGGATCAGAAACAATCCGATCATACCCGAACCGACCACCACTACCGTGTCGTTCCAGGACAGTGGTGTAAGTCCGACTGCATGTGCTGCCACAGCAACGGGTTCGACCATGGAAGCCTGGACAAAACTGACTTCTCCAGGGATTTTGTACAGGATGTGCCCGGGGATGCTGACATATTCGGCAAAAGCACCATGTCTGCGGTATTCCTCCGTGGATACGCCCAGCACCATGCGGTTGTCGCTCAGGTTATACATTCCCCTGAGGGTGTACCGGTCATCCAGCGGAAAAATGGTGGAGTCAAACGTAACCCTGTCACCCTTTTTCCATTCCTTCACATTTTTCCCCGTTTCAGTGATGATCCCTGATGCTTCATGGCCCATGATGACCGGGGGTATTCTTCTGCCCGTGCTTCCATCCATTCCATGCACATCGCTGCCACATACTCCTGCAGCTTTTACCCGGACAATCACCTCATCCGGCCCGCATTCCGGATCCGGAAAATCCCTGTAAACAAGTTTATTATATTCCTCTAACACCAGTGCTTTCATATGACTTTATTTTTTTGCAGTATTTATGTCGGGTTCATTCCATCCAGATGCACTCAATTTCATATCCCAACGAACCGGATGTAAAGACCCCGGTGCTGAACCCGGTGAGATCCTCTTTCCGGCCAGATGCTCCAGTTCCGGGGGACTCGGTGGTCCGCTGCCGGTGTTGTTGGAATAACAGAATGCATTGCCCGAATTACGCATGGTGGTGAGGCCAATCTTGATCGTCCGGCAATCCTGTGCAAAAGGGACAGCGTAATTCACCCCAAAAAGATACAGCTCTTCTCCGCCGGAATGCCATCGCATGACACCTTCATCGTCCACATACATGGTGGAGGTACCGGGAGCTGTGAC
>DSEO01000330.1 GCA_011056635.1 Bacteroides sp.
CATCCGGATCCGGATGACAAGCAGCTGGCTCAAATTGCAGTGGCCACCGCCAAAACAACCCGTTCCATCCTGGGATTCGAACCCCGCATCGCCATGTTGAGCTTTTCCACCAAGGGAAGTGCGGACCATCCCATGGTTGACAAAGTGGTCAACGCCACCAGGATGGCCAGAAAAATGGACCCAAGCCTGGTCATCGACGGGGATTTCCAGGCAGATGCAGCGCTGATTGAATCCATCGCCAAAAGCAAGGCTCCGGACAGTCCCATTCAGGGCAATGCCAATGTGCTCATATTCCCGGACCTGAATTCGGGCAACATTGCCTACAAGCTTGTGCAGCGGCTGGCCAAAGCTGAGGCGATCGGACCCGTGCTTCAGGGAATGGCGGCACCCATCAATGACCTTTCGCGCGGATGTTCCGTAAGTGATATTGTGAACCTGGCGGCCATCACCGCCAACCAGGCTACTGGTCTGAAGACAAAGGACTGAACGATTAAACATTATTAGAGACTGAAACTCATGATCATACTCGTATTAAATTGCGGAAGTTCCTCCATCAAGTACCAGCTTTTTAACATGGGACGGACCGCAAATGTCATTGCCAAGGGAATCGTGGAGCGCATCGGGTTTACCGATGCGGTGATCCACCATAAGCCGGAGGGCAAGGAAAATTATTCAAATGTGACCCCTGTGATGGACCATACAGTGGGGATCCACCTGATCATTGATGCCCTCATCCACAAGGAACACGGCGTGATCAAAAAGATAGAAGAAATTGCTGCCGTCGGACACCGGGTAGTTCAGGGCGGGGAAAAGTACAAGGAAAGCGTGCTGATCACTCAGGAAGTGATCAAGGATGTGGAAGCTTGCATCGAACTTGCCCCACTGCACAACCCTGCCAACCTGAAAGGGATCCTCTCTGTGGAGAACCTGATCCCCGGCATTCCCCAGGTGGCTGTGTTCGACACCTCTTTCCACCAGACCATGCCTCCCCACGCATACATGTATGCCATACCACGGGAATATTATGAAAAATACGGGATCAGGAAATACGGTTACCATGGAACCAGTCACAAATACGTGGCCAAGCGGGCCAGTGAGATACTGGGCAGGGACACCAGAAAACTGAAGGTGGTTTCATGCCACCTGGGCAATGGAGCTTCGGTAACAGCCATTGAGCACGGCAAATCACAGGACACTTCCATGGGATTCACTCCCGTTGACGGATTGATCATGGGAACCCGCTCTGGGGATATTGATCCCGGTGTGTTACTGTTCCTGGCGGATAAGGAACACCTGAGCCTGAAAGGGATCAGCAATTTAATCAACAAACGCAGCGGTATCATCGGGATATCCGAGATCTCTTCGGACATGCGGGACCTGGATCTGGCTTACTACGAGGGGAACGAAATGGCTAACCTTGCTCTCACCATGTACGCGTACCGGGTGAAAAAATTCATCGGTGCCTATGCGGCGATCATGAATGGGATTGACTGCCTGATCTTCACGGGGGGTATCGGAGAGAATGATTTCAATATTCGCCGGATGATCTGCCAGAACATGGATTACCTGGGCCTGATCTTCGATGAGGTAGCCAACCACGGTGTGAAGGGTGAGGATAAGATCATTTCCAGGGCAGAATCCAAAGTAACAGCCATGGTGGTCAAAACCAATGAAGAGCTGGTGATTGCCACGGACACTTATAAAATCCTCAAAAAGTGCCTTCAATAAATACCGGCCAAGCATGATATTGACAGAACTCTCGCAGCTCAGGGATCAGCTGGATAAGGCCCATAAGCCCAGGAAACTCGTGCTTGCAGCCTCCGAAGATGCCCATTCGCTGAATGCGGTCATCCGTGCCTCCGAACAGGATATCATCAGGCCGATCCTGGTCGGGGACAGGGAGAAAACATACGGCATGGCTGAAATCCTGAACCTGGATATCGGGAAATATGAATTCATCAGGGCTTCCAGTCCCATGGAAGCCGTCACCCTTGCCGTAAAAATGGTCCATGATGGCAGTGCAGATGTGCTCATGAAAGGGAAAGTGGGCACCTCGGATATGCTCAGTTGCGTCCTGAATAAGGAATATGGTCTGCGTACGGGACAGCTCCTGAGTCACTTTGCCTATTTCGAGGTGGAGAATTACCACAAACTGATCGCGGTAACCGATGTGGCCATGAACATCGCACCCAATCTTACGGAAAAGATCGCCATCCTGAACAATGCGGTCAGGGTCCTGAACCAGCTGGGAATTGCAAGGCCCAAGGTGGCCGTGCTGGGAGCCGTGGAAAAGGTTCAGACCAATATGAGCGCTACACTGGACGCGGCATTGCTCTCAAAGATGAACCAGCGGGAACAGATCAGGAACTGCATTGTGGACGGACCGCTGGCTTTCGATAACGCAGTATCTTCGGAAAGTGCAAAGCATAAAGAGATCAAAAGTGAAGTGGCCGGGGATACAGACCTGCTGCTGATGCCGGATATCGAAGTGGGAAATGTGCTTTACAAGACCCTTGTATTTTTTGCAAGGGCCAAAGTGGCATCCATGATCGTCGGTGCCTCGGCACCCATCGTCCTTACCTCCAGATCCGACTCCGAACAGGCCAAATTCGACTCCATTCTGCTGGCGGCTGTCACGGCCGCCCGCACGCAATAAGCCCGCGGATCGGACTAAAAAGCTGCTTAAAATGGAAGCAAACTATATTCTTGCTGTTAATCCGGGCGCAACCTCCACAAAATTGGCTGTATACCACAGCAACAGGTTCATATTCCTGAAGACCATCCGTCACGAATGTGAGGACCTGGAAAATTTCCAGAAGATCGTGGACCAGCTGGATTTCCGTAAAGAACTGGTGCTGAAAGAGGTCAGGGAGAATCACATCCCTTTCGACAGGGTGGGGATGATCATCAGCCGGGGTGGACTGATCCATCCCATCGAGTCGGGCGTATATGAAGTGAATGATGCCATGATCCGCGACCTCAGGGAAGGGGTCTCGGGCGAACATGCAAGCAACCTGGGAGGGCTCATCGGAGTCGAACTGCTCGTTGATTTCCCCAATGCCAGGGCATACATCTGCGATCCGGTGGTGGTGGATGAACTTCAGGATGTGGCCCGTCTCAGCGGTCACCCCGCCTTCAACCGGATCTCCATCTTCCATGCGCTGAACCAGAAATCCATTGCACGCACCCATGCCCAATCCCTGGGCGTGAATTATGAGGATCTGAACCTGATCATCGCCCACCTGGGAAGCGGCATCTCCGTGGGGGCCCACCATATGGGCAGGGTCATTGACGTGAACAATGCCCTGGACGGGGACGGACCCTTCGCGCCCGAAAGGTCGGGAACCCTGCCCACAGGTGCGCTGGCGAGGTTCTGTTTCGAGGAGGCGGAATCCCTGGACCAGGTGAAGGACATGCTTGCCGGAAAGGGGGGGCTGTATGCATACCTGGGACACAAGGATGCAGAGCAGATGGAAAAACAGGCCAGAAAAGGAAACCGAAAGGCAAAACTCATCCAGGATGCGATGGCTTACCAGATCAGCAAAGAGATCGGTGCCATGGCAGCAGTGCTGGGAGGTGAGGTGCATGCCATCCTGATTACCGGCGGGATCGCCCATAATACAGATCTGACCGATTACATCAAGGAAAGGGTAAGCTTTATCGCACCGGTATTCGTATACCCCGGGGAGGACGAAATGCGTGCGCTTGCCCTGAACGGCTCCCTGCTGCTTAACGGATCCATCTCGGCCAGGGAATACTGCGAGAAGAACCTGGTGAAGGGGATCGACCTGGACTCAGGGGGTGGAGATTGAAACCGGCAGGATCTTACCGTTGAAATAACCGGCACCTTCCAGGATGAACCACTGAAGGAAGCCGGCCATCTGATCGGGCTTCAGCGGAGCCCTGTATCCGGGAAATGCTTCAGCCAGCATCTCTGTCTGTACCGAACCCAGTGCCAGGGCATTCACCCTGATCCCTTCCTCCCCGAGCTCCTCGGCCAGACACTCGGTGAGATTTCCCAGGGCAGCTTTGGATGCACTGTAATAGGAAAGTCCGCTGAATTTTGCACTGCCCTGGAAACCACCCATGCTGGTAATATTGACCACATGCCTCAGGCTGGAATCCGCCATCATGGGCAGGATGATCCGGATGAGCTGGGCGGGAGCAAAAAAATTGGTTTCGAACAGGTTTCGCGCCTCCCGGAGGGTGAACTGGCGGAAAGGTTTATGGATCATGTGACCTGCATTATTGACCAGGGCATCCACCGTCGCGGCATGATTCATGACCGTGGACCTGAATTCCTCTTCCAGGTCGGTCAGGTCGGTCAGGTCAAACGGAATGGGGTGACATAGCCTTTTGCCGGTTTGCTGGTTGCATTCGTCTGCAATCCGCTGCAATCCCTTCCGGTTCCGGGAAACAGCAAGCACCGTATGACCCGATCCGGTCAGTCTCCCGGCCAGGGCCGCGCCGATCCCCCTGCTGGCGCCCGTAATGAGTATTACCATCGCATGCCTGATTAGAAGCATAAAAATAACGCTTTTGTTATCCAATGCGGCATAATTAACAGATAATCGCAGGGATTTCCGGGATCGGTTTTCATCTGATGATAATAATTGTTTTCTTTGCACTTCATAAATCCAATGCGATCATGAAAGTTGAGAAAGACAACGTAGTATCAATAGTGTATGAACTTCGGGCAGGATCCGGAGAAGGAGAGGTTGTGGAGACCCTGACAGCGGAAAATCCGCTTACGTTCCTGTTTGGGAGCGGGGGACTGTTACCGAAATTTGAAGAGAACCTGAGCGGATTATCCAGCGGTGACACTTTTGAGTTTCTGCTCGGCTCCGAGGATGCTTACGGACCCGTGATGGAAAATGCCGTTGTGCACGTCCCCAAGACCGTGTTTGAAATCGAAGGTAAAATCGATGAAGAGCTCATGAAGGTGGGTAACATGGTTCCCATGATGGATGCGGAAGGAAGGCGTCTCAACGGGAAGGTGATCGCAGTTGAGGGTGAAGCGGTCAAAATGGATTTCAATCATCCCATGGCAGGTACCGACCTCCATTTCAGGGGTCAGGTGACCGGTATCCGTGACGCAACAGAAGAGGAACTTGCTCATGGCCACGTCCATCACCACGGAGATGGAGGCTGTTCTTCCTGTGGTGAAGGGGAAGAATGCAACGGCCACTGCTAACTGTCGAGCGTGAACTGATCCGCATCTTTCCAGGCGGTAAATTTCTTTCTGAAATCCCTGATCACATCCAGGTCAATGGTATAGTTCAGTATCCCCGGCCTGTTGTCAAGGATCCGCACCACATTGCCCATGTGATCCACCACGCAGGTCCCCCCCAGGTGATCGATCCCCGCTCCATCCTTGCCCACCCTGTTCACTCCGAGCACATAGGCCTGGTTTTCAATAGCCCGTGCCCTGAGAAGTGTTTCCCATACAGCGTGCCTGGGGGCGGGCCAGTTGGCTGCATACACAAGGACGTCATAGTCTCGCCGGTTCCTGCTGAACACCGGGAACCTGATGTCGTAACAGATCTGCGGCATGATGCGGAATGCGCCACAGGTGAATATCTTCCGGGATTTTCCCGGAGTAAAGAAGCGGTCCTCACGACCCATACGGAAGAGATGCCGCTTGTCATAATGTCCCTCCACCCCATCGGGTGAAACCCAGTAAAGCCTGTTGAAGATAAGCCCGTTGACCCGGGTGATCAGGCTTCCGGCCAGGATGGCTTTCTGCTTCCGGGCCATTTCCCGCATCCATGTGTGCGCCTTCCCCTGCTCCGCTTCCTCCGCGAAAAGATCGGCACGCATGGTAAAACCGGTGGAAAATGTCTCCGGCAGCAGGATCAGATCAGTCTCCCCGGGAATCCCGGCAAGCATGTTATTCAGCAGCTCCAGGTTGGCCGAGGGATCCTCCCACACCAGGTCAGGCTGTACCAGGCAGATCCTTATTTGTGCGCCTGTTGCCTTCAATACCGGTTCAGACTGGTAAGTCACTATTTATTGCAGAGAAAAAATTATTTTTCAGACCAAATATAAGGTTCCTGATCTTATTTCAATAAGTAATGTTGTGTTTACATTAACTTAACATGAAATTAATATTCCATCCGTCTTTAGTAGATAATTTTATCCCGGAAAATAATTCCAACCGATGGAGACCTATTATATTCTTATCGTAATCGTTCTTTTTGTGCTGGCCATTTCGGATCTGATTGTGGGAGTCAGCAATGATGCAGTCAATTTTCTCAATTCAGCCATAGGCTCCAAAGCTGCCTCATTCAGGACCATTCTGGCCGTTGCCGCCCTGGGTGTGCTGATCGGAGCCGTATTTTCCAACGGGATGATGGAGGTAGCGCGAAAAGGGGTGTTCAATCCGGACCAGTTTGCGTTCTCAGACATTATGGTCATTTTCCTCGCGGTAATGTTTACGGACATCCTGCTGCTGGATTTTTTCAATACCGTGGGCCTTCCCACCTCCACCACAGTCTCCATCGTTTTTGAACTGCTGGGAGCCGCAGTGGCCGTTTCGGTTTTCAAAGTTGCAGGCATGCAAGGGGCCAACGGCTCCCTGGGTGATTACATCAATACCGAAAGAGCGCTCATTATCATTGCAGGCATTTTCCTTTCGGTGGTCATTGCCTTCACCATCGGCATGATCATACAATGGGTGGTCAGACTGGCGTTTTCCTTCAATCTTAAAAAGACCTACAAGATATGGACGGGCATATGGGGAGGTTTCGCCATCACAGCCATCCTGTATTTCCTGGTGATCAAAGGGGCGAAAGGATCCACGCTGGTCACAGATGAAGCACTTGAATACATCAGGGCCCATACCACCACCATCCTGCTGATCAGTTTTGTGGGCTTTTCTGTGCTTTTCCAGTTACTGGTTGCTTTTACACAGATCAATATATTGAAGATCACTGTATTGCTCGGCACCTTCGCGCTTGCCATGGCATTCGCAGGCAACGACCTGGTCAACTTTATCGGAGTTCCGCTTGCAGGTTTCGAATCATTCAGGGATTTTACCGCCTCGGGCAGTGCAGATCCGGGAGGTTTTCTGATGGGCTCTTTGCAGGAGCCGGTCAGCACACCGGTCTATTTCCTGATAGGCGCAGGAATCGTCATGGTGCTTACATTGCGCTTCTCCCGGAAAGCCAAATCGGTTACAGCCACGACCATAGACCTGAGTCGCCAGGGTGAAGGTTCTGAACGTTTTGCCTCATCGTCCCTGGCCAGATTCTTAGTCAGGAGATCGGTGGAAGCCAGCAACGGGGTTTCGAAAATTACTCCCTCCCGGCTTTCAAGATTCATCGGTTCAAGATTCAGGGAAGTCCCGGATGAGGATCCCGGAAGAAAAAAAGGTGCCTTCGACCTGGTACGCGCTTCTGTAAACCTGGTGGTTGCCAGTATCCTGATTGCTTTCGGAACATCCCTCAAACTTCCCCTCTCGACGACCTACGTCACATTCATGGTCGCCATGGGGACTTCCCTGGCCGACGGAGCCTGGGGCAGGGAGAGTGCGGTTTACCGGATTACCGGGGTACTCACGGTAGTGGGTGGATGGTTCTTTACGGCTTTCACCGCCTTCGTTGTATCATTCCTTATAGCGTCTCTGATCTTTGTCGGTAAATTTCCAGTCGTGCTCACCCTGATGGCCCTCTCCATCTTTATCATGATCCGGACACACGCGTTTCATAAAAAAAGGGCCGAAAAAGCGGAAAAAATAGACAGGGAAATCATGACAGCATCCTACGATATCCTCAAATCCTTCGATGAGCAGGTCAAAAAATCAGTGCTCCGCATATCCAAGCTTCTTTATCTGACTTATATCAATTTATTCAAGGAAAAACGCAAAGAACTGAAGAAGATCAAAAAAGAATCCAGAAGGCTGTTGGAGGACGTGAAAGAACTCAAAGACGATATCCCATTGAAACTGAAGAGATTTGAAGAAACCGAGATCGAGAGCAGTCAGTATTATGTGCAGGCAGTCGATTACCTGAGGGAAACGAGCAATTCTCTGATGCATATTGTGATGCCGGCCTTCCGCCATGTGGATAACAACCATCCCCTGGATAAAGCCCAGGCTGATTCGTTCCAGGAGTTTAACAATAAGACCAGTGAGTTCTTCAATCTTGCCGTTAATCTTTTGCAAAACAGGAATTTTGATCACCTGGATGAACTGGTCCAGCAGCGGGACGAGATCATGGAGATGATCAATGAAATCATCAAAAGCAGGATTAAAATTCTGAAGAAAGCCAAGAAAGGGGTGAAGATCAGTATGACTTACATTGAGATGTTAACCGAAAGCAAGAATTTGCTGTTGCACCTGGTTCAGCTTGTAAAAGCCCAGAAAAACCTGATCGAAACCATCGAGCAGAAAAAGAAGGCACCGGTTATCATGGAAACAACCAAGGTGTGACAGGATGCTGTATCTGATCAGGAGGGAAGGACGAATTTGTAGCCTATCCCTTTGACCGTCTTGATGTAATCATCACCCAGCTTTTCCCTGAGTTTACGAATATGAACATCGATGGTGCGGTCACCCACCACGACATTTGCCCCCCAGATCCTGTCGAAAATATCCTCCCTGGTAAATACCTTCTCAGGCCTGGATATGAGCAGCGAAAGAAGTTCGAATTCCTTCTTGGGCAGCGCAATCTCTTTCCCTCTTTTAATGACCAGGTAACGGTCCCTGTCAATGGTGAGGTCACCCGCAATGATCTTATTATCCGCATCTTCTCCATCGCTGTCCGTATGGAACTTCATTCGTTTCAGCAAAGCTTTCACCCTGCTGATCAGCACCTTGGGCTTGACGGGTTTGGTGATGTAATCATCTCCGCCTGCCTCAAATCCGGCGATCTGGGAAAAATCCTCTCCCCTGGCTGTAAGGAACGCCACCAGGGTATGCTGAAGCTCTTTGATGCTCCTGATTTCTTCG
>DSEO01000079.1 GCA_011056635.1 Bacteroides sp.
CAGCTGCCGCATGGTATTCAGGGTATGGTAGATGAAGTCGGAGGGATCTTTCAGCGGGTAATGGTTCGTTAACCGGATCCCGTCTCCCATAATGACCAGGATATCCATTGTGTATGGCTGGATCTCCGCCAGGATCACGCCCCGCTGGTGGTCGCTGGCCCTGACCTGGTCCGAGAGTGATATGAGGCATTCCAGGGTATGCAGGATCTTCACTTCGGCATGAAAGGAGCTTCCGAGCAAAGCGATCTCTTCAGGAACCGCGTACACAAGCACCAGGGGGCGGTCCTTCAGCAAACGGCTGCATACCCGGTCTGTGCCGGGGAATGCGCATGCCCGCCGGAGCATTTCTCCGGCCAGGGTTTCTTCAAATAATTTTTCGGGGACCAGGGTTACTGCCTGCGAATCAACAATGAAAACCGTTTCCCCTTCAAATGAGATCAGATCCATTTCAGACAGGATCCGTTCGCATTCCCGGGGAAGGAGGTGCAGGGAAACAGCATCCGGGTACAGGTAGCTGTTGAGGAAATATGGACGGTAACTGGCGTTGGAAACCAAAACAGAAAATCCATCCGGTGCAAATCGGATGGATTGGTGCCCTTTCAGCCGGATTTCTGGTGTGATAGTATCCGATATAATACTATGTACCTGCATGGATGGCCGGGAGACTATTCCCAGTTTCCTGTAAGTGTGCCTTCTTCCAGGGATCCGAATTTTACTCCCTCAAATCCCGCTATTTTCAACTTTTCGTCCTTGTAGTTCACGATCAACTGTTCATCCAGTCCCTCCAGCAGGTCGTCGTAATGGACCGATACTTCCACCACCTGAACCTTCAGGTTGGAGGAAGTGGTGATTTCGCTGGACTCCATATCAAATTGAACCCCTTCGGTATAAGGTACGTAGCGAAGGGAATCGACGTTGAACCCCGTTCCGAAGAGTGAATCCATGACAGGGATCTTGGTGGTTTCGCGCACGATGATCCCCTCCCGGATGGCTCTCTGCCTGGCCTCTTCCAGTCCATACTGCTCCAGCCATTCCTCAGGGATGGTCCCGATGGCCTTGGTGATGGTGAATGAATCGTTCTGGAGGAAATTGATGAGGGTGTCGAAACTGGCGGTATATCGCTTGTATACATCTTTATACGCCTTCTGGGCTTCTCTTACGTTGATCAGGCGGTCAATGGTGGCTCTCTCACGCTGGGTCACCTCTTTCTGGAAACGGATCGGTTCCATGATACTCTCAACGATCAGATAGGCGAGAATGATGATAATGAGGGCGAACAGGACCTGGAGTACTCTTCTCATGGGAGATTTCATATTAGTTTGCGGACAAATTTAACAAAAAAAATAAATTATGTATTTTAAAAGGGGCATTAATTCACCGGGATGCTGAGAAAATACATCGTGACCAAATTGCTTGAAAACCTTGAGTTTCAGCCTACCGAAAGCCAGGCTGAAATGATGGGGGAGCTGGGAGACTACATCGCCTCGGAGGATCTCTCCGAGATTATGTTGCTGAAGGGGTATGCGGGGACCGGGAAAACCACCCTTGTCAACAGCCTGGTGAAGACTTTGCATGCCATGAAACAAAAATGTGTGCTGCTGGCGCCCACGGGGCGGGCGGCCAAGGTGCTGAGCGCCTATACCGGGAATCCGGCCTGGACCATCCACAAGAAGATCTACAGGCAGAAATCGGGAAAGGACGGACTGGGAGAGTTTGTGCTGGACCGTAACCTGCACAAGCACACCTATTTCATTGTGGATGAAGCATCGATGATCGGGGACCGTTCGCATGATTCCATCTTCGGGACGGGAGACCTGGTCAGGGATCTGCTGGAATATGTGGACCAGGGATCACACTGCAGGATGATCCTGGTGGGCGATACCGCCCAGCTTCCCCCGGTGGGACTGGAGATTAGTCCCGCCCTGAGCCGGGAGCGGCTGGGGCAATACGGCCGCAGGGTGAGGGAGATCGAGTTGACCGATGTGATCAGGCAGTCGGCCGGGTCGGGCATTCTTTACAACGCGACTGCCATCCGCACGCTGATCACCGGCAGGAGGGAGGAGTACCCGGAATTCAGCTTCGAAGCCTTTCCGGATATCACCCTGCTCAATGGATCGGAGTTGCTGGACGCGATCAGTGACAGCTATGACCGGTACGGTCTGGAGGAGACCATCGTGGTCACCCGTTCCAACAAGCGGGCCAACCGGTTCAATGCGGGGATACGGGGACAGATCCTGTGGCGGGAGGAGCAGGTATCGCCGGGGGATTTGCTCATGGTGGTGAAGAACAATTATTTCTGGAAAGACGGGGAGAATCGCATCGATTTCATTGCCAACGGGGATATAGTCAGGGTGGAACGGGTGCTGGGAAACGAGGAAGTCCATGGCCACAGGTTTGCCGACCTGCAGGTTTCACTTCCCGATTATGGGGATATTGACCTGGAGGTGAAGGTGCTGCTGGATGTGATCGACCTGGACTCCCCGTCGCTTCCGCCGGATCAGCAAAAGTCGCTTTATTTTTCCGTGGCGGAGGACTATCCGGAGGTAGTCAGCCGGAGACAGGTGGCACAGAAGATCGCAGCGGATCCCTACTTCAATGCCCTGCAGGTGAAGTTCGCCTATGCGGTGACCTGCCACAAGTCGCAGGGGGGACAATGGAAATCGGTTTTCCTGGACCAGGGTTATTTCACCGAAGAGATGCTCTCCATCGATTACCTCAGGTGGCTATATACGGCATTCACCAGGGCATCGGAACACCTGTACCTGGTGAACCTGGCCAAACAGTTCACTCCCCGATGATCTTCACCAGCACCCGCTTGCGGCGCTTGCCGTCAAATTCGCCGTAGAAGATCTGTTCCCAGGGACCGAAGTCCAGCTTGCCGTTGGTGACGGCCACCACCACCTCCCGGCCCATGACGGTTCTTTTCAGATGGGCGTCTGCATTGTCCTCGTATCCGTTATGCCGGTACTGGTCGTAGGGTTTTTCCGGGGCCAGCTTTTCCAGCCACACTTCGAAATCCTGGTGCAGACCCGTTTCGTCATCGTTGATGAATACCGAAGCTGTGATGTGCATGGCATTCACCAGCGCCATGCCTTCCCGGATCCCGCTGTCCTGCAGGCATTTTACCACATTGGGAGTGATGTTGATCAGTTCACGTCTTTTGCTTGTCTCGAACCACAGTTCTTTTCTGTACGATTTCATTGCATTGATATTTAAATGACTATGGCGCCTCTCAGGCCCCTGATCTTTTCATGCTCGATGGTTTTGACCGGTTCATAAGTGTTCCTGTCCAGCACGTAAATAATACCGGATGTCTGCTTCCGCCTGGTTCGTTCCGCTTTTTTCCCCCCGCAGACGAAGATATGCTTCTCATCGTAACACAGGCCCTTGCAGAAGGACGCATCCGGGTCGTGCTCCCACACCAGGTGTCCGTCCACCATCAGTCCTGACCGGTTGGGATGCAGGATCTTTTTATCTTTCCCGGAGGTGGAGCAAATGGCCAGCATGCTGGAACCGGCGAACTGTAAGTCATGGGATTCCCATCCATATTTGAATTTGCCGGTTTCCCTGAATTCCGGGTCTGTTTTCAGCACGCCGCTGTCCCCGTATTGCTTCGTGCCGAGCCAGTTCAGGTTGATATAGAACTCCCCCTGGTGCCTGACAATGGCGTTGATGTGGTTGTAGTTCTTTTTGTACCTGACCCTCCTGTGCGGATCGGGCGGATCGATGTTCACCTTTTTCGAAAGCCTCAGGTCACGGCCGTACACCCAGATTTGATTCCGCCTGGTAGCCGTGGCATAGAGCAACCCGTCATAGATATTCATCTGGTGAAAATCGGGGGAAGGCCTGTAAAGTCTTGTTTTCTTCAAAATTTTCCAGTCTTCCCGCCGGAGCTGATAGATCCTGCCGAGACTTGCCACGAATAAAAGATCCTCATCCGTGCAGATCCCCATCAGTGCCTCGTCAGCTGACCCCTGAAATACCACTTCCGGTTCAGGCATTTCAGTATGCAACCTGATCACCTGCCCGTTCACGGTGGTCAGCAACAGTTCCGCCATACTTTAGATGAGCTTCAGTGCATTTTTCATCCCTTCGATCCGCGCTTCCAGTTCCTGTTTCACCGCCCCGTATTTTTCCCTGCTTTCCAGCTTTTCACGGACACTGAAATAGAACTTGATCTTGGGTTCCGTTCCGGAGGGACGGACCGAAACCTTGCTGCCGTCTTTCAGCAGGAACTGCAGGACATTGGATTTAGGCAGATCGATCTTTGTACGCTTTCCCGATGCCCTTTCCAGGGTTTCCTGCTCCAGGTAATCATGGATGACGGTCACCTCCGAACCGTTCATGCTTGCGGGCGGATCTTTCCTGAAGCGGTCCATCATCTGCTGGATCTCTTCCGCACCCGATTTCCCCTTCCTGACCACATTGGTAATGGATTCCAGGTAGAATGAAAATTCCTGGTAGATATCCAGCAGCACGTCATAGATATTCTTTTCCCGGCTGCGGGCCCAGGCAGCCAGTTCGGCGATCATGGCGCAGGCTGCCACCGCATCCTTGTCCCTCACGAAATCACCGATCATGAAACCGTAGCTTTCCTCACCGCCGCCGATGAAGGTCATCTCTCCTTCCTTCCTTTTGATGAGGTCCGCGATATACTTGAACCCCGTGAGCACGTCATAGCAGGGTACATGGTAGCTGTCCGCCATTTCAGCCATCAGCCCGGTGGTGACGATCGTCTTGGCCACGAACTCTTTTCCCGTGAGCTTTCCCCTTTCCTTCCACTGGGAAAGCAGGTAATAGGTGAGCAGCGATGCGGTCTGGTTCCCGTTCAGCAAAACCATCTCTCCCCGGTCGTTCCGCACCGCGATCCCCACCCGGTCGGCATCGGGGTCGGTCCCCATAACCAGGTCGGCACCCACCTCGTCGGCCTTTTTGAGCGCCAGTTCGAGGGCTGCCGGTTCCTCGGGATTGGGAGAGACCACGGTGGGAAAGTTGCCATCCGTAATATCCTGCTCGGGGACGTGGAAGATATTTTTGAAACCCAGTCTTTCCAGGGCACGGGGGACCAGCTTCACGCCCGTGCCGTGGATGGGTGTATAAACGATCTTCAGATCCGAATGGTCCCGGATCAGCTCCGGGTTCAGGGAGAGCCTGGCCACTTCCTCTATATAGCGTGCATCCATCTCCTCACCCAGTGTGATGACCGTATCCCGGTCGCCTTCGAATTGCACCTCGCCGATGGATCTGATCCGCTGAACCTCGTGGATGATGTTGGTGTCGTGGGGATGGATGATCTGTCCGCCGTCCTCCCAGTAAACCTTGTACCCGTTATATTCCTTCGGATTGTGGGAGGCGGTCACCACCACCCCGCTCTGGCATCCCAGCCGGCGGATGGCAAAGCTGAGTTCGGGAGTGGGCCTCAGCGCTTCGAACAGGTAGGCCCTGATTCCGTTTGCCACACAGATCTGGGCGGTGATCTTCGCGAAGAGGGGACTGTTGTTGCGGCAGTCGTGGGCGATGGCCATGCTGATCTGCTCCCTGTCGCCGAACTGTTTCCGCAGGTAGTTGCACAGGCCCTGGGTGGCCATGCCCACCGTGTAAATGTTCATCCGGTTGGTACCCACACCCATGATCCCGCGGAGTCCTCCGGTACCGAATTCCAGGTCCCTGTAGAAACTCTCGATCAGTTCCTCCTCATTTTCATCCATCATTTTCCGGATCGCATCCCTGGTTTCATCGTCGATGGGGCTGTTCAGCCAGTTGTTGGCTTTCTCCGTTACCAGTGATAAAATAGCTTGCTTCTCCATAGGATTTCATGCATTTATAACAGGTGATTGATACACTTTTCCAGGCTCACCCGCCAGTGGGGGACCTCCACCCGGTATGTTTGTTTGATTTTTGATTTACTGAGCACCGAATAGGCCGGACGTTTTGCCGGAAGGGGATAATCGGCGGTTTCGATGGGAAATATCCTGGTTTTGCATTTCGCCAGCCTGCATACTTCCATGGCCAGGTCATACCAGCTGCAGACCCCCTCGTTGGAATAGTGGAACACCCCGGGTATAAAGGAAGACTGCCCGGATTCCACGTCCGAGATGATCTGCATGATGGCATTGGCCAGGTCCTCTCCATAGGTCGGGGTTCCCACCTGGTCATAGACCACCATCATGTCGTCATCCCTGTCCATACGGCCGATCATGCTTTTGACAAAATTTTTACCGAACTCGCTGTACAGCCAGGAGGTGCGTATTACCATGGCCCGGGGATGACCGTGCAGCACGGATTCCCCCTCCAGCTTGGTTTGGCCGTACACGCTTTCGGGTCCGGTGGGATCGTCCTCTTTCAGGGGATGGGGACGGTCGCCCGGAAACACATAATCGGTGGACAGGTGGATGAGCCGGAGAGCGGGGAATGCCTCCAGGCAATTTTTCAGGTTTTCCACGGCATCCCTGTTGAGGATCCCTGCCTTTTCCGGTTCCGATTCCGCACCGTCCACATCCGTATAGGCAGCACAATTGATCAGGTAAGAGGCAGGATTGGACGTGAGATACCTGTTCAGGCCATCCGCATCTGTGATATCCAGTTCCGCCACATCGGTGAATACATAGTCCTGTCCGAAAAGCTTCTGAAGCTTTCTCAGCTCCCGTCCGAGCTGACCGTCCGCACCCGTCACCAGAACCCTGCTCATGATTTCAGGTTTTGAAAGAGATTTCCCTGAAAAAGGGTAAATTCATGTCCTTGCCCGAAACAATGGCATGATCCGGACTGATCTTCCAGTCTATCTGAAGGTCAGGATCATCGAACCTGATCCCGGACTCAGATCCCGGATGATAGTATGCATCGCATTTGTAGAAGAGTGTGGCGTGTGGCGAAAGTACCGAGAATCCGTGTGCGAAACCGCGGGGGACCAGCAGCTGGAGGTGGTTGTCGGCACTGAGCGTTAGCCCGTACCATTGCCCGAAAGTGGGGGAGGAGGGCCGCAGGTCCACCGCCACGTCATAAATCATTCCCTCGGTCACCCGGATCAACTTGGCCTGGGCGTGCGGCTCCTGCTGGAAATGGAGCCCCCGCACCACCCCGTATATGGAACGCGACTGGTTGTCCTGTACAAATTGATGGCGGATCCCCCGGGCTTCCAGCCGGGCCCGGTGGTAGGTCTCCATGAAATACCCCCGCTGGTCCCCGTGAACTTCAGGTTCCACGATAATCAGTCCCTCGATGCATGTTTCCCTGAGTTCCATAGGTTATGAAAGGTTGGATGCAATGATCTGCTCATCTGCGATCCCGAAGAGATATTCCCCGTACGCACTTTTCTCCAGCTCCCGGGCCAGGGCCAGCAGCTGGTCCTTGGAGATATATCCCATCTTGAAAGCGATTTCCTCCACGCAGGAGATCTTCAGACCCTGTCTCTTTTCTATGGTATGGATATAGTTGGACGCCTGCAGGAGACTTTCATGGGTTCCCGTATCCAGCCAGGCCATTCCCCTTCCCATGATCCGGACCTGCAGCCGTTGCTCCCGGAGATAGAGCCTGTTGAGATCGGTGATTTCCAGTTCGCCCCGGGCGGATGGCTTCAGGGACCTGGCTTTGGCAATTACATCGTTGCCGTAGAAATAGAGGCCGGTGATGGCATATTTGGACCTGGGCCTGGCGGGCTTCTCCTCCAGGCTGATCACCTTTCCGGTTTCATCAAATTCCACCACGCCGTATCTCTGCGGGTCGTTCACGTAATAACCGAAGATGGTGGCCCCTTCCTTCAGCCGGGCCTCCTCCTGGAGGGTTTTCGACAGGCCGTGCCCGTAAAAGATATTGTCGCCCAGGATCAGGCAGACCGGATCCCCGTTGATAAAATCCTCTCCGATGATGAATGCCTGGGCCAGTCCCTCCGGCGCCGGTTGAACGGCATAGCTGACGGAAAGGCCAAGGTGGGAACCGTCCTTCAGCAGGGTCTTGAACAGGTGGATGTCCTCCGGTGTGGAGATCACCAGGATCTCCCTGATCCCCGCCAGCATCAATATGGAGAGGGGATAATAGATCATCGGTTTGTCGTACACGGGAAGGATCTGTTTGGAGACCGATCGGGTAATGGGGTGTAGACGGGTACCGGCTCCGCCGGCCAGGATGATTCCTTTCATGCTTTTATCCGGTTTTCAGCAGATTGTTGAAATAAGCGATCGTTTTTTCCAGTCCCGGCTCAAGATCCACCACCGGCTGCCAGTCGCCCAGCAATTCCCTGGCCAGGGTAATGTCCGGCTGCCGCTGCACGGGATCGTCCTCGGGCAGGGGGAGGTAAACGATTTTTGACCCGGAGCCGGTCATCCGCAGGATCTTTTCCGCCAGCTCCAGGATGGTGAATTCCACGGGGTTCCCGAGATTAACCGGACCGGTGACCTCTTCCGGGGTCTGCATCATGCGCACGAGTCCCTCCACCAGGTCATCCACATACTGGAAACTCCTGGTCTGGGAGCCGTCCCCATAAATGGTGATGTCTTTGTCCTGCAGCGCCTGCATGATGAAATTGGAGACCACCCTTCCGTCGTTCGGGTGCATGCGGGGACCGTAGGTGTTGAAGATCCTGACGATCTTGATCCGCACCCCGTTCTGCTGGTGGTAATCCTTGAACAGGGTTTCGGCGCAGCGTTTCCCCTCATCGTAGCACGACCTGGCACCGATGGGATTCACGTGTCCCCAGTAGGATTCCGGCTGGGGATGGACGGTCGGGTCGCCGTACACCTCGCTGGTGGAAGCCTGCAGCACCCGGGCCCTGATCCTTTTCGCCAGGCCGAGCATGTTGATGGCACCCATGACCGAGGTTTTCACGGTCTTGATGGGATTGTACTGGTAATGGATGGGAGAGGCCGGACAGGCCAGGTTGTA
>DSEO01000083.1 GCA_011056635.1 Bacteroides sp.
CCACCTCGTTGGGATAAAAGAAGATGGCCCTGATGATATTCTCCGGGTCAACATAATACACTCCCCGCACGTTCTGACTCACATCCGCAGTCGTATGGATCATGCCATAGCGTTTGGCAATGGCATGGTCCTCGTCGGCCACCAGTGGAAATCCGATTTTCACAGTGTGCCTGTCTTTGTATTCAACCATTTCCAGGGCGGCTTTCCAGTGGTTGTGCTGTTCCAGAGGATCTATGGAGACCACGACAATCTTCGCCCCCATTTTCTCAAAGCTCTCCTGTTCGTGTGCCAGCTCAAGGATCTCGGAAGAGCAAACAGGTGTGAAATCCTTCGGATGTGCGAAAAGGATCTTCCAGTTATCGCCGAAATCTGAAGGAAAGTTGATCACCCCGTTGGTCGAATGGGCTGTGAATTCCGGGGCCTCCACTCCGATCTTTGGAATGGTGACATCCTGTGCATGGATCAGGGAAATAGTCAGAATCGTTGTTATTGTAATGATGGTAAGCTTTTTCATAATAATTGGATGGATTTATATTACTATATAATTGGGTGAAGTTGAAAACGGGTGTATACGATCCGTCCACCCTATAACATCACCGGGGGGGATTGGTTCATTCTGAAAGTCCCGTCAGCACTGAATCTTATCACAAAGATATGTTAAATTCCAGGGGAGGAATGGAGCAGCCTATTCGATCCGGATCCCGTACAGCGAGGTGCGGGTGGTCACGAACAGCGTATTCCGGTCCGCTCCACCGAACACCATGGAAATGGGCCGCTCCTCCAGCGAGATCCTCCTGATCTCCCTGGTTTCCCTGTCATACACGAAGATCTGTCCGTCTGCCACATACAGGTTCCCCTGGTTATCCACCGCCGTGCTGTACTCCCCGCGGGGGACGATCTCCTGCATACCCGACAGCGTCCCGTCCGCCGCCACATCCAGCCGTACTGTGGTCTTGTCGATCTCGCGGGTGACATAGAACGGCTCTCCGGGAAAGGCCTCCGACAGGGCGGCCGACCGCCCCAGGTCGTAGGTCTCCGGGATCACGGTGAGCCCGTCGGGAGCCACAAAACTGTACTCCGGCACATAGACCACCGTTTGGTCGAAATCGGACCGCCACCGGCTTGATGGGTAGATGGCCTTTCTGATGGCTTTCACCTCCCCGGAAGGCACCCTTTTCAGCGGGGTGATGGATGCATCCGGATCTTCCGGATCGATGGCGTAAGCCCGGGCGGCCCATCCGCTGTTGCCCCAGCCGCTGTACATGGGGTTGTCGTCCGCCAGCCTGGGGACCGTCTCCTGCTCTCCGTCCACCAGATATCCCGGCTGCGGATCGTACCTGAAAATGACCAGCAGGTTGTCCTCCGTATCGGTGGCCAGCGTGAAGGGTTTCCAGGGATGGTCCGCCAGCAGGCTCAGGGAATGGTCTTCGGCCGACCACCGGTAGATCCTTTTGCGGTCGTGCTCACAGAAATAGACATTTCCCCGGCTGTCCGCCGTCAGCCCGGTCCCGAAAACAAACCCGGTGGCCAGCCGCTGCACTTTCCAGGGTTCGCCGGTCATTCCCTGCACTTCCCCGGGCGCACCGCCCCACTGCCGGTGCCACGGTTCATCGCCCGTAACCGTCAGCCTGGCAAGGTCCCACGAATAGGCAGGAAGCTCCCGGTTCATCTCGTACACCGGGAACTCCACAACCTGGAGCTTCTGGGTGTAGTTGTGCAGGTTGCGGAACCGGATGTTGCTGCTGTTCGAGATCCGCACTCCCACGGGCTGGGGGGTGGAGACCCGGATCGTCCGGTACATCCACTGGTTGGCGAACAGCAGGTCGCTGCAATGGGCAATATCCATCATCAGGCAATCCTTCCCCTCGGTCCCCTCCTCCTCGAACTGGAAGGCATACATTTTCCAGTGGGAGACATGGGAGAAGCGGGCTTCGTTGCGCACATGGTGTTCCAGCGACATGGCATAGATGCGCCCTGGGGTGGTGGTATGGCTCACGCAGAGCCCGGAGGCCGCATAGGTGCTGGCCGTCCATATATCTTTCAAGGTGCCACCCCCGTTGTTGGTCACCCACAAACTCCAGTACTGGTTGTCCCAGGCCTGGTCCTTACCCCGTTCGTATACCGGGGAGGAAGGCGAACTGATCTCCCGGGACCACCCGCCCCGCGGCGCTCTTCTGCCGGTCTCGTCGTCCCGCTCCGGTTTCCGCATGGTGCCGTGACCGCCCACAAATTTGATGTCGTTCATCAGGGAGTGCTCCCCGGCCATCCATTTGCAGCCCACCGCGCGGTAGTTGTACCCGCCCGTGCTCAGTCCGATCCCGTTGATGATATCGTCACCTCCTTCCGAGGATTCCACGAGGGGGACCGGCGCTCCGAATCCGCTGAACGCCGGTTCGCTTTCATGGAGGATGAACTGGGTCCCGAAGGGATGCAGCCCGATGAGCCGGGTCCCCGCCTCCAGCTTCAGGGTGCCCGTCAGCCTGTACCACCCCTGGGGTACGTAAATGGTTTTGTAACGGGCCACCGCATCCCGGAACACCTCCGTGTCATCGGTCTCCCCGTCACCCTTCGCCCCCAGCTCCCTGATGTTGACCCACTCCTCCATACCCGGAAGCGACGGGATCACCCTTTGGGTTGCGGGTGACCAGGAGGTAAGGGGTTCCATGCGGCTGATGGTCCGGAACTCCGAATCCGCCGCCATATCCTCCATCACCAGTCCGTATGTAAAATCTTCCACCCGGCAGATGGCTGCATCCGTCTCCACCTTCTCCCCGCTCTCCAGGTTCTCCACCAGCACGGGGACATTTTTGCAGTCGATCCGGAGCAGGTTGATCTGCAGCATCACGTTTTCAGCGGCAGAAGCCACCACGGCCGCCCTGCCGATGTCCTCGAACACGCACCGCTCCATGAAGAGCCGGTCCACGCTCTGCTCCGCCATCTCAAAAACCACGGGTACACCCTTCACCCCCATGTTGACGAAGGCCATCCCCCCTTCATGGCTCCTTACCGCCGCCTTCCGCTGTCCCTCGAACCAGGTGTCCACCACCATCATGGGCCACCCCGGGGAGGTCCGGTTGGTCAGGATGCCGTAATCGCCCCCGATGAATGCCACATTCTCCATCTCGTTCCCCACATCGAAGATGCCCGCCTTCCCGCTGCCGATGTGTATCACAGAGTGACTGACAAAACCGTGCTGGGCGAAATGGGTACGGAGTGCGACCGCATGGGGATTGCCCGCTTCGATCCTGAAATCGATATTGGAGATGGCGCTGTAGAAGGTCCCCGCCCCCGCATCCCTGGGCTGATCCCGTCGGGTGACAATCCCCCCGGTGAACCAGAACATGTAATTGGCTTTTCCCTTATCCGTGCCGACCTCCTCCTGGTAACCGGGCGTGTTCTCCCCCAGGATGAATTCGGGACGGTTCCCCCCGTACCCGATCAGCCGGATAGCGGCTGGAATGTAGATGGTGCGGGTGATCCGGTATTTTCCTTCCGGGATGAAGAGGATCCCGAAGTTCTTTTCGGTCTTCACCCGGTTGATGGCCGCCTGGAGCGAGTCGGATACATCCATGACCCCGTCAGCCCGGATCCCGAATTGCCCGGGGGTAAAATAAAAGGCTTCCGGGTCCTCCGGCCGGACAGTGTAGACCGATCCGGTGTGGACATGGCCCGGCTGGGCAAACAGGGCCGTTGCAACATAAAGGAGCATGAAGGCGTATACAATTCGCTGCGTTTTCATGGGGTGGATTTTGGGATTTTCACCCTGTAATGTAATGAAAAAATAGGACCCGGGGCAGAATAGATTATTAACTTGCACGTGTGAAACCTGACCGCACATCCAATCCATCCGTGTTTTGGAAGGCACGCATCCCGTGCCTGTCCGCATGGGTCTGCTTAACGGCATTGCTCTGGTTTCCCGCCGGAGGCCAGGTGGTGATCAACGAATTCTCCGCCTCCAATGCCTTCACCGTGGCCGATCCCGATTTCAACGATTATGCCGACTGGATCGAACTCCATAATGCGGGGAGCGGGGCCGTAAACCTGCGGGGCTATTGCGTGACCGATAATTTCGATTCCCCGCTGAAGTGGCAGGTCCCGGTGGATACGGTCCTCGGACCGGGAGAATACCTGCTCATATGGGCCGATGACAGGAATACGGGCTTCCATACCGGATATAAGCTGTCCGCCGCCGGCGAGGAGGTGGCGCTGTTTACACCGGGACTGGAGCTCCTGGATTCGGTGTCCTTCTCCAACCAGGTGGCCGATGTCTCCCGCGGCAGGGTGACGGACGGGAGCGGGGAGTGGGCCTATTTCACGGACCCCACCCCGGGAAGTGCCAACAACACGCAGCGGTATGCGGACATCGTCTTCCACGTGCCTGAATTTTCAGTCAGCGGGGGACACTACTCCGGGCCGGTCACCGTACAGCTCGGTTCCGGGTTCGGCGGAGTGATCCGATACACCAGAGACGGGAGTGTACCATCGGACATCTCGCTACAGTACACCTCGCCCCTCACCTTCAGCGGGACCACCATCCTCAGGGCAAGGATCTTTGAGGCGGGACTGGTACCCGGACCGGTGGTCACCCACAGCTACTTCATCCAGGAGAACGCAGCCGGGGCCAAACTGCCGGTGGTCTCCCTGGCCACCCACCCGGACAACTTCTGGGACCCGGTCACCGGTATCTATACACAGGATTTCAAACCGGACTGGGAGGTCCCGGTCAACATCGAGCTCTTCGAGAACAACGGGCTGGACAGGGCATCATTCAACCAGCGGGCGGGGGTCAAGATCAACGGACTCTACTCCTGGCAGCTGCCGCAGAAGATGCTCGGGGTATATTTCAGGAATGCATACGGACCGGGCAACCTGGATTACAGGGTCATCCCGCAGCGGGAGCGGAACAGCTACAAGTCCTTTGCACTGCGGGCATCGGGGAGCGACTGGAGCTATACGCTTTTCCGGGATGTCCTGGCGCAGCACGCCACCCTGTTTAACATGGACATCGATATCATGGGATTCAAGCCGGCGGTGGTCTACGTGAACGGGGAGTACCTGGGGATCCACAACATCCGGGAGAAGGTGGACGCGGATTATATTGAAAGCAGCTACGGCATGGCGCCGGGATCCTTCGACCTGGTGGAGAACCAGGCATACCCGGAGGCAGGCGACCTGCTGGAATACAGCCACCTGCGGGGACTGCTGGACCAAGATCTGTCGGTAAGCGCCAACTTTGAGGCGGTGAAGGAGGTGGTTGACATGGAGAACTATACAGATATGGTGATCACGGAGATGGCCTGCAGGAACACCTCCATCAACCACAACGTGATGGCCTGGAAACCGAAGGAAGGTGGCAAATGGAGGTGGGTGCTCATGGACCTGGACCGCGGGTTTTTCCAGGCGGGGGACCGGTTCATCAGCTGGTACCTGAACCAGCGGCAGCTTGTCCTGAACGACATGTGGAAGAGCCAGGCATACAGGGAGTACTTCGCCGGAAGGCTCTGCACCCAGCTGTTCACCACCTTCAACCCGGATCGGATGGTCAGCCTGATCGACGGGCACGAATCGGCCATCGAGAGCGAGATCCCCCGCCACATCCAGCGATGGTACGGGGCCACCTCCACGTACGGCGATGCCATACCATCGGAAGCATACTGGCGGAATGAAGTTGGCAACCTGCGGAACTTCGTCCGCGAACGGCCCTCCTGCCTGCTGGCTGACCTGCAGAATTACGGGTTCCCGGGGATCGCACACCTGGTACTCGCCTGCGGACCTGCAGAAGGGGGCAGGATCCAGCTGAACGGACTGGAAACGGCGGGACCGTTCTCCCATGGTCCCTGCCTGCTGGACACCGAGATCCGGATCGGGGCCAGGGCGAATCCCGGTTTTGATTTTCAGGGCTGGTACGAAGTCCCCCGCGAGTGGGTCATCTCTCCGGGATCCACCTGGAAATACAATGATACGGGAACGGACCCCGGATCCTCCTGGGTGCTTCCGGAGTACGACGACGGGACGTGGAGCCCGGGAGCGGCACAACTGGGGTACGGTGACAATGACGAGGCAACCGTGGTCAGTTACGGTGGCCTGACTTCAGACAGGCACATCACCACCTGGTTCAGAAAATCGTTTGCGGTAAGCCGCGAACAGCTGCAGCACGGAGTGTTTTTCATCCATCTCCTGAAGGACGACGGCGCCATCGTTTACCTGAACGGGACGGAGATCGTCCGGTCGAACATGCCCTGCGGGGAGACCGGTCCCCATACCCTGGCAGAAACCGCCCTGGGCGATGAAACGGAGGAAATATTCATCGCCTGCCGGGTCGATCCCGCCCTGCTGCACGAGGGGACCAACCTCATTGCCGTGGAGGTCCACCAAAGCGCCGCCAACAGCTCGGATCTGAGCTTTGACCTGGGGCTTTCCTGCTACCGGCCGGACCGGGCAGCGCCGTATTCCACCGACCGGAATGCCAGGGTGATCCTGGCGGATGACCGGTTCTTCATGGCGGAATTCACCCCCAACGGGGCCTGTGTGATCCCGCCGGTCATTCCCGGGGACATGACCCTTTCGGCGGACTGCTCCCCGTACCTGGTGCAGGGGGATGTGGTCATCCCGGAGCATGTGACCCTGCAGATCGACCCGGGTGTGGAAATATGGATGCCCGGTGAGGGGAACATCTTCATTCACGGCGTGCTCGATGTTGCGGGGACCGCCGCCGAACCGGTCGTTTTCAGGCTGAATCCCGGTGACGGGGGCGACCGGTGGGGGGGAATGGTATTCCGGAATAGCACGGGGATCTCCTCCCTCCGGCATGTCACGGTGGAAGATGCCAGGGAAGGTCCGGACCCGGTGCTTGAAAAGGCTGCCATCTCCGCATTCAACGCCAGCCTGCTGCTGGACCACCTGGTGATGGAAAAGGTACACAGCAACCCGGTGGTCAGCCGCTATTCCGACATCACCCTTACGAACAGTACTTTACATTCGGAAGTGACCGGCGATCTGATCAATGTGAAATACGGCAACGCGCACATCGAAAACTGCCGCTTCACCGGGAACGGCATGCCCGACAACGATGCCATCGATTACGACGGGACGGGGACCGGGGTGATCCGCAGCTGCATCATCTCGGGCTTTCACGGATTCAACAGCGATGCGGTGGACATCGGGGAGGGGGCCCGCGGTGTGGTGATCGATTCCGTGGTGGTGTATGACGTGACCGACAAGGGGGTATCGCTGGGACAGCGTTCCTCGGCCACGGTGACCAACAGCCTGTTCGTTAACTGCAACATGGGCGTGGCCGTGAAGGATTCCAGCACCGCAGCCATCCGTAACTGCACCTTCTACGGCACCCTGTATCCCGTGGCCTGCTACGAGAAGAATGTTGGTCTCGCCGGCGGGAATGCACAGGTAGTGAACTCCATCCTGTCCAATTCGGCGGAAGGTCCCTGGATGGCCGACAGCAGATCCTTTATCCGGATCTCCCACAGCCTGTCGGACAACTCCCCGCTGCCCGAGGGTTTTGCCAACCTTTTCGGGAACCCGCAGTTTACCGCACCCACCTATTTTGATTTCGGGCTTCACGCCCATTCCCCGGCGATCGGGACGGGGACCTCCGAAGGCGGACCGGTGGACATGGGAATCCCCGTCCCCCTGCGAACCATCCTGGCCGATGAAGGACTGGATCCCCCGGTCATGATCTCCCAGTTCTACATCAACGGGAGCAACCTGGACCGTTCACAGTATCTCATGCTGTTCAATCCGTCCGCCAGCGAGGTGGACCTCTCGGGGTGGACCATCGACAAAGGGGTGACGGCCGCAATTCCACCGGGGACTTTCATTCATCCGGGCGGAAGGGTGTTCCTCACCAACAATTCCTTCCACCCCATGTGGGACAGCACCGGCTCCCCGGTGATCCACTGGACCACGGGAAGGCTCTCCGGGAACGGGGAATCGGTCAGGCTGATGGACCGGCACGGCATCGTGGCCGACCACCTGGTGTATTCGGAAAGCGGCTGGCCCGCGGCCGGTTTCATAGGGGAAACGGCGTTTATCCTGACCGATCCCGCGCTGGACAACCATTTCGGGGAGAACTGGACCACCGGGCACATCGCTGACCTGGTCGTCTCCGCCAAACCATTATTGAGAGATGACCGGCTGACCATCTGGCCCAATCCCACCCGCGGCCCGATCTGCATCGACCCTGGGCCGGCCGCCACCTACCCGGATCGGGAAGATGCCGGGTCCCCCGCCGGGAAGTCTTCAGCCAGCAGCGGAAACACGGCACGGACAACCGGCCGGGCGGGGACCACCATTCAGACGGGAACCGCCGGCCAGACGGGGACCACCATTCAGGCGGGGACCGCCGGCCGGCCGGGGACCGGGCCCGCCGCCCCGGTGGCGGCCGCACTTTACTGTGAGATCCTCACATCCGGGGGGATGCTGCTGGAGCGGATCCGGCTCAACCCATCCGGCATCACCGAAGCGGACCTCTCCGGCTACGGTCCCGGTCTCTACCTGCTGCGGATCGGCTCCCGGGTCGGAAAAGTGGTGGTCACACAATAACCTGTTTCCGATGGCGAACGAACGGAATACATACGGTTATCCTTCAGCAGCGCCTGCTCCACCGCGGAGGTGCGCCATGCTGACCCTGGGGCCCATGAGGACTTTGGGAATCATTCGGGCGTTGGGAACCATACTCTTGCTAACCTTTTCCATACCCGGTCCTGCCGCTGCAACTGCACAGATTGAGACACGCCGGTCCCCGGAAACCCGGACCGATACGA
>DSEO01000082.1 GCA_011056635.1 Bacteroides sp.
AACATCCAGTCAAAGGTCATTTACGACCCGCTGACGGGAAAATACATTTTTTCCGAGACCATCGGTAACTGGCACTACAGGCCTCCCACGGTAATGGACAAGGAAGCATACCAGGAATATGAGTTCAGGCAGGCGGTGCAGGATTACTGGAGACTGAAATCAAGCGGGGAATCCATGGAGTCGCAGCTCTCGTTCATTCCTCCCCTCCAGGTGGGAGGAGAGGCCTTTGACCGGTTGTTCGGGTCCAATACCATCAATATCGTTCCCTCGGGAAGTGCGGAACTGATCTTCGGATTCAACCTCTCCAAACAGGATAATCCGAGCATCAGCGAAAGGCTCAGGAGCGTCCCCTCATTCACCTTCGATGAAAAGATCATCATGAACGTGGCAGGTTCCATCGGGGACAAAATGGCCATGGATATCAGCTATAATACAGAGGCCACTTTCGATTTCGAGAACCAGACCAAGCTGGAGTATTCGGGGAAGGAGGATGAGATCATTAAAAAGATCGAGGCGGGGAACGTGAACCTTCCCCTTCCCGGATCCCTGATCAACGGCAGCATGAGCCTGTTCGGGCTGAAAACGGAGCTCCAGTTCGGGAAACTGAGGGTGACCAGTGTGTTTTCCCAGCAGCGGGGAGAATCTTCGGTCATCAACGTACAGGGGGGGGCCCAGCTCCAGGAATACTCGGTCACCGTGGACAATTATGATGCCAACAAACACTTCTTCCTGAGTGATTACTTCCGGGAAAATTACAACAGGGCATTGTCCCGCCTGCCGGTGATCACCTCCGATGTCTCCATCACCCGGATCGAGGTCTGGGTGACCAACAAGACCACCAATTTTGAACATTCCCGGAACATTGTGGCGGTGACAGATCTGGCCGAAGCAAATCCGAAGTCGGATGTCTTCAGCCAGGTGGCAGGGCAGACCGGGGACTATCCGCGCAACGGGGTCAATGATGCCTACGGGCTGCTGACCACCACCTATGCTTCCATCAGGGATATCAAGAACGCCACCGGCGAGCTGGAGGATGCGGGATTGGTGCTGGGATCGGACTTCGAAAAGATCGAGAACGCAAGAATGCTCTCCGAAAGGGAATTCACCTTCAACGATAAACTGGGTTACATTTCCCTGAACACGGCCCTGAACACCGATGAGATCCTGGCGGTGGCTTACGAGTACACATACAGGGGACAGACATACAAAGTGGGGGAGCTTTCCTCATCCAGCGGGGTCAGCGCTCCGCAGACCCTGATGCTGAAACTGATCAAACCCAGCAATTTTACCCCCAGAAGTTACACCTGGGACCTGATGATGAAAAACGTCTATGCACTGGGAGCCTACCAGATCAGTCAGGATGAATTTACCCTGGACGTGCTCTACCGGGATGACAAGACAGGAAATGCCATCAACTATATCCCGGACGGGAACCTGAACAAAACCATCCTGATCAGTCTGCTCAACATGGATAACATGAACTCCCAGCGGGATCCCTATCCGGATGGAATTTTTGACTTCATGACCGGGATTACAATCAATCCGTCCAACGGACGGGTGATCTTCCCGCTCCTGGAACCTTTCGGATCGGACCTGGCACGGATCCTGCGTGACAGCCTGTCGGGGGAGAATGTGGATCTGGCCATACAGAAATATGTCTACCAGGAACTGTACGACTCCACCAAGACCAAGGCCCAGCAGGTGGCCGAGAAGAATAAATTCCTGATAGCCGGTGAGTACTCCTCTTCAAGCAGTTCGGAGATCATGCTCAATGCCATGAATGTGCCCCAGGGTTCGGTCAAGGTGAGCGCCGGGGGACGGCAGCTGGTAGAGGGACAGGATTATACGGTGGATTATATGCTGGGACGGGTGACCATCATCAACCAGGGGATCCTGGAATCGGGGACACCCATCAGGATCTCCCTGGAAAACCAGTCGCTTTTCAATTTCCAGACAAAAACCCTGGTAGGCACCCACCTGGATTATACCATCTCGGATAATTTCAACATCGGGGCTACCGCCATGCACCTGACCGAGCGGCCCCTCACCCAGAAAGTGAATATTGGCGACGAGCCCATTTCCAATACCATATGGGGACTGAACGGAAGCTACAGCACCGAATCCCAGCTGATCACCAATATCGTGGACAAGCTGCCTTTCCTGGAAACCAAAGCGCCTTCGTCACTGACGGTGGTGGGTGAGTTTGCCCAGCTGGTCCCGGGTCACTCCCGTGCCATCGAAAAAGAAGGGAATGCCTACATAGACGATTTTGAGGGGAGTGAGACCTCCATTGACCTGAAGCAGTTCTCCTCCTGGAAACTGGCCAGCACCCCCCGCGGATTCTTCCCTGAGGCCATGCTGAACAACAACCGGGAATACGGGTACGGAAGGGCAAAGCTCGCCTGGTACCAGATCGATCCGCTATTCGTCAGGGAAGATTCGCGCACACCCGGGCACATCAAGGCCAATCCCGATATTGCTTCCAGCGCATACGTATATGAAGTGTTTGAACAGGACCTCTTTCCCAACAAGGAAAATCCCAACGGGATCCCCACCAATATATCTGTTCTGAACCTGGCCTATTATCCCCGGGAGCGGGGCCCTTACAATTATGATTTTCAAAGGATCTCACCGGAGGGAAAATTGCTTGAACCCACCCATCGCTGGGGAGGGATCATGCGGGAGATCTACTCCAGTGATTTTGAGCAGGCCAATGTGGAGTTCATTGAATTCTGGCTCATGGACCCCTTTGTGGAAATGCCGGGTCACAGCGGGGGAGAACTCTACTTCAACCTGGGGGAAGTGTCCGAGGATGTGCTGAAGGATTCCCGGAAGATGTTCGAGAACGGACTGCCCGTACCCGGTTCCGGCGATGAGGAGAAGGTGGATACCACCGTCTGGGGAAGGGTGCCCCTGGTGCAATCGCTCGTGCAGGGATTCAGTGCGGGTGACGAAGCAAGAAAGTTTCAGGACGTGGGACTGGACGGACTTTCTACGGAAATTGAGCAGGATTTTTTTGGCAGGAACCCCGATGACTACCTGAACAGGATCGACAGCATGTACCGGGCAGGTTACCTTTCCGAGGAAGCGCGCAATGCCATCTTTGACGACCCTTCCTCCGATGATTACCATTATTACAGGGGCACGGATTATGACGACAGGCAGCTGGATATCCTGAGCCGTTACAAGAATTATAACAATCAGGAGGGGAACTCCCCGAGCAGCCTGGACAGTGACGAATCCTATACCACCTGGGGAACCTCGCTCCCCGATATCGAGGATATCAACCGGGACAATACACTGAGTGAAGCGGAAGCCTATTACATATACCATGTGCGATTGAACCGGGATGAGATGGAAGTGGGGAAGAACAACATCGTGGACAAGGTGGTCCACAAGGCGAAGTATCTGAATGATGAGCGGGCGGATGTGACATGGTACCAGTTCAGGATCCCCATATATGATTACGAGGAGACCGTGGGGGATATATCCGATTTCAAGTCCATCCGGTTCATGCGCATGTTCCTGACCGGTTTCGAAGATACCACCATCCTCAGGTTTGCCCGGCTGGAACTGGTCCGCGGCGAATGGAGGCGGTACGCCCTTCCCTTTACGCAGGGAGGGGAGGACTGGACCGGGGAAGAACCTCCCGAGGGCGCCCTGGCCATTTCTGCGGTGAACATCGAGGAAAATGGCGGGAAGACCCCTGTCAATTATGTGCTCCCCCCCGGGTTCACCCGTCAGATCGACCCCACCCAGCCGCAGCTCCGGCAGCTGAACGAACAGTCCATCCTCCTCAAAGTGAACGAACTGGCCGACGGAGATGCCAGGGCAGCCTACAAGAATACGGAGCTGGATATCCGACAGTACAAAAAGATCAGGATGGAGGCGCATGCCGAGGCGATACCCGGCAAGGTGCTCAATGATAACGAACTGGTGGCCTTTATCAGGATCGGGACCGATTACCAGAGTAACTACTACGAATACGAGGTGCCCATGAAACTCACTCCCCCGGGCAGGTATAACAAGGATAGCGACGGTGACCGGCGGATCGTGTGGCCCGTGGAGAATAAGTTTGAGATTGACCTGGACCTCTTCAAGGAGGTGAAGCAGGCCAGGAACAGGGCCATGGGCGATCCGGAAAGCCAGGTGAGCATCAATTCTGTTTATTCCGAGCTGGATGATAAAGGAAACCGGGTTTCTGTCTCCGGGAACCCCAACATGAGCAGCATCCGGACCATCATGATCGGTGTGCGGAACCCCAAGGCGGGCAACAATCCCTACGGAGATGACGACGGACTTCCCAAGTCGGGCGAGATCTGGCTCAATGAGCTGCGGCTGACCGATTTCAATGAAAAGGGCGGATGGGCTGCCACCGGGAGGGCCACCCTGAAGCTGGCCGATTTCGGGAATGTGACCTTTGCCGGGAACACCAGTCAGCCCGGCTTCGGCAGCATTGAGCAGAAGGTGAACGAGCGGGCCAGGGAGCAGGTGATCCAGTATGATGTATCTTCCAATCTGCAGATGGGGAAATTCTTCAACCAGGATATGGGAGTCAGCATTCCGGTCTTTGCCAGTTACTCAAAAGCCATCGTCAATCCGGAGTACAATCCCCTGGACCCCGATATTCCCCTGAAAGAGGCCATTGATGAGGCACAGACCGAAACCGAAAGAGATTCCATTATCCGCAATGCCAGGGATATTGTGGAGCGGAAATCGTTTGCGGTCACCAATGTGCGGATGAACAGGGCGGGAACCCAGAAGCGGTTTTACAGCCTGGCCAACTGGTCCGCCAGTTTCTCCCTCAATGAAATGAACAGCCGCAATCCCAACCTGGAGTATTACAACACCAGGAAGGTGCGGGGGAATATCAGCTACAACTACAACATAAGGCCGAAAAATTTTCAGCCCTTCCAGTCGGTGAAATGGATGAGTTCCGAATGGTTGCGGATCATCAAGGACATCAATATCAACTACACGCCTTCGCGCGTGTCGTTCAGGACCGACATGGACCGGTATTACCTGGAAAAACAGGTGAGGAACATCAACAATCCCGATTTCATCGTGGCACCCACCTTCCGGAAGGATTTTCTGTGGAACCGTTATTTTGACCTGAAATTCGATCTGACGCGCAACCTCCGGTTCGATTTCTCCAATACCAACATCGCGCGGATCGATGAGCCGGAGGGAAGATGGAACCGGGAGCTTGATACCTATGAAGCTTACCGGGACTCGCTCTGGCAAAGCATCATCGGACTGGGACGGACCACCAGCTACGTGCACCAGTTCGACGCTTCCTACACCATTCCCATCAACAAGATCCCGCTGCTGGACTGGATGAGTGCCAATGCCAGATACGGCGGCACATACGGATGGGACGTGGGGCCCGTTATCCCGGACGATCCTGAATTCGGTCCCATCAATCTGGGAAACACCATCAAGAATTCCAATACCATCCAGCTGAACGGTCAGATGAACTTGATGAACCTTTACAACAAGGTGACCTTCCTGAAAGAGATCAATGACAAGTACCGGAGTGCCCAGACCAGGCAGCAGGCAACGGAGACCCGGACGAAAACCCGGGTGTATACGCGGGAAAACCTCTATCTCAGTGAAGAGCGCGGCAGGTACGTTGCACACAACCTGCGGACGAAAGACATCAAGGTGGAGGTGTTTGATGAGAACAACCAGCCCGTGGAAGTAAGCACCGAGGTCCTGAGCGAAACCCGGATCAGGGTCTTTACGGACAAGGCGGTCAGGAATGCCAGGGTGGTGGTGACGGGGACCATTGAGAAAGGAGAGAGTCCGCTCATCTTCGTTATGGAATCCACGGTCAGGATGCTCATGGGGATCAGGACGGTCAATATCACCTATTCCAAAAGCGGAGGCACTTTCCTTCCGGGATATCTGCCTGGAACCGATTATTTCGGGATGCAATCATACGGGGGAAGGCTGGTTCCCGGCTGGGAGTTTGCCTCGGGCTGGCAGGATGCGGATGTGGCTGAGCGGGCTTTTCAAAGGGGACTGCTGACACTGGACCCGAACATGAATGACCCGTTCACCCTGAACAATACGGAGCGGTATACCGCCAGGGCCAACATTGAACCTTTCAATGGACTGAAGATCGATATCACGGCCAACAGGATGCTCACCTCCAACCTGACCGAGTATTATACCGCGGATGCTTCGGGCAACCTGCCTGCCGATACGGCCAGGGGAAGGACCTACAGCGGTAATTTCAGCATGTCCTATCTCTCTTTCCGTACGGCCTTCGAAGAGATCAATGACGACGTGGAGTCCTCCAAGATCTTCCTCAAGCTGAAGGACGATTACCGGAAGATCATTTCCCAGCGGCTGGGAACCGAATACGAGCAGAGGACGGGTACGGTGCTGCCCGATTCGGGGGGATACAAGATGGGATACGGGCCCACCTCCCAGGAGGTGCTGATCCCCGCTTTCCTGGCTGCATACAGCGGACGGGATCCCAATCATGTGGGTCTCTCGGCTTTCAAATCGATCCTGGAAGTGCTGCCCAACTGGCAAATCCGGTTCGACGGACTGGGGAAAATCGAGGCCCTGAGTAAATTTGTGAATTCCATCGTTATGAACCATGCATACCGGTCCACTTACAGCGTCGGTTCCTTCATCAACAATCCCTTCTTTGTGTATGATTCTGTGCAGGGGGTGCCCATCGTGACCGACCTCCAGGGGAATTTCATGGTGCCCAGGACCATCAATACGGTGAGCATCAATGAGAATTTCAGTCCCCTGTTCGATCTGAACATGGATTGGAAGAACAGTCTCACCACGCGCATCGAGTACAGGCGGTCCCGGACCATTGCTCTGAATATGGCCAACACCCAGGTGAACGAGGTGAACAGCTCGGAGATCATCGTGGGAGCCGGTTACCGGTTCAACCAGGTTCCCCTGGTCATCAACCAGCGGGAGTTTAACAGCGATTTGAATGTGCGGGTGGATTTTTCCATGCGCAACAACCGTACGGTGATCAGGAAGCTGGAAGATCTTTCCGGCAGCGAGATCACAGCCGGCCAGCGAATCATGAGCCTGGAAACATCGGCTGATTACATGCTGAGCGATAAATTCACAGTGCGCATATTTTATGACCAGCGCCTCACCACTCCCTACATCTCAAACAGTTATCCCAATGCCAATTACAATGTTGGGTTCAGTTTGACTTTTACGTTGTAGCACATGGGAGGAATTGATGATTTAAAACAGTCCCACATATCATTCAAAAATGTTACATTTGAGGGAGGAGTTAGGGGAGTTAGTGGAGTTAATGGAGTTAGGTACCTAACTCAACTAACTCAACTAACGATCACGAAGTGAGCGTATTAACTTTTTTTACCATGACCATACCTGATGAATTGAAGTACACAAAGGAGCACGAGTGGATCCGTGTGAAAGGTGAACATGCCGTGGTGGGGATCACCGATTTTGCCCAGGGAGAACTGGGTGATGTGGTTTTCGTTGAGATTGAAACGGAAGGGGAAGCCCTCTCCATGGGCGATACCTTCGGGACGATCGAAGCTGTGAAGACCGTGTCGGATCTTTACATGCCGGTGGACGGAGAAGTAGCGGAGGTGAACGGAGCACTGGAGGAGTCTCCCGAGCTTGTGAATACCGATCCTTACGGAAAAGGCTGGATGATCAGGATCCATATGTCCGACCCATCACAGCTGGACGACCTGCTTTCGGCCGATGAATACAGGGAGTTGATCGGGTAGCCGTACTTCATTTTTCGGCAGGGTTTTTGTGCTGGATCAGGCACAATCGACCCTGAAATGAAAAAGATTCTTTTCTTCTGTTCAACCACCTTTGTGCTGGCCTCCTGTATGGCCCCCAGGGTGGTGACCCGGCTTACTCCCGAAGCCCCGGAAGGGCATTATGAGATGGGCCGCGAATATATCAGCCTGAGTAGCGACAGCATCACTGCGGAACTGGCTTTCGACGGGATTCATCAGGATCATCTGGTGTTTGATTTTGTGGTGGTGAATCATACGAGCAGTTCACTTTCCGTGCATCCCACCGCTTTCTACTATGTGATCCTTGACAGTGCGCTGGCCGATTCTTCCAAATTGCCTCCGAGAATGGCCGTTCATCCGGAGAGGATCCTGCATCAATACGAAGAGACCCTGGAAGAATGGTCCGGTGAGAAAGAGCTCAATGCGGTGCTTGGTTTTGTGGATGCAGGGATCGGAATGATCCTGAATACCACTGCTTTCTTTGCCACCGAAGATCCGGGTTACATTGCCGATGCGATCCTGGGAACACTGGGCAAAACCGGCCATTATGTGGCGGTGGACCATCAGATCAGCCAGGACATCACCCTGATCAAAGATGAAAAGGAGATCGTGCAGGAGGAGATCTTCCGCAGTGTCACCCTGCCTCCGGGCGAAGTGGCCAGCGGGTACGTATATTTCCCGCAGGATCATGATGCCCGTTACTGCATGTTCTGCTTTCCGGTGGATAACCAGCTATTTCAGTTTGTATACCACCAGCAGCATGAGGTGCTGCTCTATTAGAAAAATACGTGTTTAATGTCCGGAGGCATCTTCCAGGTCTTCGGGCGACTCGTCCCTTTCATCCAGTTCAGGTCTTCCCGCAGGAAGGGGATCTTTGGAAATCTCCCTGTGAAGCTTTCTGTTCTTCACCACATCCACGGCCAGGTACATGGCATTCCGGAATGAATCGGGAGATGCTTCATCTTTGCCTGCCAGCTCATAGGCTGTACCATGGGCCGGGCTG
>DSEO01000181.1 GCA_011056635.1 Bacteroides sp.
TGCAGCACCGGGAACAGATCATGCAGTGGATCGGGCTCACCGCCCGCATGGATGCACAGATCAGTCTCGCCGGTTTTGCCTTCAATCACCCGGATTTTGTATATCCCCGGCTGGACGGAGAACCGGACGCAGGGTATGCAGGCGCGGTCAGTAAGCAGGATGGGCCAAACGCAGCCCAGGATGGGCCAAACGCAGGGCTGGATGGGCCGGATGCAGCCCAGGATGGGCCGGACGCAGCCCAGGATGGGCCGGACGCAGCACAGGATGGGCCGGACGCAGCGCAGGATGGGCCGGGTTCAGGGTCCGCAGGGCTGGAAGTGGAACAGCTGGGTCACCCGCTGATCCCCGACCAGAAAAGAGTCAACAACAACCTGACCCTCGATCAGGAAAAGGTGGTGATCATTACCGGTGCCAACATGGCGGGCAAATCCACCTTCCTCCGGTCCCTGGGCGTCAACACCGTCCTCGCATATGCCGGGTGTCCCGTCTGCGCCAGGAAGTTCAGGGGACAATTCACGGGGCTTCACTCCAGCATGCGGACCGCCGATTCCCTGCAGGAGGAAGAGTCTTATTTCCTGGCCGAGATCAAACGCCTGGAGCAGATCGTGAAGCGCATGGAGAAAGGAGACCCGATGCTTATCCTGCTGGATGAAGTGCTGAAAGGGACCAACACGACCGATAAACGGCTGGGGTCGGTGGGACTGATCGAAAAATCGCTCAGGTACCCGGTGCGCTGTTTTATTGCCACCCATGACCTCTCCCTGGGTGAACTGGAAGCATCCCACCGGGACCGGGTGGTCAATTACTGTTTTGAAAGCACCATCCATGAAAGGGAACTGGCATTCGATTACACCATCAGAAAGGGAATCGCCAAAAACATGAACGCCTCATTCCTAATGAAACAGATGGGCATCATGGACTGACCAGCACGCAGATGCAGGAACCGGAAACAAACCTGAGCACCGTTGAGAGACTGATAACCGCATTCTCCGATCTTGTCTGGGGAACGCCGCTGCTGGTGCTGCTGCTGGGAGGGGGAATTTTTTTCCTGTTCTACTCCAGGCTTCTGCATATCAGGTATCTCCGGCATGCGATCCGGATCCTGACAGGGAGGTATGACAATCCGCTGGAAGAGGGACAGATCAACCATTACCAGGCACTCTCCACAGCCCTGGCCGCCACGGTGGGCATGGGCAACATCAGCGGGGTGGCCATCGCCATTGCCGTGGGCGGACCGGGCGCCATATTCTGGATGTGGGTCAGTGCGATCCTGGGCGTGACCACCAAATACTTCACCTGCACCCTGGCTGTCATGTTCCGGGGAAGGGATTCCCGCGGGGAGATCCAGGGGGGACCCATGTACTTCATTGTGGAGGGACTGGGCAGAAAGTGGAGGCCCCTTGCCGTCTTCTTCTCCCTGATGGGTATGATCGGGGTGCTTCCCATGTTCCAGGCCAACCAGCTCACCCAGGCCATCCGCGACGTGGTGCTGGTCCCCGCCGGGCTGCAGACGGGATTCGCTTCGAACCTGGTATCGGGACTGGTCTTCAGCTCGCTGGTTGCGCTGGTGATCTTCGGGGGGATTAAAAGGATCGGGAAGGTGACCGGACGGATGGTGCCCTTCATGGTGATCCTCTATGTGCTCTCGGTGCTCTATATCATTTTTTCCAATCCGGACAAAATCCTGCCCGGACTGGCCCTGATCTTCCGGGATGCATTCACTGCAGGATCGGTGCTGGGCGGATCGCTGGGAGCCCTGGTGATCACCGGCGTGAGGAGGGGCGCCTTTTCCAACGAGGCGGGGATCGGCACCGCACCCATGGCCCACGGGGCGGCAAAAACCAGTGAGCCCGTGCGGGAGGGACTGGTGGCCATGCTGGGCCCGGTGGTGGATACCATCATTGTGTGTACCATGACCGCGCTGGCCCTGATCATCACCGGCGTATGGAATTCGGGGGAGTCTGACGGGATCACGCTGACAGCCGATGCGTTCCAGGCCGGCATCCCGGGTGCGGGAGCCTATCTGCTCACCCTCTGCGTCACCATCTTTGCCATCAGCACGATGCTGGCCTTCCCCTACTACGGCACGAAATGTTTTTCGTTTATTTTCGGGGCCCGGTACAGTGCTCTTTACAAGTGGTTCTATATCCTTTCCATTCCCCTGGGAGCCACGGCCACCCTGGGAGCGGTGATCAGCATCATCGACAGCGCCTATGCCCTGATGGCATTCCCCACCATGATATCGGCCCTGCTGCTTTCACCCCATGTGGTCAGGGCCTCCAGGGACTATTTCCGCCGGCTGGACCAGAGCCGGAGGACGGACCGGGGCAAATCCGCGGGCAGCTGATGAGACAGCCGCACCCTCCGGAAACGGGAGATCAGGGTTCCGGGTTCCGGACTGCCCTGAGGAATTGCCTGTAGGTGACCGGCTTGGCCAGGATGACCCGGTTTCGGTCCAGCAGGAAAATGGAGGGCGTGGCATAGATATGATACATGCCCGGCACTGTCCCCTCCCATCCCAGGGGCTCATGGGCAGTGATCCATCGGGGCTCCAGGCTGCGGATATAGGCCTCAAATTGCGCGTGGGAGGTATCAATGGAAATGGTCACAAATTCCAGTCCGATGTGGTTTTCCTCCAGGTACCATTCATGGAGCCTGGGGAGCAGATCACGGCAGTGTTCGCAGGTGGTAGACCAGAACATGACCACCACAAAGGGATGCTCCATCAGGGAGAGCTGATGGTTTTCTCCCCGAACATCACGGATCACGAAATCAGGGGCCGTTTTGCCCTCCGCCATGTTCCTGTATCCCTCCATTCGTTCCCGGACCATTTCTGCAATATCCGATTCGCAGGTCTCATCCAGGTAGTGATCGGCCAGGTGGACCTGCACCCGTTCCATGCCCAGCATCTCGAACCCTTCCAGTAGATATTCCACCACGAAAGAGCGAAGCGCGGGATCAGGTGACACATTCACCATGACCCGGTCCACCGCCTCCGTGAAGGCCTCCTGCTGTTGTTCCCCGGAAAGGGTATCGTTCCTCCAGAGGGAGAGGTAGTCCAGCAGCTTGAAAGAATATACGGGGGCATGGAGCAGCAGGGGATCCTCAATGGCCGCATGGTTGAAGAAACAGGTTTTCAGGGTGTCGATCCGCTCCCGGTGAGACATATGCCCGGGCAGGAAGGGAGACCGGAATGCGTTCATGATGCGGGTGACATACAGACCGGGATAAACCGCCGCCATGGAGTCGATGAACCTGGTCCGTTCCCGCTGCAGCGCCTCGTATTCCTGCACCGACGCCTCGTACAGCGGGTTGAAGGGCTCCGGGGGATCCAGGGTTCGGTACAGCTCCAGGATCCGCTCCTCATACCGGATTTCATAATCGGCAAATTCATGATATACAGTGTTTTCAACGGAGCCGGCAAAGTAGGGAACGAGACCCCCTTCCCCGTCCCCGGTGAAAATATCCACATCCTCCCGGTTGAAAATGAACTCGATGAAAAGGTTTTCGGACCTGATCCCTTCGTACAGATCATTGAATATGATCCTGTACACACCCGGTTTATGCTGCTCCGTAAGCATGAAATAAAAAGAACCGGTCTCCGTCTCCATGCTGTCCACCACCGAGAAGCGGTCCCCGTAAAACGCGGCCAGGTAGATCTTCCCTTTGTCCGCATGCGCCAGGGTCCCCTTCACCACATAGGGCTGTCCCCGCACCAGGGAAACGGAGAGTAACAGCAGGAGACCTGCCTGGATCATGCGTATTGTATCCTTCCGTTCCATCACCGTGAAATTAATGATATCCGGATTAAAATAAAAACCGGAAGGGGGTGTCCAAGGATTTCCTTAATTTTGTAACGGCAGACAGGCTGATTTCACATTCTCTACACCATTGTACCATGGGTTCAGAACAAAAAGCTCCCCCCTCGTGGGTCACTGTGATCAGTAAATATAACCGTCCGGATAAATGGAAAAGTATCTGGCAGATCATGAATTCACTGGTGCCTTATATCATCCTCTGGGTCCTGATGGTCCTCAGCCTGGATATTTCCTACTGGATCACACTCGGACTGTCAGTCCTGGCAGCAGGTTTCCTGGTCCGCATATTCATCATCTTCCACGATTGCGGGCACCATGCTTTTTTCAGATCCGAAAAAGCCAACAAAATCGTCGGCACGATCCTGGGAAGCCTGACTTTCACTCCATATGAACGATGGCACAGTGACCATGCCACCCACCATCAGACTGTCGGCAACCTGGACAAAAGGGGCTCCGGCGATGTGTGGACACTGACGGTGGAGGAGTACCAGCAGCTGTCCCGCCGCGATAAATTCATCTACCGCCTTTACAGGCATCCCATCATTTTATTCGGGATCGCCCCTGTTTTATTGTTCGTCATCTGGTTCAGGTTCACCAACAGGTCCATGAGTGCCCCTGAGCGCAAAAGCGTATATATCACCAACCTGATCCTGCTTGTAACCATCACCGGCCTGATCCTGCTGATCGGCTGGAGGGCATATCTGCTCATTCAACTGCCGGTGATATATATCGCTTCCGGTATCGGTGTATGGCTTTTCTATGTACAGCACCAGTTCGAAGATGTCATCTGGGTACGCCAGGCCGAGTGGGATTATAAAAAAATTGCGCTGGAAGGGAGTTCCTACCTGAAACTTCCCGGAATACTGCAATGGTTCAGCGGAAACATCGGATTTCATCACATCCATCACCTGAGCCCCCGGATCCCGAACTATTATCTGGAAAAGTGTCAGAAGGAGAATGAAATGTTCAGTGAAATCAAGCCCGTTACGATCCTCCCCGCCCTCCGGACCATGAAATTCCGGTTGTGGGATGAGCAAGCCGGGAGACTGATCAGCTTCAGGCAGCTGAAAAGGCAGGCAGCCCATGCATGACCGCTCAAATTTCTTCCGTTGATTACGGATGCCGTTTCGTCACATTTCTTATTTTTACAAGACACGGGGCGTCGGCGGACAGGCTCTTTGCCACCCTGATGCAGGCTCTAACGACATCAAAATGAAGATCGATTATGACGTGAACCCGGGTTCACTGCAGACTGCACTGAAGGATTTCTGGGATCTGGCTTACGCCAAAACAAAACTGCTGGACCGGGAGTATGACCCCTCCCGGGGATCCCCGGTCTTTACGGTGGACGGGAAATACACCACCCGGGGGTGGACCGAGTGGACGCAGGGGTTTCAGTTCGGCATCCCCCTGCTGGTGTTCCGGGCCACGGGGGAAAAAGAAATGCTGGGGATCGGACGGAAAGGCACCTTTGAAAAGATGGCGGACCACCTCACCCATTTCGGGGTGCATGACCATGGGTTCAACAACCTGAGCACCTACGGGAATTTGCTGCAGGCAGCGGCGGAAGGGCTTTATGAGGCCTCCCCCGAAGAAATGGACTACTACCGGCTGGCCATCCGGGTCTCCGGTGCGGTGCAGGCCCGGAGGTGGACACGGACCGGGGATGGCGGGTTCATTTACTCCTTCAACGGTCCCCATTCCCTCTTCATCGACACCCTGCGCACCTGCCGGGTCCTGCTGGCCGCCCACCGGCTCGGACACCGGATGCTGGAAGAGAATGACAATGCGGCGGACCTGCAGGAGCGGGCCATCATGCACGCCCTGACCACGGCCGGTTACGCGGTCTATTACGGGACCGGGCGTGACAGTTACGATGTGCGGGGCAGGGTGGCCCATGAATCCATCTTCAATACGGTGGACGGAAGCTACCGCTGTCCCGGCTCCCAGCAGGGCTACTCCGGTTTTTCCACGTGGACCAGGGGACTGGCCTGGGCCATGCTCGGGTTCGGTGAAATGATGGAATACCTGGAAAGCGGAGGGGATGCAACGGATCAGGGTGCTGACATTTCAGCCGCAAAGAAGATCTTCCTGAAAGCAGCCAGGGCAACCTGCGATTTTTACCTGGAAAACTGCGCGTCTGACGGGATCCCCTACTGGGATACCGGGGCCCCTTCACTCCAAAGGCTGGGCCACTACCGTGACAGGCCTGCCGATCCCTTCAACGACCATGAACCGGTGGACAGCTCCGCGGCGGCCATCGGGGCGCAGGGGCTCCTGAGACTGGGCAGATATGTGGGTAAAACAGATCCGGAGGCGGGGGACAAATACTTCCGGGCGGGTCTCACCATCCTGCGCACGCTGCTTTCAGCACCCTATCTTTCCACCGGCCCGGGTCATCAGGGCATTTTGCTTCATTCCGTCTACCACCGGCCCAATGGCTGGGACCATATTCCCCCTGGCAGGAGAGTGCCCTGCGGTGAATCGGGCATGTGGGGCGATTATCATATGGCGGAGCTCTGCTACCTCACCACCAGGATCTCCCAAGCGGGGTATTACACATTCTTTGACCACATGGGCGGGAACGGGAATAATATTTCTTAAATTGCTCAGATATCTGTAAGGTTAATCATTCACGTAACAATCACCCGACATGGTACCCAGGATCCTCCTCCCGCTTTTACTCCTCCTGCTCATTGCCTGCAACCCGTCACCGAAGAAGCCCGCCGCCTCCGAACCGGAAACGTGGATCCAGCTGTTCAACGGTAAGGACCTGGATGACTGGATCATCAAGATCAACAAGCATCCCCTGGGGGAAAATTTCAACAACACCTTCCGGGTAAGGGACGGGATGATGGTGACCAGCTACGATGCATATGAAACCTTCGACGGGGAGTTCGGCCACATCTTCTACAAGACCCCTTTCTCGCACTACAAGCTGCGGGTAGAATACAGGATCGTGGGAGAGCAGGTACCCGGCGGGGCCGGGTGGGCCTACAGGAACAGCGGGGTAATGTTCCACGCCCGGCCGCCTGAAGAGATGCTGGTGGACCAGGAATTCCCGGTCAGCCTGGAAGCCCAGTTCCTGGGCGGGTCCGGGGAAGGGGAAAGGCCCACGGGGAACCTCTGTACCCCCGGGACCCACGTGGTGATCGGCGGCGAGCTGGTCACCCGCCACTGCACCAATTCCACCTCGGCCACCTACCACGGTGAGGAATGGGTCCGTTTCGAACTGGTGGTGTATGGCGACAGCCTTATCCACCACATCGTTGAGGGGGATACGGTACTGACCTATTCCAAACCCCGGATCGGAGGGGAGCTGCCCGAAGGGTTCCCCCTGCCGGAAGGAACCCCGGTCACATCCGGGTACATCGCCCTCCAGGCCGAAAGCCATCCCTTTGAGTTCCGGAAAGTGGAATTGCTGGATCTGAGCCGGTAGTCCCCGCACCAGACGCAACCTTTCCGGGGCAGCGCACATCTTTCCATTGTGATTTCCATTACGAACCCGGCACGGGAAGGATCCCTGCATGGAGCCGTTTTCCCATGTCCACTTAAACCTGTATGAAAATGAAAGGGTACCCTGACAAATTTGCGGTATGTGCTACGCTGATCTTCCTCTGCCTGGCTTTTCCGGGAAACGGACAGGACAGTTCGGAAGTGAACCGGCAGCTGCTGGACATGAAACTGGAACTGCTGGACTCGAAGATCGAACTGTTCAACTCCCAGCTGATGGTATGGGAGGAAAAGCCCCGGGAACTGGAGCGGAGACTGATGGCCGTGGACCGGAAAATAGAATCCCTGGACTTTGATCCTGTTTATATCAACGAAAGGCTGAACGAGATCGAAATGCTCATCGGGGATTACAACAGGGTCCGGGAGAAACCGGAACCGGTGAAAAAGGCCTTCATATCGCTGCGTCCCGATTCCATCCCCTTGGAACCCTACCTGACGGCCGTCTCCCTGAACCCGGTCCGGCTGGCAGAGGGTACGTTCCACATTACCTATGAGCGGGCCGTCACGCCGAAAATCGGGCTGAGCCTGTCCGGTCTTGCCACCTATGCCACGGAAGAGGGGCTCTCGGGGTATTACATGAGCAACCAGCGGCTGGAATATTACAACATTTCACTGGATTCATACATGCCCTATCACAACAAGAACATATCCGGCTACGGGGTGGTGCTGGAAATGAAGAATTACCTGCTGACAGACCATTACCGCAGGCAGCGGGCTCCTGTGGGGCTCTATGCCTCTCCAAGCCTGATGTTCCGGAGGCTCTGGCTCACCGGTATTTCGGAATATGTGTTCGAGGATGAATGGATCACGGAAGAGGTCACCCAGCTGCTGAATATATATACAGCCGGGGTCAATGTGGGATGGAAATTCAGCCTGATCAAAGTGCTTTACCTGGATGTGTACGCGGGGGGACAGATCCGGTTGTCCAAATATGACAACCAGGATGGATTCACCAAATACAAGAGCCTGGGCAACATTGATTTTTCAGGGGTTTCCCCCACTTTCGGGATCAGCATCGGGATCCTCAGGTGACCGGCCTGTCAGCGGTGTGCCTCCACCCTGAAACCGCCCGTTCCGCAAATGATCTCGTTCCGTGGGGATAATCCCCGGACCAGGATGATATACGCACCCGGGCAGGATGCGGCCTTGAAACTTATTTCCCTGGCGTCACCCGGACCGAGCCTGAGGCTGCCGGTCCACATCAGGGTGTTCCTGCTGTCCGGGATCCTTTCGCTCGAGGGGTCCGGGTCAGGCTGCACTGCCGGATGAAAGGCCTGGTAATCGAAAAAGTAAGAGCCGCCGGGCAGGTCCACCGATGCCATATCCCCTTCCCTGGAGGTGAATGCCAGCACCCCGCCGTAA
>DSEO01000182.1 GCA_011056635.1 Bacteroides sp.
GAGACCATGGAGGATATTTCTCAGATCTACGGGGTAATGCTGAAGCACCTGTATCGCATGAACCTGATGCCCGAGGGTGCACAGCCGGACCCGGGCATGGAGATCCATCTCCGGAAAAAGAAAGCGGAATCCCTTCTGAAACAGGAGCCCGAACCGGAGCAGGAACGGGAGCCTGAACCGGAGCAGGCACCGGAAGGAACCTCCCTGCAGTTCAAATTCGAGGACGGGTAGCCACGGGCGGGGAGCGGCAGCACCGGGCGGGGGAGCGACGGCCCTTATGTTCAAAACATGTTAATGTTTTTGACAATCAAAACTTTACATTGATCTCCGGGCTTCCTATCTTTGTAAGAAACGCACACCATGTCCGATACCGGCTCCACCCCCGTAAAGATGATCCTTCCTCCCGACGGAAGGCAGACCAGGATTGATTTTTTCCGCCAGAAATCAACCCGGAAGGGTTCACCGGAATGGTGGCTTTCCATCTCTTCCTGGTTCAGGAACGAAGAAAAGGAGAAGGGAGCCAGGCTGGACTATTTTGCCGATCAACTGGAGAAAAGGGGCTATTCTGAGAAATCGAGGAAAACCTACACCTTCATGATGAGGCGTTTTTTCGACTATTTTGAGAATCCGGATCCCCGGAAGATCACCATGGGCGAGATCGAGGACTACAATTTCGAGTTTTTTGTATCAGGCAGGTATTCCAGGTCCTATCAGCTGCAGTTCATCAATGCCATCAAATTGTACTACCAGGTTACCGGGGGAATTGAACTGAATCTGAAGAACCTCAGGAAAAGCGGGGTTGGAAAGCGGCCAGGCTGATCCCCGCCAGAAACTCCGTTATCCCCATCCTGCGCTTGCCTTCCTGCTGAAGGGAGAGGATCTGAAGATATCCGTCCGCCACCGCTGCTTTGAGGAAGCGTTTCCCGTCAGAATGAATGGTCCCGGGTGTATCCCGGTGATCCCGGGATTCCATGCGGGAGGCAAAAACCTTGCAGAGGATATGCTCTCCGGTTGTCCGCACCAGATGGGTATATGCACCGGGATGGGGACTCAGTCCCCGGATGAAGTTATACACCTTTTCAGCCTCACGGTCCCAGCGGATCTGGCAATCCGCTTTCCCGATCTTGGGTGCTTTTTTCAGCAACGCATGACCGGCCATAAAATCTCCCTGGGACCTGGGCCGGATCTCCCCTGCGGCCAGGCGCCTGGCAGTTTCCAGCACCAGTCCCGCTCCCAGCACCATCAGGCGGTCGTGCAGATCCCCGGCAGTCTCTTCAGGGCCTATGGCGGTTTTCTCCCTCAGCAGGATATTCCCTGTATCGATCCTGGCATCGATCAGGAAGGTTGTGACCCCGGTCTCTTTTTCCCCGTTCATGATGGCATGGTGAATGGGGGCCGCCCCGCGGTACTGGGGTAACAGGGATGCATGCAAGTTGAAGGTGCCGAGTTTCGGGATCCGCCAGACCACTTCGGGAAGCATCCGGAACGCCACCACCACCTGCAGGTCCGGTTCCAGGTCTTCCAGTGTCTTCACGAAATCCGGATCTTTCAGGTTTTCAGGCTGGAGGACCGGCAGTCCCCGTCTCATTGCAAATTGTTTGACAGGTGAAAACCTGATCTGTTTGCCCCTTCCTGCAGGCCTGTCCGGACCGGTGACCACGGCAACCACCCTGCAACCTGCCTCGAGCAGTCTCTCCAGGGGAGCCAGCGCGAATTCCGGAGTTCCCATATAGACGATCCGGACCTCTTCAATCTTCATTTTTACCCGGATTATCGTATCTGGCAATGTTGAGGAAGTGCCCCATCTTGTCCCGTTTGGTTTCCAGGTAGAATTGATTATGTGCGTTGGGAGTGACCTCCAGCGGGATGACCTCCACGATCTTCATGCCGTATCCCTCCAGCCCGGCCTGCTTCACGGGATTGTTGGTCATCAGCCTGATCTTCCGCACACCCAGGGCGTGCAGCATGCCGGCACCCACCCCGTAATCCCTTTCATCTTCTTCGAAACCCAGTTCCAGATTGGCCTCCACCGTATCCCTGCCCTCTTCCTGCAATTTGTAGGCTTTGATCTTATTATAGAGTCCGATCCCCCTTCCTTCCTGGTTCAGATAAACGATCACCCCGCGACCCTCCTTTTGTACCTTCCGCAGGGCCTCATGCAACTGTTCACCGCAATCGCACCGGTAACTGCCGAAGATATCCCCGGTCACGCATGAGGAGTGGACCCTCACCAGCACGGGATCGGTCTCCGACCAGCTCCCCTTGGTGATGGCGACATGTTCCATTCCGTTGGTCTTCTGGATGAAAGGAGTCAGGTAAAAATCCCCGTAAAGGGTGGGAAGGTGTACTTTGGATCCTTTGATGAGGATGCTGTCGGTTTGCAGCCTGTGTGCGATCAGGTCCTTGATGGAAATGATCTTCAGCTGAAACTCCTCCGCGATCGAGATCAGCTGGGGGAGCCTGGCCATGGTCCCGTCCTCGTTCATGATCTCCACCAGCACGCCACCCGGTTTCAGGCCGGCCAATTTCGTGAGATCAACCGCAGCCTCCGTGTGACCGGCGCGTCTGAGCACACCCTGCCGCTTTGCTTTCAGCGGGAAGATGTGTCCCGGACGGGCCAGGTCCTCGGGATGTGTCACCGGATCCACCAGTGCCCGCAGGGTCTTGGCCCTGTCAGCGGCGGATATTCCCGTGGTGGTGCCGTGTCCGATCAAATCCACCGAAACGGTGAAAGCTGTTGAAAAGGTACTGGTGTTGGTACGCACCATCATGGGCAGCTCCAGTTCCGTACACCGGTCCTCCGTCAATGCCGCGCAGATCAATCCCCTTCCGTGGGTGGCCATAAAGTTGACGGTTTCCGGCGTGATCAGCTCGGCTGCTGCCATGAAATCTCCTTCGTTCTCCCTGTCCTCGTCATCCACCACCACGATGGTCTTGCCGTTACGGAGATCCTCCAGGGCTTCCTCGATGGTATGAAATTTAAACCTGGTTTCTTTTTGTAGGTTGCCAGACATTATTTTGAATTCCTCCAATATATCTAAAAAAGCCTGCAAGCAGGGCGATGTTCATTACCACGAAATGTGAAATGAAGCGCAAAGTTAAACTATGAATCTTAATTTTCCTCAGAAAAAGATCAATAAGGGGCAGTAGCAGGACCAGGAGCTGGAGCAGCAGCAGGATCAGGTAGAAGGTTGAGTCCTTTGCCAGTCCGATGGAAGCGCCCAGCGAGAGCATCACCAGGAAAGGTACCAGCCAGCGGATGACCTTGTGCGAGAAAAAGCAGAATGCCACTCCCGGCATGGGCGAGAAAAGCAGCAATCCGAAGCGGGCCAGGTTCTGGAAATTGCCGGCAGATATCCTTTTCTTCCTGCGGAATTCTTCTCCCAGGCTGTTGGACACATCTTCATAGACCTTTGCATCCATGTTACTGATGCACCTGAATCCCTGTTTCAGGACGGTCATATTGATAAAGAAATCATCCACCAGGAAATTGTCAGGAACGGGCCTGTAAAGCGACTTCCTGACCGCGTAACAACCCCCGAAAGGGCCCATCATGGTCCCCCAGATAAGGCTTTCGTGATGTTTGATCTTCACTTCGCGGCTGATGTAAAACCGCTCCTGGAGCGATATACCATCCTTTCTTACACGGGTGTGGATCATCCGTGAGTCCACCAGTCCCACCTCCGGATTTTTAAATATGCCGACCATTGCTGCAAGTGCCTGGCTGTCCGGGATCACATTGGCATCGGTAATGACCAGGATCTCACCCCGGGATTCCCCGGCCAGCCGGTTGATCACGCCCGGCTTCCCGGTCCTTCTGTTAAAAAAGAACAGCCGGATACGGGATTCCTGCTGCTTCAGCTTCTCCAGGATCCGGTTGGTGCCGTCCGTGGACGCATCGGATCCCACCAGGATCTCCAGCCTGTCAGCCGGGTACGTCCCATTCAGGGTGGACTCGATTTTCCTTTCGATGGTCTCCTGCTCATTGAATGCGGCAATCAGTACCGAGACATGAGGCAGCTCATCCGGACTGAAGCGCTCTTCGCCGGGGCTTTTCCCCCTGGCCAGGACCTGCAAAAGAGCCGGGAACAGGACGTAGGAGTAAAGGATGAGGAAGATGCTGATCCAGAAAATTACCTGAAGGATGATCATACCTGCACTTTGAAAAACCGGCTGAGCCGGGTTGAGAGGGTAAAGGTATCAAAATTTTGCTGAACAAGATGGCGGGCCAGCTGCACCATCCGGACTGCTTCCTGGTCTTTGTTGAACAGTGCAACTACCTGATCAGCAAAATTATCCGGATCTTCAGCCACCATGGCTTCCCGGCCGTGTTCCGCCGGGATCCCTTCGATTCCCACGGGGGTGGTGACCACCGGACGTCCAAGGGCCATGGCTTCCAGGATCTTGATCCGGATACCGCTTCCCGTGAGGAGGGGAGCGACCATCACACGGTATGCCTGCATAAAAGAGATGGCATCTTCCACCTCTCCGTGAAACACTACCTGCCGGTGTGCCAGCTTTCTGATGAATTTCCGGGGTGCATTTCTCCCCGCCACATGAAAGGAAAGTCCGGGTACCACGCCGGTTAGCTTGGTGAACACTTTTTCCAGGAACCATTCCAGTCCCTCCTGGTTAGGCAGCCAGTCCAGCGCCCCGATAAAGAAGATGGTGGGGCCGGGGGGCAGGGGCGTGACCGGGTACTGATCCGGGCGGAGACCGGTGGGAATGGTAATGACCGGACCGTTGTAGCCGGCTGACCTGAAACAGGCCGCGTCCACATCGCTGATCGCCACAAGACAGTCGGATTGCTGCAATACCTGCATCTCAAACTTTTCCAGCCTGGCCGCCATGTTCCCCAGATACCACCGTCTGAGCGGTCCCGCTTCAACGGCTGCCTTTCTCTTCCAGATCAGGTGTTCCACGTTATGCGCCCTCAGTGATACGGCGGCGCCACTCCCGCTCCTGATCACATCCAGGTAGTGTCCCATGTATGGCCCTTCCAGCTGGATCACATCATATTGTTCCTGCTGCAGCACATCCCCGAGTTTACCGGTATATTCCCCGAGCCTGAACCTTTCCGCGATATATGGTTTTCCCGAGAAAAGCAGGTTCAGAAGCATGGGTAATGGCCGGACGGAGGTGTCGCAGTCGACTGCCTCATAACGGATTGACCCGCGAAGCGCCCCGGGTATCTGTTCAACGGGAAATGCGTGTTTCCGGGTGTTCAGCGAGAGACAGGTGACCTTGTTTCCCGCATCACGAAGTCCGGTCAGCATGTTCAGGGTGGCAATGGAACCGCCGTCTCGCGGTGGGTAGGGAAGCTTGTTGGAAAGCACCAGGATCTTCATAAAAGACGCAGGATTTTCCGGACCCCCTCGTTCAGTTTCTTTAACCAGGTAAAGTAGGTCTCAATGTTCATGATGACCGAGTCGTTGGCAGCCTTGTAGGTCAGAAAGATGCTCACCGGGACCATGATGAAGGTGGAGATCCACATTCCCCAGAAGGGCTGCATGATGTTATCCCGGGCGAATTTCTCGCCGGTAATGGAAATGACGTAATAGATCAGGAACAGCAGTACGCTGACGATCACCGGAACACCCAGTCCCCCTTTCCTGATGATGGCTCCCAGCGGAGCACCGATGAAAAAGAAGATGAGACAGAGGAGGGAAAGGGTGAACTTGCGATGGATCTCGATCTGGTACCTCCTGAGCCTGGAAACCTTCCATTCCCCCGTACTGGCGTGGGTGTTGATGAAGGATTTGTTGCTCCTGGCAAAATTGATGGCCTGGGTGATGGCCCTCCTGCGCTCGAGTTTCGTCAGTTCATTGAAAGCAGAATCCACATGGATCTGAACCACCCTGGGTTCCTCCGGTTCAGCCAGCTTTACCGTGGTATCGCTCACCGGCGCCGGGGGGCTCAGCAGTGCCTTTTTTGGTTTCCCCACCAGCGCCTGGTCCACCGTGGTCCGGATCTTTTCTTTATACAGGTCCATATCGGCGGTGAGGGAATCATCGAAATGCTGAAGCTGCGAAAGGTTCATCATCGCATAGGAATTCCGGAACAGGCGCTCATCGGTCCGGTTGAGTCCGAATCCCGTCATCTCGATGATCATTTCCTGTTTATCGAACCGGTCTCTTCGATGGGGATAGCTTTTGATGTGCCGGTTTTCTTTTTTCTGATCCTGAAGTTCGATGTACGACCTGCCATTGTACAGGGTCAGGAGCAGGTGTTTTTCATCGGCCGACATTTTCATATAACCGGAATCGGCAACGGTGACGCTCACATTCCCCTGGTCATCGGTATGATCATAGATCCAGATATCCCTGAGCAGGTTGGTCCGGTGGTCTCTGTCTCCGATGCGTATGGAATATCCCTCCAGGGTGTTGTCAAACACCCCGGGCCGGATGGTGAGTTCCGGACGCTGCTGCTGGATATCGTACAGGAGGGATCGCATTTTGAGATTGGCCACGGGCATCACATCGTTGGCAAAGAAGAATGCCCCCACCGAGACGATGAAAGATATGACCATCAGCGGTGCCATGATGCGGACCAGGGATATCCCCGAGGATTTGAATGCAAGGAGTTCCAGGTTCTCGGCCAGGTTCCCGAAGGTCATCAGGCTCGCCAGCAGCACAGCCAGCGGGAGGGCCATGGGGACCAGGCTCGCGCTGGTGTACAGCAGGAACTCTGAAATAATGTTCCACTCCAGTCCTTTCCCGATCAGATCATCGATGTACTTCCAGAGGAATTGCATCAGAAGCACGAAAATGACGAAGAAGAAAGTCAGGATAAACGGACCAATGAATGATTTTATGACAAGCAGGTGCAGCTTTTTCACACGATCCCCGTTTCTGTCTTACATGTTAAACGAAGACAAAGTTAAGTTATTTTCGCTTCAAAGCTGCTAAAGGCCGATGGCGCGTTTCAGCTCGGAGATCTGGGTGTCCCAGAGATCGATGGCATCCGCTTTTTCATCATCCTCTGAAAAATCGGTGATCAGCAGGGCCACATCTCCGGTAAGTTCATCGGTGTGGATCCGGAACTCGAAGAAAGCATCCTCTTCCTCATCATCCATCCAGTGGAACCGGATGAATTTGTTGGCTTTTTTCTTGATCACCCTGGCCTGTTGCCTGGTCCCTTCCCAGAAAAAAGTGAATTTGCCCTTCATCAGGTTCACATTGTCCGCAAACCACTCGGAAAGGCCTTCCGGGGTGCTCAGCCGGGAGTACAGTATGGCCGGGGATGTATTGAGTGTATACTCGAGCTCGAATTTGGTCTTCATCAGGGAGTATTTCAGATTTACCCGATGGCTATTGCAATATAATGAAATTTTACAGAAATCAAAATTAAACCCGACCGGGCCATTCTTTCCTGAAAGTGATTATATTTACGTGAAATCAAATCAGAACCATGAACGAAAAAAGTAAACACAGAAAAAGTGTCGTTATAGTGATTGCCAGTATTGCGGCCACTGGCGGACTTCTTTTCGGATTTGATACCGGGGTCATTTCCGGTGCGATCCCTTTTATACAGGATTATTTTGAACTGACCGATTCACAGGTTGAAAACGTGACGGCACTGGGACTGATCGGTGCGGTGGTGGGAGCCCTGTTCACGGGACGCTTGTCCGATTACCTGGGACGCAAGAAGGTGATCCTCGCCTCCGCGTTTGTCTTCGCGACAGGGGCCATATGGACCGGGCTTGCACCCACGGTAAATCAACTGATGGTCTCCCGCTTTTACCTGGGACTGGCCATTGGCGTCTCCTCATTTGCCGTTCCCTTGTACATCTCGGAGATTGCACCCACAAAGATCAGGGGGACACTGGTCTCGCTCTTCCAGCTTCTGATTACCGTGGGTATTCTCACTGCCTATCTGAGTGACAGGGCATTTGCCGACAACAGCAACCTGGAAAGCTGGCGCCCCATGCTCTATGTGGGGGTCATACCGGCACTTATTCTGTTCATCGGCATGTTCTTCCTGCCTGAAACCCCACGCTGGTTGATGAGCAAGGGGCGTGACGCGGAAGGACGGAAAGTATTGAGCAGGACCGAGGAACCGGAGTTGCTCGATACCGTGATCATGGAAATGAAAAAGGAGATCGATATTGACAAAAAGCAGGCGGGCTGGAAGGAGATCTTCAAACCCTGGCTGAGAAATGCCCTGATCATTGCGGTGGGGATCATGTTCTTCCAGCAGTTCGTGGGGATCAATACGGTCATATATTACAGCCCGAAGATCTTCCTGGCAGCGGGCTTTGAAGGTGCCGAGGCGGCCATCGCCGCATCCGTGATCGTGGGGGTGGTGAATGTGTTGTTTACCATCGTCGCCCTGTTCTTCATCGACAGGCTGGGAAGGAGGAAGCTATACCTGATCGGCATATCCGGCATCGCAGGTGCACTGATCTGCATGGGACTTGGCTTTATGCTTCCCGGAGCGGGGAAATGGTTCCTGGTGATCTCCATGCTGGTGTACATCGCTTTCTTTGCCGTGAGTCTCGGGCCCCTGGGGTGGCTGATCATTACCGAAGTGTTTCCCACCAGGGTACGGGGACTGGGATCATCCATCGGCTCGCTGTCGAACTGGGGCTTCAACACGCTGGTGGTGTGGACATTTTTCAAGATGGCCAGTGCCATCGGGAATGCAAAGGATGTGGTGATCCC
>DSEO01000179.1 GCA_011056635.1 Bacteroides sp.
ATTATTATTTTGAAAGAGAAAAGCAAAAAACAGATAAAAATGACCCTGGAAATTAAAATACCCAGTCCCGGCGAATCCATCACAGAAGTTGAACTGGCTTCCTGGTTTGTGGAGGACGGGGCGATTGTGACCAGGGACCAGGAGGTGGGCGAGATCGAATCAGAAAAAGCCACGCTGCCGCTGATTGCCCCACAATCGGGGAAGATCGCCCTCCTTGTTAAAGCGGGAGCGACCGTCAGGGTGGGCGATGTGGCTGCATCCATCGATACCAGTGTGGATGTGAAAGAGCCCGGCAGGCATCAGACTCCCGAAGAGGAAACTGAAGTTCCCGATTCGGCCGCGAAACGGGAAGAGGTTCCCGATTCGGCCGGGGATAAACCCACTGCTCCAGACACTTCAAAAGTTAAAGCCACACCCGTGGCAAGGGAAATGATGGAGAAAGAGTCCCTTTCTGTGGAGGATATCATCAACGGCCTCAGGAAAATATCTGCGGGGGATGTAAAGCAGGTCCTGGCACATCGCGGAGAACTCAAAGGGATGGCACAGCATGTGGAAAAATCCAGGGAAGCGGACCGTAAAAAGATCAGTCAGCTCCGAAGAAAGATCAGCGAGAGATTGGTGACCGTGAAGAATGAAACGGCCATGCTCACTACCTTTAATGAAGCCGATATGAGTGCGGTGATCGCCATCCGGAAAAAATACCAGGAGCAGTTTATGGAAAAGCACGGCATCAAGCTTGGTTTCATGTCCTTTTTCACGAAAGCGGTGACGGAAGCCCTTCGTCTGTATCCTTCCGTTAATTCTTACCTGGATGGGGAGGAACTGGTTATTCCCCGTTACTGCGATATCGGGATTGCCGTACAGTCCGAGAAAGGATTGATGGTTCCCGTGATCAGGAATGCCGAATCCCTGGGGCTCGCCGAACTGGAGAAACAAATCGCGGACCTGGCAACCAGGGCACGGAAGGCCAGGCTGGGTATCGATGAAATGTCGGGGGGTACCTTTACGATCTCCAACGGGGGAATTTACGGATCCATGCTTTCCACGCCGATTCTTAATCCGCCCCAGTCGGGGATCCTGGGTATGCACAATATCATGGAGCGCCCCGTGGCAATCCGGGGAACGGTGGAGATCCGTCCCATGATGTACCTGGCCCTCAGCTATGACCACAGGGTTATTGATGGCCGCGATTCAGTTGGATTTCTCAGGACCGTCAAGGAGTTCATTGAGGAACCTGCCTCGATGGTCTTCGGGTCAACATCAGCCGACCAGTTCCTGCTCGGACTGTAAAGAAAGGATTTACCGGTAATATTCGATCTCCCTGGTCACCACCAGGTCGGGAACAATCTTCTCGGTTCCCACGTAAACCAGCTTTCTGGTCCAATTCCCCTTCCCGTCGAATTCTACATATTCGTAAAGCTGGGTGAGTGTCCGCTGGCCTGTATGGTCCAACTGGTAATTTTCCACCAGGAGATCTTTTTCATACACATAGTGGTTGGTCACTTCCAGGTCATTCACCACCCTTATCTGGCGGGATATCCTTCCCCGGGCATCAAAATAATTGGCCCCTTCATAATAGAGCCTGTCACCTTCCCATACTTCGAAATTCACCTGCTCGTCGGATACCCTCTCCATCAATGACCTGGTCGTCCGGTCTTCCACGGTGGAAACATACTTCTCTTCCACCAGTTCTCCACCTTCCCGCCTGCAGGTGGTATAGCCTGTGGTATCGTTGAATGCACTCAGGGCAATGCTTTTGGTGTAAACGCCATCTTTGTCATAATGAATGATGCGATGTCCGTAGAAACTGGGATCTCCGGGCACCCAGCTGCCCGCTTCATGCCTGGCGTCGTACTGGTGCTCCGTGATGGACTTCACTTTACCTTTCAGTCCGGCTTCATCAAGATCACCGGAAGGTCCGGAGCAGGAACAGAGAAGAATAAGCATCAGGTACAGGGGAATGACAGCTCTGATCATCTAATTCCGTATTTGGTTGGAAGAGACCAAATGTAATCCATCCGGTTCATATTCGCAAAAAGGTCTTACTGACTGTTTGCGAATCCCAGTACCTGATCGATCAGCTCCTGCTGCTCTTTGTTCGTCACCAGGGATTCTGCGTTTTTAAATGCGGTTTTGGATTCCTTCTCCTTCTCCAGGAAGAAGCAGGTCATTCCCAGGTAGAAGTAGTAATCGAAATGCTCTTCAAGTGCAATACACGCCGCGAACCATTCCGCTGCTTTTTCCATCAGTGCTACAGTCTGGTACTGCTGGTCCATATCGATGATCTGTGCCGCGGCTCCGTAAAGCCACCTGTGATCATCCTTTTTATCCGCATCAAAGCGATCATCCACATATCGCATAAGCTCTTCGATCTGGCCGGTATAATAATAATACTGCAGATAGGGCAATGTGCGCAGATCCCAGGAGCTGGTCTCATCCCCCCTGACCATGGGAGGCAGTTCATTGGAAAGGCTGCTGATCAGCCCGATATTTCCCTCTTCCACTGCCTTCACCAGGGTGTTGTTATAGGTTTTTTCGATGGCCAGCATATAGTCATCACCAAGCTCTTCCCTCAACCTCTCGGTATTTTTTGAGAACAGCGGCCACCTGGGATCGTCCGTCGTGAGATAAAATGCGATCACCCGGATATCATGACCGGAGAGCTTTTTATCTTTCATTTTTTGCATGTATTCCGAAGCGAGCTTCTCCGCCTGTTCCTGGTTTCCCATTTTCCTTGTTGCAATGATATAATGTGCGAATTGCCTTCCTTTCAACCTGCCTGATTCATATTTCGGTTGGTACTGCTGAACCACGGAATAATTGTCAATCGTGTTTTTCAGGGAAACAAGCAGTTTGTCCGCCTCCGTATATCCGATGATCCGGCTGATCAGTTCTCCGTCCGGGCTGAAGATAAACATACTGGGATATCCCTGCAGTTCGTGATCGGAAGCATATTGTTTCCCGTATTCACTCTCTCCATCCAGCCGGATGCTGATGAATTGATCATTCATATAAGTGGCCACCTCCGGATCTGTATATACCTGTTCATCCATGACCTTGCATGGAGCACACCAGTCGGCATACACATCCACGAAAAGCAGTAACTGCCGGGCTGAAGCCTCCTGACGCATTTTTTCCATCTCTTCCGATCCGGTCACTTCTGAAAAATGTACCTGGGCGGATAATGCTCCGGGGATTCCGAGAATAATCATGAACAGTGCGGGTGCCAAGCGGGATCTTATCATACGGTCATCATTTATTAAGGATGCACAGAGGTAAAACGTCAGGATGGAGTTTTTGTTTTGGGGCAGCTTAGATCACACCACAGTCCTCCAGAAGCTGAAGATAGATCCTTGATTCGTTTTCCCAGCACAATTCACCGGCTGCCCTGTCCAGCGCTTTCTTCCGGGATCTCTTTCCGTGATCGGAACACATATGCCTGACAATCTCTGCCAGCTTCTGCGGGTCCCGCTCACCGGTGGCCACGCCCACCCCGTAAACATCCACGATCCGGGCCATTTCCGGGAGGTCGGAACAAAGAACAGGCACCCTGGCCTGGATATAGTCAAACACCTTGTTGGGCAGCGCATAGCGGTAATTCAGTCCCAGGTCCTCTTCGAGCGAAATCCCCACATCCGCCCCGCAGGTAATGGGAAACAGGGCTTCGGGAGAGAGCCTTCCCCTGAAATACACCCTTTCCCCGAATTCCTTTTCCCTGACTGCCTCCCTGAGTTCCTTTTCGATGTCCCCGGTTCCCACAACCAAGAAAACAAAATCCTCCAGGTACCGGATGGTTTCGATCATCAGTTCCAGTCCCCTCCCCACATTCAAAGCACCCTGGTAGATCAGGATCTTTTTGCCCCCGTATGCACTCTTCATCTCCGGATCGGGATGCGGTTCCCGCCTGAATGGCAGGTTCCTCACCACCCTGAATCTGGTGCCGTAAAGCTGCCGGTAAAACTCGGCGATGGAGTCGCTTACTGTAACAGCATGATCCAGCCGGGGGACGATCAGCTTTTCAATCCTGGTCCATATCCCCCGGACCACCGGCCGGCTGATCAGCTCGGGGACCTGGGTAAAGAGCTCATGGCTGTCATAGATCAATGGAACTTTCCGAATCCGGCTGGCCAGGAAACCTGCCGGGAGCGTATCCAGATCATTGGCAACAAAAAGGGATGGTCTCGCAGCCACCAGCAAAGTAAAAAAAAGGCGGATATTGAAGCAGGCATAAAAGATGGGCCCCTTGCTGAATACCATCCTGTAACGCCTGTACCGGAAGCTGATCCCTTCCGGTTCCGGACTATCCTTCAGACGGCGTCCGATGCAGGTTACATCCATTCCCTCGGATTGCAGCAGCGCCGCCACGCGGTGGATCCGCTGATCGGTCACCAGGTCGTTAATCACCGAAATATAGACTTTTTTCAAGGGAGGGATGATCATATGAACGGGGATGTACCAAACAACTAAAGATAGAAAATATCCATGATCCTGCAGGATTTCAGGCCATTTATCTATTTTTATAAAAATATCCGATTCACTTCCGGCATGCCTGAATTACACCGTCATTATCCCCTAAAGAAGCTTAATACCTTCGGTGTGGAAAGCCATGCGGAATGCTTTGCCCGTCCTGAAAACCTGAAAGAGCTCATCTCCGTTCTCAATGAATACAACCGGGAAAATCTCCCTGTACTGATCCTCGGTAAAGGAAGCAACATCCTTTTCCGGAGAGATATCGAAGGACTCGTGGTTCACCCGGCCTTTGCGGGAATCGAAAAGGTCAAAGAGCAGGACAGTCAGGTATGGGTAAGCGTGGGTGCGGGAGAGAACTGGGACAGGTGGGTGGCATATGCGACAGAAAAGGGTTGGTACGGACTTGAGAACCTGTCACTGATCCCCGGTTCGGTGGGATCGGCCCCCATTCAGAACATCGGTGCTTACGGGGTGGAGATCAGCGACCGGTTTGCCTGGCTGGATGCCTATGATCCCGAAAGAAAGGAGGTGGTCAGGATGAACGGCGAGGATTGCCGGTTCGGGTACCGCACCAGTGTCTTTAAAACCGGACCCGCAGGCAGGTACATCGTGACACGGGTCACCTTCCGTCTTCACACCCAGCCACTGCTGAATCTGGATTACGGGAATGTGAGAAACGAATTTACCGCCGGTGGGGGACAGACACCGGCAGATCTGAGACAATTGATCATTTCCATCCGGAAAAGGAAACTGCCTGACCCTGCTGAATTCGGGAATGCAGGCAGTTTCTTCAAGAATCCGATGGTGGAAAAGGCCATCTTCAACTGCATCCGTACAGAATTCCCGGACGCACCGTCATATCCGGTCCATGATAACCAGGTCAAGATCCCTGCAGCCTGGCTTATCGAAAAAGCAGGCTGGAAAGGAAAGCGGATCGGTCATGTGGGAACCTGGCCCCACCAGCCCCTGGTGGTGGTCAACTATGGCCGGGCCACAGGGCAGGAGATCCTTGATTTCACCGAAATGATCCGGGCAGATGTGAATAAACGATTCGGCATCGAACTGGAAAGGGAAGTGAGGGTGGTGTAGATCCTACCTATATATCCTGTTTCTGTTGAGCGCACGCTGGTACTCCCTGGCATGCTGGTTATGCTGGGAAAGCGTTCGCGAAAAGGCATGATACCCGCTGAAATCGGCCTTCGCACAGAAAAAGAGATAATTGTGTTTTTCATGGTTCAACACCCCGTCAATGGCTGAAATGGACGGAATTGAGATGGGACCCGGGGGAAGGCCCTTGTATTTGTAGGTATTGTAAGGTGAATCGATAACCTTGTCCGTATTCAGGATCCGTTGTCTTGTGAAGTCATTCAATGCAAACTTCAGCGTTGGATCGGCCTGGAGTGGGATTCCATTTTCCAGCCGGTTGAGATAGACCCCCGCAATCCGGCTGTTCTCATCATTATGCAGGGTTTCCTCATCCACAATAGAGGCCAGCGTGGTCACCTCCACCCTGGTCATATCCATGTTTTTTGCCTTGCGGTCCCGCTCCCCTTTCCAGAATGCTTCATACTCCGCATGCATGCGTTCCGTAAACTCTCCGGGCGATGTGGTCCAGTAGAATTCATATGTATTCGGAATGAACATGGATGGAAAGGTGGCCTGGTCAAAGCCGTACCTGCCGGCCGTTTCGACGGCGGACAGGTATGTGGCGAATTCGACCGAATCACCTTCCAGGTACCCGGAAACCCTGCCGGCGAGTTCATACAGGTTACGTATGTTGTTGAATACCACCATGACCGGATCCTGATTCCCCGAACGGAGCATGTTCACAATATGGTTGTTGCTCATACCGTCCCTGAACTTGTATCTTCCCGGTCTGACCTGCCTGTCATACCCCTTTTTCTCTGCCACCCAGACAAAGGAACGTCTGCTGATGATGATGCCCGCTTCCTCCAGCCCGTCGACCACCTCTTCAAATCCGGCTCCCGTGGGGATATAAAAAATGGACTGGCCGTTTTCAAGAGAAACATTGGATACAAATACCCTGCTGTACAGGTGATAAACCACCAGAGCCATCACGAAGATGCCCAGGAATACAATCAGCAATGAGATCCTCATCACTTTGCCCGATCGCTTGGTAAGCCTTCTTTCAAACATCGCTTCAGACAAATAATGCTTATCTTACAAAGTTAACAGAAATCGTTTAGGGGAGTTCCCTTTCTCAAAACCTTACATCATGGAAACAGTAAAACGGGTTGCCCTGGTCGCTCACGATAACAGGAAAGCCGATCTGACCGAATGGGTGAAATACAACGCTGAAAAGATCGCATCCCATCACCTGATCTGTACCGGAACCACCGGGAAAATGGTGGAAAAGACCCTTGCCGGCTGCGATCGCAAGCCGCTTTCTCTGAAGAAGCTGAAATCGGGACCGCTGGGGGGTGACCAGCAACTGGGGGCGCTTGCAGCCACCAACAAGATTGACATCCTGATTTTCTTCTGGGATCCCATGCAACCCCAGCCCCATGATGTGGATGTAAAAGCGCTGCTGAGGATTTCCGTGCTCTATAATGTACCGACAGCCTGCAACCGGGCCACCGCCGATTTTCTCATTGATTCACCCCACTTCAGCATTCCGTATAAAAGACAGCTGAAGGATTACAGCCAATATATCATGCGAAACATTTAAGTGAGTGCAACCAGTGCATCTTTCAGCCGCTGCATTGCTTTTTCCAGGTTCTCATCCGAATTTGCATAGGAGATCCTGACACATCCTTCGGCTCCGAATGCGGCACCGGGTACGGTGGCAATATGACCCTTTTCAAGAAGGTACAGGCACAGGTCCATGCTGTTCTCGATTTTCTTTCCCTGATAGGACCTGCCGAAGTAAGCGCTGAAATCAGGGAAAACATAGAATGCCCCTCCCGGTGTGCTGCATTTTACTCCGTCAATTTCCTTCAGATGCCCCAGGATCAGGTCACGCCTCCGAAGAAATGCCTCCCGCATCTCCGCCACACAGGATTGATCCCCGTTCAGTGCTGCCAGTGCCGCCCGTTGGGCAATGGAAGTTGCCCCCGAAGTCATCTGTCCCTGCAACTTGTTGCAGGCTTTTGCCAGCCATTCGGGTCCTGCCAGGTAACCGATCCTCCAGCCGGTCATGGCATATGCCTTGGAAACCCCGTTGATCACCACCACGCGGTCGCGGATCTCCCGGAATTGGGCAATGGATTCATGACCTCCCGTAAAATTGATATGCTCGTATATCTCATCCGCCAGCACGAAAACCTGCGGATGCCTGGCAAGCACCTCCGCAAGTTCTTTCAGCTCTTCCCTCGTATACACACTGCCCGTAGGGTTCGACGGTGAACAAAGTAAAAGCGCCCTGGTTCCGGGAGTAATGGCTGCTTCAAGCTGCCCCGGAGTGATCTTGAAATCATCCTCAACAGAGGAATCCAGGATCACATTCTTACCCCCGGCAATTTTTACCTGTTCCACATAGCTTACCCAGTAAGGGGCCGGAACGATTACCTCGTCCCCCGGATCGATCAGGCACATCATTGCATTGGCCAGGGAGTGCTTGGCACCAACGCTCACGATGATCTGCGCTGTCGTAAAATCCAGGTTATTCTCCCGTTTGAACTTATCTGATATGGCTTTCAGCAGGTCGGAATATCCGGCAATGGGTGAATAATGGTGCCAGTCGCCGTCAATGGCAATTTTCGCGGCCTCGCGGATGTGTTCCGGTGTTTTGAAATCGGGTTCCCCCACACTCAGGTTGATCACATCCACACCTTTTTCCTTCATCTCACGGCCCTTCTGATTCATGGCAATGGTAGCGGAAGGTGCCAGTGAATTGATTCTTGCTGAAAGTTTCTCCATAAGTCAATTTTTTTTAAATGAGGATAAAACCATTTCAGCAGATAAAAATACGCTTTTCATGATAATTTGGTTAATATTGTAAGGAGCAAGTTTCAAAAAAAGATTCACATGGATCATCTGATTGAAATCCTTAAGTATACAGTCCCCGCCCTGGTTGTCTTTCTGACTGTGTGGGTCATGCTCAGGACCTGGTCACGGAATGAAGAAAACAGGCG
>DSEO01000180.1 GCA_011056635.1 Bacteroides sp.
CTCCACATGATCCATTCTCCCTTGCATATGCCCGTATGGCCTGTACCCTTTGAATCCGGGAGGCGCTACGATTCTTCTTCGTCTTTTCCTTCTGGGCATGATCTGCAAAACCTGGACAAATATAATGAGAATATTCTCAAAACAAAAATCAAAATCAATTCTTGAAATATTTAGTACGTGTTTGCAAATATCGGCAGAATGCTGATGTGACATAAACCTTTATTTATTCCAAATGTTATTGATAAAAAAGTACCCCACATGAAAAGAGAATTAAAGAATATCCTGGTTCCTGTTGACTTTCATGAATCCTCCATGAAGGCGGTAGATTTTGCACATCACCTGGCCGGTCAGGTGGAAGGAGAGATCTTCCTGTTGCATGTGATTGAAACCCCCGGACTGATGGCCGATCTATTTGCCTCGGGCGACCTCCTGGTGAAGATTACCGACCAGTCCAAAGAAAAGCTCCTGGGCCTGTCAGAAAGAATGAAGAAAAGCAGCCCGGGTATCCTTGTTAGTAACAGAGTTGAGCGGGGAAAACCCCATGAAAAGATCCTGAAAGTTGCCGAAGAGATTGATGCCCGTTTTATCATTCTGGCAGAAAATCAGCATGGAGACAGGCTGAAAAAGGCCCTGGGATCCACCATCTACCATGTCACGTTAAAATCTCCTGTGCCGGTATTGACCCTGAAGGGGGATGCCACCGAAATGGGGAAGAAGATCCTGGTGCCCCTGGATCTCACCAGGGAGACCCGCAAACAACTTTGCAGCGCAGTGGTCTACGGTCAGAATTACGGTGCTTCCATCGTCCTGGTCTCGGCCATGATTGCCGGAATGGACATGAAGGAGAGCCTGATCTATCAGAAGCTCACCCAGGCAAAGAAGGTCCTGGAAGAAAACGGGGTCGATTGCCAGATGAAACTTTTTGAGCATTCAACTGTACCGCCTTTCAACCGGGTGCTTGACTATGCGGATGAGATCGGCGCTGACATGATCCTGGTGATGACACACCAGGAGGGATACACCCACGACAATTACATCGGAGCTTTTGCACATCATATCATTAACCGTTCCAGGGTTCCTGTGATCAGCCTGACATCTTCGGCCACCGGATCCGGGTTGAACAAACTGATCAAGTTTCTGGTGGATCCGGTTGGCTGGTTTAAAGACTAATCAACGGCTGAAAGCTCAATGATGACCGTTTTATGCAGCGGGTCCTGTTGATATATCTTTTATTCGCACCGGCTTTGCTCTGGCTGCCTGAAAGGATCAAGAAGCAGCGGGCTCTCCTGTTTGCCTTGGTACAGCTTGGCGTATTTGCATATTTCATCACCCGGATCCCTTTGTTGTCAGAAGTCCCGCTTATCCGGGAAGTGACGCAATGGATCCCCGGGATCGGTCTTGATCTGGAATTCACGCTGGACGGACTGAGCATGATATTTTCCCTGCTTATCAGCGGGATCGGCGCGCTTGTTTTCCTGTATGCCCGTGCATACATGAAGAATTACAGGAATACGGGCCGTTTCTACTTCTTCCTCTTTCTTTTCTCAGGTGCCATGCTGGGACTGGTCCTTTCAGGAAACCTGATTCAGCTTTTCATTTTCTGGGAACTGACCACGTTCCTTTCATTCATGCTCATCAATTTTTTTCATGAAAAAGAGGCATCGCGCAATGCGGCCTTTCAGTCCCTGTTCATCACAGGCTTTGGCGGACTCAGCCTGCTGACCGGCATTATATTGCTCGGAAAAGTCGTCGATAGCTATTCCGTCAGTGAATGGATCCTGCGGGCCTCTGAGATCAGGGAGAGTCCGGCCTACCTGCCAGGTCTGATCCTGATCCTGATCGGGGTCATGACCAAATCGGCCCAGTTCCCTTTTCATTTCTGGCTGCCGGGAGCCATGGAAGCACCGGCACCGGTCAGTTCATACCTGCACTCTGCCACCATGGTTAAAGCTGGATTTTTTCTGCTGGCAAGGCTGAATCCGGTCCTGGGAGGAACCACGGAGTGGACCTTTATCATTCCGCTGGTGGGGGTAGTGACCATGCTTACCGGGTCTTATTTTGCCATCACCCGGACCGATCTGAAATCAATACTGGCGTATACTACCATCAATGCCCTGGGTATTTTGATTTTGCTGATGGGAATCGACACGAAACTATCCGTTAAGGCCGCGCTGCTCTTTCTATTTGTTCATGCTTTCTACAAAGCTTCCCTTTTCATGATTGCGGGGATGATCGAAAAAAAGACTGGCACCAGGGAGATCGGTCTTCTCGGTGGACTGGTACGCTACATGCCCTTCACTTTTCTCATAACCGTGCTGGTGGCCTTCTCCATGGCCGGTCTTCCTCCCATGCTGGGATTCCTGGGCAAGGAACTGATCTATGAGGCCAAGGTGCAACTCCCGGGAATAGGTGCACTGATCCTGGTACTCGGTGTGGTATCCAATGTACTGATGGTGGCCGTTTCTCTGCTTTTTATTTACAGGATTTTCCTTGGCAAAGGGGACTCCATGCCGAGGATACCGGATGAAAAAGGTTTTTTGTTATTGCTGGGGCCCGGGATCCTGGCATTGCTGAGCCTGTTCCTGGGACTTTTCCCGGGACTGCTGGGCAGTACCCTGGTTCAATCCGCCCTTGCAGTGGTCCATGCAGAAGGGGTTGAGGTTAAGCTCAAGCTCTGGCACGGATTCAATGAGGTATTCATGCTGAGTGTGATGACCGTGGTGCTGGGGGTGGGTTTGTTCTTGCTCATGCTCAGAAAAAAAGTGATACAGGAGAGATGGAACAACCTGAATCAAAGGATTTTCTATATCCAGCTCACCCGGGTGTTTACCGCGGCACTGGATCAGTTTGTAAGATTCTCCGAAAGGAAGACCAGGGTTCTTCAGCATGGGTACCATCGTTACTATATCCTCACCATTATACTTTTTGCAGCCTTGCTCATCTGGCTTCAGATCTTTGTGACCCGCGGATGGGTCATTGAAACAGGTTTTTCGTTACAGCCTTTCTATATTTCAGGCCTTGTACTATTGATTATCCTCTCCACCATTTTCAGTGCGGTCTCTAATTCACGCCTGACCTCCATCATTGCCCTGGGCGTTTCGGGGTACGGGATCTCGCTGATCTATCTTTATTACAGTGCCATTGATCTGGCCATCACCCAGATCCTTGTGGAAACACTCATCGTGGTCATGTTTGTCCTGGTTTTGCAGCGGCTGCCCCGTTTTGCCCGGCTATCATCCAGGCTTACAAAGATCCGGGACCTGGCGGTGGCACTTATTTTTGGAAGTGTGATGACGTTATTGGCCCTCAAGGCCATCCGGCTTGAATTCAGTGCCCCGATTTCAGACTTCTTTCTCACCAACAGCTATTCCGGAGCCTTTGGGAGAAATGTGGTCAATGTGATCCTGGTTGATTTCAGGGCGCTGGATACCCTGGGTGAGGTGGTGGTTTTGACTGTGTCAGCATTCGGGGTTTCCATGCTGCTTCGCAAAAATAATTCCGAAAAATGAATTCGATCATCCTGCAAATAGCGTCCAGGTATGTGAGGTGGCTGCTGCTGATCTTTGCAGTCATCGCCCTGTTGCGGGGACACAATTATCCCGGGGGCGGTTTCATAGGCGGGTTGCTGGCCGGACTATCCATTGTCTTTGAAGGATTTGCCTATTCACCCCGATATGCCCTGGATAAACTGAAGTTCTCGCCTGCGGGTTTCATAGCCACCGGCCTGATCCTGATCATGGCAAGCTTCCTTCCGGGTGTACTGACCGGTGGTAAACTGATGACCGGGACCTGGGTTTCTCTGCCCTTTCTATTTGATTGGGAAGTAAAACTGGGAACCCCGTTGCTTTTCGATACGGGGATCTTCTTTGCAGTGACCGGGGTTACCCTGCTCTTTTTCTTCTCACTTAAACAGGATAAACAATGGAAATAATCCTTGCCATACTTGTGGGAGTGCAATATACTGCCGGGGTATACATGCTGCTGCGGCGCAGTATCCTGAAATTTATCATCGGGATCATTTTTATGAGCAATGCCACCAACCTGCTGGTTTTCCTGTCAGCCGGCATCACCTCCGGCAGTCCCGCTTTTCTCGGCGAGTCAGCGGAAAGGACCGATGAGCTGGCAGATCCCCTGCCCCAGGCGCTGGTGTTGACCGCCGTGGTCATAGGCCTGGGTATACTGGTTTTCATCCTGGCTTTGAAATTCAAGTTTTTCAGTGTGACCGGGACCGATGACCTGGACCAGCTTAAATCAACCGAAGAATAAGACATGAACGCAGTCGCACTACCCATACTGATCCCCCTGGCTTTGATGGTCCTGCTGATCGTCATCAGATCCGCCCTGTTGTCCAGGTGGACCGGAGTGTTGGGAAGCATGTTGATGCTGGTCATTGCCATATACCTGTTTTCCCATGTGAATGAATACGGGATCCTGATCCTTCAGGTGGGAGAATGGGCGGCTCCCTTCGGTATCACGCTGGTAATTGACCGGCTGAGCAGCCTGATGCTGCTGGTAACTGCGCTGCTCCTGCTTTCCATTTCAATCTATGCCATTCGATTTATCGGGGATAAGAAAGAGGCCCCGGTTTTTTACATTTTTTTCTTTTCGCTGGCCATGGGGATCAATGGAGCATTTATCACGGGTGATGTGTTTAACCTCTATGTCTGGTTCGAGGTGATGCTGCTTTCTTCCTTTGTTCTGATTTCCATGGGATCAACCAGGGAACAGTTGAAAGGCGGAATTAAATACGTGGGCCTGAATTTGATCGGGTCCCTGTTCTTCCTGGCCGGGATCGGACTGCTTTATGGAAAAACAGGAACCCTGAACATGGCCCACCTGGCGAAGATCCTTCAGTATGACGAACAATCCATCCTGATGAATTCCTCCGCCATGCTCTTTTTTATCGCCTTCGGGATCAAGGCCGCGATCTTTCCCCTCTATTTTTGGCTGCCTGCCTCCTATCACACGCCCAATATCACCATCACATCACTTTTTGCCGGATTGCTCACCAAGGTAGGGGTCTATGCCCTGATCCGTTTTTTTACGCTTTTCTTTGTTCAGGACCAGGTATTCTGGCACAACCTGCTGCTTGTGGTGGCAGGCCTGACCATGGTCATCGGTGGGATAGCTGCTTCCACTTATTATGAAACCAGGCGCATTTTGTCCTATCATATCATCAGCCAGATCGGTTATATGGTGATGGGACTGGGGATCTATACTCCCCTGGCCCTGGCAGGGGCCATTTATTTCATCATGCACAATATGGTGGCCAAGACCAATGCATTCCTTGTATCGGGATTGATTAACCGGTTCATGGGCAGTTACCGGCTTAAGGAAGTGGGAGGTTTGTACCGGCAGAGTCCGCTGCTGGCCCTTCTGTTCATCATCCCTGCCTTTGCCCTGGCCGGGGTACCGCCCCTGTCGGGATTTTTTGCCAAATTCATCCTGATCAAGGCGGGAATAGAGGCTTCCCGCTTTGGTATCACCGCGGTGGCATTGATTACGGGACTTCTGACCCTTTATTCCATGATCAAGATCTGGAACGAGGCATTCCTGAAAAAGCTTCCGGAGAATCAGGAGAAAGACAGCCCCGTGGTTCGTATTCGATTCCTGGATGTGCTTCCCTCCCTCATCCTGGGTCTGGTGACCATCCTGATGGGTGTCTTTGCAGCACCGGTCTTCAGGTATACCATGGAGGCAGCTAACGGACTTCTGGATCCATTCATCTATATTGAATCCGTTCTCAATGGAATACAACCATGAAGGTGCTTCGGAAAATATATGCCATCATTGGCTTCCTTATTTACTACCTGGTGAAACTGGTCATTGCCAATGTCTACATTGCATATGACATCGTTACACCGAAGATGCATACCCGGCCGGGATTCCACCGCATTCCCCTGAACATACAATCCCGCACCGGACTGTTGCTTTTCAGCAACCTGTTGTCCATGACCCCCGGTACCCTGGTCGTCGAGATCAGCGGGGACAGAAAGACCATGCTGATCCATGTGCTTTACAGCGAGAATGAAAAAAGGCTTTTAGGTGAAATAGACAAGATCCAGGAAAAAATCATAAAAATAACCAGATAGATCATGGAAGCAATCATACCGGAAACTGTTCATTATACAGCATTTGCCTTTCTACTTATTGCCCTGGTTCTCGCATTTTTCAGGCTGATGCGCGGTCCCACTATCCATGACCGAATCGTTGCCATGGACCTGACCGCATCCATCATCATGGGATTCATTCTTCTCTACAGTGTGCTGATCCGAAAAGCATTCTATTTCGACATTGCCATTGTCATTTCCCTGATCTCTTTCATGGGAACTGTGGCCATATCCACTTACCTGAGGCAGAAACGATGAAAGAGATGCTCATTTCCATATTGATGCTTTCCGGGACCCTCTTCATCCTGATCGCTGCATTGGGACTGATCCGTTTTAAGGATCTCTACAGCAGGATGCATGCCACCACTAAGGCTACCTCCTTCGGGTTGCTGCTACTGGTTGTCGGGGTGGCGCTCTTTTTTTTCACGGGCATTGTATTGTTGAAAGCTATTTTGATCGTACTGTTCATTTACCTGACCGCTCCGCTGGCCGCTCATTCCATCGCCCGTTCGTTCAGGAATGAAGACCAGGAAAGCAGGGACTAATCATTTCCTTCCTTTTTCTTCTTTTTCCACGGAAGTCTGATAGCGAAGCCCGATTTCCTGATCAGGAAATAGGTGACACCGAGGGCAACGATCATCACCGCGAGGCTGAATAATTCCGATGTGCTGTATCTTTGAAAATCCCAAACGATCACTTTCCGGGAGATGGCGATAATGGCCACCAGGATAATGAACTCCACATGCAACAAATCCTCTTTCAAATATGCCTTCACAGTTTCTAGCAGCTCAAGACCGATCAGCAGGACCAGGAAAAGACTGAACAGGTCCATGAGACCGTTTGCATCGATGATCAGTCTCGGCGGGGCGATGATCTTTTGTGTGATCTCGTATACAATATCTACGAATGCCAGAACCAGCAGGATGGATATGACCAGCAGAATGCTCCATACCAGGAACTTCTCAATGTACTTGACTATTTTCAACATGTTGTCTGGATTTTTTGTTGCCATTGGGGTCTATGGAATGTAAACAATATATCTGATTATTGGTTAAATTTAAGCAAATTATAAGGTCATATAAAAGAAGAATATGAAGCTGCTTCAGAATATCCTGGTACCTGTTGATTTCAGTGAATCGTCCAACAGAGCTGTCGAATCTGCCATCATGCTGGCAAAGGTATTTAACTCATTGATCTCCATACTGCATGTAACCCCGGATAACAATATCTCACGGGAACTCGAAGCATTCCTGGAGAAATCGATCAACGAAAAGTTCAAAGAATTGCGAGCCCGGATCGAGAAAGAAAACATTACCGTTGGAGATACCACCTTAGAGCGGGGAGCCCCCTTTGAGAAGATCATTCAAAAAGCCCGGACCAGTAATCCCAATGTCATCGTGGTGGGCTCGGGAAACAAAAAGGAAGGGGATGTGTTCAGGCTGGGTACCACGGTGGAGAAACTGATGCGGAAGAACCAGGTCCCCCTCTGGGTGGTGAAGAATGAAGTGATAAGACCCATTGATAAGATGCTTTGCCCGGTCGATTTCTCCGAGGCGTCGAGCCGTGCCCTCACCAATGCCATTACCCTGACAAAGCATTTTGATGCCGAGCTGACCATCTTCAATGTATTCACACCTTTCATGATATCCTCTCCCAGGTTCAAGGCCGATCAGGAAGCGGAGAATCAGCGTTTACGAAGGATGCAGGAGAAACAATACCACGATTTTCTGGGTCAGTTTGATCTGGGGAGTGTGAAGCACAAAATACTATTTGTGGTGGGGGATCCCCATGTGCAGATACTCCGCATCATCAGGGAAAAGGGAACCGATCTCCTGCTAATGGGTACAACCGGAAAGACGGGTTTGAGCAGAATCCTGATGGGGAGTGTCACCGAGAAAGTGACCCGGGAGCTGCCCTGCAGTTTCATTACTACCAAAGCCAGGGATCTTACAGAGGATTTCTTTGCAGACAATCTCAGGGAGATCGAATCGATCATCAGTTTTGCCAAGTCCATGCTTGAACAGAAAGACTTTGAAAAGGCAATAGAGCTCTATACCCTTGGAATCAAGCAATATCCCGATAACATCCCCATCCTGGCCGGTCTTGTGGAGTCCTACAAGGCCGTTGGGAACACTGACAGGGCCAATTATTACAGGAAATACGCCAGGGAGATCATCAAAAGAATGTGGGGTGAGGAATACCTGCAGGTGATCAACCTGGAATAGCGCTCCCCTGCACCGCGAATGCTTTGACCGGAGAGATAAAATGCATACATTTGCTCCACGAAAAACACCTGCCCGTCAGGCAGGTCCGGAAACGGGGTATAGCGCAGTCCGGTTAGCGCACCTGCTTTGGGAGCAGGGGGTCGCAAGTTCGAATCTTGCTACCCCGACA
>DSEO01000178.1 GCA_011056635.1 Bacteroides sp.
AGGGTTGATCAAATGAAGCCTTAAAGTTACACGAAAGTTCTGAAAGACCAAGGATATCAGAACTGCACGGAAAGCTTTACGTTGAATCTTCTCCCCGTCAGATAATTGGGCACAGCGAACCGGCCGGGAATGCCCTGCTGGTCGGAGATGGTCCTGATCCAGAGGTAGGATGCCACATTCCGGATCCCGAGCAGGTTGAATATTTCACCGCTGATCCAGATGCTTTTGAACACCCTGAGCGGGTTCCTGTCCCCGTACTGGTCCGTTTCCCGTTTGATCACTTTGGAGAACCCGATGTCCACCCTTCTGTAGGGCTTCATCCTGAGTTTGGTAAAGTATTGTTCAGCATGGGGACTGCTCAGCGGAAGGCCGGTACCGTAGAAAGCGTTCAGGTGGACCTTGTAATCCGGATTGTTGGGGAAATAGTCCTGGAAGTAGAGTCCGAACGTGAAAAGCTGATCTGTGGGCCGCGGGAACTCCCCGGCCTCCGTCCGTACATAATCCTTTCCATCGAATGTATATGCAAAGTCACCTTCCACATCTTCCCGGGTCTGCAGCAGCGAGAGGGTCATCCAGGATTCGGCGCCATGCACGAATTCCCCGTTCAGTTTGAAATCAATTCCGCGGGCAAATCCGCTGGATATGTTCTCCCCGGCGTAACTGAGCCGCACATTCTCGATCTTGTAGGGGATCAGGTCATCCAGCCATTTGTGGTAAGCCTCGGCGGACAGCTTGAAGGGCCTGTCCCACATGGAGAATATGTAGTCACCTCCCACCAGCAGATGAATGGAACGCTGCGGACGGATATCCTCGTTGATGCTGCCGTCGGGTCTCCTCATCTCTTTGTAGAACGGAGGCTGGAAATAATATCCTGCCGAAAGGTGGAACATCATATCCCGTTCCCAGAAAGGCTGCACACTGAGTGTGATCCGCGGGCTTACCATCAGGGTCCTGTTGTAATCCCAGCGCGTTCCCCGCAAACCTGTGGTTATGAAAAAGTCAGCCTTCGGACTGTTGATCTCCAGGGTATTCTGAATGAATCCGCTGAAGTGTCCGTAAGCGATCCGCTGTTCCGACTGCCTGAACTCCAGCATCTCAATCCGGTTTTCCAGATCGGGCAGCACATACCCGGAGGAATCCAGCAGTTCCCATTCCCTGATACGGTCATAAAAATCCTGGTACTTGAAGGTGAATCCCCACTGCAGACGGTTGTGGTCCGTCTGGTAACTTCCCAGGTGTGAGGTTGTGACCACAATGGCATCCAGGTAATTCCTGGCATGGGACAGCATGGTGCCGACTCCCACATTGAGGATACTGTCGCCGTAGGTTTCGGACTGGATGGTATTATCCAGTTCATTGATCCAGTACTGTCCCAGAATGTCGAAGGTCTCCTGTTCCGATGTCCTGAAAGCAGATCCGGTAAATTTCAGAGAAACGCTCTGCAGCGGGCGGTACTGCAGGGAGAGTGACCCCAGGTATGTATCGAAACGGTCCACTTCCTGACCCTCGTAATAGATCTTCAGGTTGAGCGGCAGATCCTTGGTACCGAATTCCACATCCGTCTCGCTGGGGATGAACCTGTATTTGTTGGATGAATAATTGCCGAGAAAGGATATTTCCAGCTTCCTGGTAAACCGGTAGGAGAGGAGCGCCTGGAAATCCGAGAACTGAGGTTTGTAGTCCCCCTTCGTCTGCAGGGTGTTCAGCAGGTACGAAGTGGTTTTGTACCGGTATCCGGCCAGGTAGGTAAACCGTTGTGTCCGGGAACTTCCTTCCACATGGGCCGATGCGCCCAGCAGGCTCAGGGATCCGGAACCTGCAAACTGCACCGGCTTCTTATAGGTGATATCCAGTGCTGAGGACATCTTGTCCCCATACCTTGCATCGTACCCTCCCGCAGAGAATTTCACCGAGGAGACCAGGTCGGAGTTGATGAAGCTCAGCCCCTCCTGCTCTCCGGAACGCACCAAAAAAGGTCTGTAGATTTCAATGTCATTCACATACACAAGGTTCTCATCAAAATTGCCGCCCCTGACCGAGTACTGGGAACTGAGCTCATTGCTGGAGCTGACTCCTGCCTGTGATTTGATGATGGCTTCCACTTTGCCGGTGGTGGTGGGCATGTAGTTCAGTTCCTCGATATTGATCCTCCTGAAAGTGCTTGCCCGTTCCTGCCTGGCACTGACGGATACTTCCTGCAGCGATCGGATATCATGCTTCAGGATAATGCGTCGTTCCTCCGTCTCACCTGCCTGCAGGCGCACGTTGAATTGCTCCGTGCGAAATCCAACGCAGGAAACCACAAGGGTAAAAGAGCGTCCGGAGGGCACCCGGATCTGAAATGTCCCATCTGCGCCGGTCATGGTGCCTTCCTGTCGTCCCAGGATGGACACATTGGCAAGTTCAATCGCCTGGTCCAGGCTGTCGGTGATGGTGCCGCGAACCCAGGCGGTTTCCTGGGCGAGCATTGCGCCGGAGGTGGACACCAGAAAAAAAAGGGACCAGGTGAAAAGACGAATCATCATTGAGGTTTCCCGAATATAGTATTAACTGCGGAAAATGTTTGAAAATTGTGCCGGATGGTCAATCATCCTGTTTAAAGTCACCACTGCGGAGTGATTCGAAGAACCTGGCCCACCGCATGGGATCAAAGATGGTGTAATAGGGGTACTGTCCGGCCGTATATAACTGATTGTATTGTTGTTTCATCACCTCACGGAAGTTCACATTGGGGGTGGTGCCCTGTTCATTCACTTTGATCTGCGTCTTGATCAGGGCGATGTTGTGATAGGCATTCTGTGCATCGTCATCCGGCAACTCAAGGGCGAGAAATGCTTCTTTGAACTCGTGGTAAGTCTTCCAGGGATAGATCCGCACTTCTGCCAGGTGAAAGGTGTCACTGACCATGAAAATGTCAGCCGGATACTGATCTCCGCTGATCGAATCGGGGATTACATGGATGGTGGCCTTGTGTCCCATATGACTGAACAGTATGGTGTCATTGAGCCTTACCACAAAAGAGAACATACCGCGATGATCGGCGGTTGTCCCCCGTCTTTCATTCAGGATAATGATATTCACATGGGGCAGTGGCTGATGCTGCAGGTCCCTGACAATGCCGGAGAACTGCAAAAGATTTTCCTCTTTGCTCTGCCTTCGCTGAGCGCCAAGTTCCGCCGAAAATATCAACCATATGGCCAGTCCCAGCAGGAGCGGGGCAGCCGAATATTTTATTTGCGGAGACATCCTCCAAAAATAGATAAAAAAAAACGGGGAATGGACAGTCCCCCTCCATTTATGGGTTAAATTTGTCATTTATTAACACTTGAGCTCCGGACATGGTCATACAGAAAACCATCACCCTGCCTCCCATGCCCAGAGGCTATCACCTGATCACCCGGCAGGTGACCGATGCCCTGGATTCACTGCCGGAGACAGGCATCCTGCATGTCTTCATTCAGCACACCTCGGCGGGTCTTACCATCAATGAAAATGCGGACCCGTCGGTCAGGGATGATTTCGAGTCATTCCTGAACCACCTGGTCCCCGAGAACCATCCGCTCTATTCTCACGTGTTTGAAGGTTCGGATGATATGCCGGCACACCTGAAAGCTTCCCTGATGGGAAGCGCAGTGACTGTGCCCATTGCCAACGGACGACTCAGACTGGGTACCTGGCAGGGGATCTATCTCTGTGAGTTCAGAGATCACGGGGGGTCCCGGAGACTGGTGATCACAGTGACGTCCTGACCATGTTTTAGAATAGCTGAAGGCCGTATTTTTTTGTATATTTTTGAGCAACCATCAACCGAATTGCTCATGTCAAAGCTTGTTCTGCTGGGAGATGAAGCTGTTGCTCAGGGTGCCCTGGATGCGGGATTATCAGGGGTCTATGCCTACCCGGGCACACCATCTACCGAAATCACCGAATATATTCAACGGTCCGGCCAGGCAAGGCAACGGAATGTGCATGCCGACTGGTCGGTCAATGAAAAAACAGCCCTGGAGGCGGCCCTGGGAATGTCCTATGCAGGGAAACGGTCCATGGCCTGTATGAAACATGTGGGGCTCAATGTGGCGGCCGACCCGTTTATGAATGCTGCGCTCACGGGTGTCAGCGGGGGATTGCTGGTTGTGGCGGCCGATGATCCCTCCATGCATTCTTCACAGAACGAACAGGATTCCAGGTTTTACGGGAAGTTTGCCATGATCCCGGTACTGGAGCCGTCCAGTCAGCAGGAAGCCTACGACCTCACCCGGTACGGATTCGGGCTTTCCGAGAAATTCCGTCTGCCGGTCATGATCCGGGTTACCACCAGGCTGGCCCATTCACGCTCGGCAGTGATACGGTCAGCAGCCCGGGAAGAGAACAGCATGGCCCTTCCTGCGAACCTGCGGCAGTTCATTCTCCTGCCTGCCCTGGCCAGAAAAAAATTCAAACTTCTCTTATCCACCTTTGAAGAGCTTGAAGAGGAGGGAAAAAGTTCGGGATTGAACCGGCTGGAGAAAGGGACGGGTAAAAAACGGGGTGTCATTGCATGCGGACTGGCATACAATTATTACAGGGAGGTGGCAGAAATGCATCGGCTGGATGATCCCGTGCTGAAGATATCGCAGTATCCGGTCCACCCCGAATTGCTGAGGAATTTTGTGAATGCAGTGGAGGAGGTCTTTGTGCTTGAAGAGGGATACCCTTTGGTGGAGGAATCGCTCAGGGGGGTCCTGGAAAGCAGGTATGTGATCAGGGGAAGGATGGATGGTGCACTGCCCCGTGACGGGGAGCTGAATCCCTCGCTTGTGGAAAAAGCACTGGGTGTCCGGGAGGGGCAACCGGTAACAGTTCCTGAAATCGTAAAAGACAGGCCGCCCGCGCTCTGTAATGGATGCGGTCACATCGATATGTTCAAGGCATTGAATGAAGCAATTGCGGATTACGGTCCGGGCAGGGTCTTTTCCGATATAGGCTGTTACACCCTGGGTGCCCTTCCACCGTATAATGCCATCAATTCTTGTGTGGACATGGGGGCATCGGTAACCATGGCAAAGGGGGCGGCTGATGCTGGGATGTTCCCTTCGGTGGCAGTGATCGGAGATTCCACATTCACCCATTCGGGAATGACGGGTCTGCTCGATGCGGTGCTGGAAGCGTCTCCCGTGACAGTGATCATCTCGGATAATTCCACCACCGGCATGACGGGGGGACAAAAATCCCATGCTACCGGCCGGCTGGTTGAAATATGCGGGGGACTTGGTGTGGAAAAAGAGCACGTCAGGGTAATGATCCCGTTGAGAAAGAACCATGATAAGAATGTGGCCATTATCAGGGAGGAGCTGGCCCATCAGGGAGTTTCGGTGGTCATTTCGCAGCGGGAGTGTATTCAAATGGTAAGAAAGAAAAGAGTTAGTTGAGTTAGTTGAGTTAGAAAAAGTAAGAGGAAAATATGAAAAAGGATATTATACTGGCGGGGGTGGGGGGACAGGGGATCCTGTCCATCGCCGCGGTGATCGGAATAGCCGCAGTGGAGTCCGGACGCTACCTGAAACAGGCTGAAGTGCACGGAATGAGCCAGCGGGGAGGTGCGGTGGAATCCCACCTGAGGATCTCCGATAAGCCGGTGCATTCTGATCTGATCCCCGAAGGAGAATGTGATATGATCCTGTCCGTAGAACCCATGGAGGCCCTTCGCCACCTTCCTTTTCTGGCTGCGGAGGGATGGATCGTTACCAGCAGCAATCCTTTCCGGAACATTGAGGATTACCCCGTTGATGAACAGATTTTTGCGGAGATCAGAAAGGTCAGGAACCATATCCTGCTGGATGCAGAGAAGATTGCCGGAGAAGTGGGTTCCAGGAGGGTATCCAACATGGTGATGCTGGGCGCCGCTTCGGTTCATCTGGATCTGCCAGCCAAAAAGTTAGAGGAGGCTATGGAGACCCTGTTCGGAAGAAAAGGGGAGGATGTGGTCCGGATGAACATTGCAGCACTTCAGGCAGGCCGGGATGCGGGAAAACGGGTTTAAACATTTCAAAAATGCGGTTGTTAAAGTAAAAATCCAACATGATGTTCAGCCAGAAAGATCTGCACCAAATTCAGGAAAGGGGTATAGCGATTGATGAGATCAACCGCCAGATAAAATACTTTAAAACGGGATTTCCGCCCGCGGACATTACCATGCCTGCCACTCCCGGGAAGGGGATCATGTGTCTGACAGACGGAGACGAGCAACATTACCTGGAGGTTTTCCGGCAGAACGGTCCCGATTTTCACATCATTCGTTTTATCCCGGCCTCCGGAGCCGCCTCCCGCATGTTCAAATCCCTTTACCGTGCCCTCGAAAATCTTGAGCGCATTTCTCCCGAGGCGCAGAAAAAGTGGATTGCCGGTGAACCGGAAATCAGCCGGTTCTTTGAGCAGCTTCCGGAATACCCCTTCTACGAGGATTTGTCCCCCGAAAAAACAACAACCCCCGCGGAAGTACTGAAACAGATCCTGGAGGAGCCGGGCCTGGGCTATGGAAACAAACCCAAGGGATTATTGAAGTTCCATAAATACAGCGAAAAGGTGCGCAGGACACCTTTTGAGGAGCATGTAAGAGAAGCGGTCCGGTACTGTGCCGGCAGGAATGAGAAACTCAGCATGCACCTGACAGTATCACCCGACCACCTGGAAGGGTTCCGGGCCGAAGCCGCAGCAGTCGTGCCCCGGATTGAAAAAGAAACCGGGCTTTTGATTGACATTTCCTTTTCATTCCAGAAACCGGAAACCGATACCATCGCGGTGAACCTGGAAAATGAACCCTTCAGGAATCCGGATGGTTCGTTGCTCTTCAGGCCGGGGGGACATGGTGCACTGATCCAGAACCTGGATGCACTGGATTCGGACCTCATTTTCATCAGCAATATCGATAACGTTGCACCGGACCGCCTGCAGGGGATCCGGGTGAAATACAAACAGATCCTGGGTGGGATCCTGCTTGAGGTCCGCTCGAAAATATGCTATTACCTTCAGCAGCTTACGGGAGAGGAACGGGTGCAGAAAACAAGGATGGACAACATGGTTGCATTTCTTCGGGACAAGATCGGCATGATCGTTCCCGACCGGCTGGAGAGCTGGGATGCAGCCGATTTGAAGCAATGGCTGATCAGGACCATGGACAGGCCGATCAGGGTATGCGGCATGGTGAAAAATGAAGGTGAACCCGGTGGCGGACCATTCTATGTGGCTTCCGAATCCGGAGAAATCAGCCTTCAGATCGTGGAAGCATCCCAGATCGATACGGGCAATCCCGAAAAAGAAGCCATCCTGAAAAAAGCCACCCACTTCAATCCGGTGGACCTGGTCTGCAGTACCAGAAATTTCAGGGGAGAGAAATTTTCACTGACCCGCTATGTGGATCCCGCCACCGGATTTATTTCCGAAAAGTCGGAGAATGGCAAGATCCTGAAAGCTTTGGAGAGACCGGGCCTCTGGAACGGAGCCATGGCACACTGGCTGACCCTGTTTGCTGAGGTCCCCGTGGAAACTTTCTCCCCCGTGAAAACTGTATTCGACCTGATGCGCGATGAGCACCAACCCTGAGAGGGTTCATTCACCGGCCCCCCATGTAACCTGACAGGGAAAACAATGACCACCCTTCTGTCCAGTTCCTTGATCCGAATGCGCCCTTGAAGGTGACCGCTTCAAACCAGGGATTTTCATATGGCGCCAGGTTATCAAAAACGGTGGAGGGAGGGAGCAGGAAATAGGTGTCTGAGAATGAAATTCCCGGATCTTCATAGCTGTTGTTCCAGGCAGCCAGCGAGTCTGCAAGCTCCTCATTCACGGCGGACAGGCCCGTTCCGGATTCGGGATCACAGAAAAACCCCGGTACCGGATCACTTCCCGGATACAGGATGTTGTTGTCGAGGGACAAATCTCCCGACCGGAAAAGCGAATATGAATCGCCTTGAATATCGGTGCATAATAAGGAAATTCCTGCTCCGGCTTCCAGGAATATACTGTTCCTGATATGCCCGCCTCCATGGTTCAGGAAATGGATGACAGGCTTGATCAAGGAGCCCATGTTCCCGATCGCGGTGGCATTATAGATCACCGGATAGGACCCGGGAAGGGCAGGCACCGGTTCAAGTCCCCCGCTGATTTCAAAACACATATCCGAATCCGGATGGTTCACCGACAGCCAGAACTGTCCTTTCCCGTGATAGCCCTGGTCCATGTCATATGCGTCATCTCCGCAGAAAGCGACCAGGAGGTTTGAACAGTTCACTGCTCCCCCGAAAAACTCCACACCATCATCCGCATTGGCGATCACTTCCACATATTCAATGATGGTCTGCCGGCCCACACCTCCCAGGGTCAGACCATTGATCTCGTTTCCTTCCCCGATATTGGTGCCGCCGTGACGGACGGAGACATACCGGAGAATACCCGAATTGTCATCGTC
>DSEO01000382.1 GCA_011056635.1 Bacteroides sp.
TCAGGTTCCTCCTTTTTTGCTGATATCAGCCTGACCACTTCTTCATTCAATCCTTTCGGAATGGTTTCCGTATCGATGTCGGTATGAAAACCGAATTTATAATCACTACCGGTTACCTCGCTCAATAACTTCTCCTGATCATTCACCATGGCTCACATTTAAGGTACACGCTTCCAGTAATTTATTGAAAATTAGATTAATTTAAAATAGAGTGCAAATATACAAAAAGTTGTTCTTACTTTTGTTAACCAGTAACTGTTTCGAAATGTTCATTCATTAACATCCAGTGCTATGGCAGCCAGGAAAATCAGGACCATCGAAGAGATGGGGGAGTTCGGATTGATCGATCATCTCACCTCCGGGTTCAGCACCCTGCAGGAATCCACCAAACTGGGTGTGGGGGATGATGCAGCCGTGATCGACCACGGAGCCTATTACCAGGTGATCACCACCGATCTGTTGCTGGAAGGAATTCATTTCGACCTGGTTTACACCCCCCTGAAACATCTGGGTTATAAGGCGGTGGTGGTGAACCTCTCCGATATTTACGCCATGAACGGCGCCCCCAGGCAGGTTACGATTTCCGTGGGAATTTCCGATAAATTTTCGGTGGAAGCGCTGGAAGAGTTGTATGAGGGTGTAAGGCTTGCGTGTGAGCGCTACAGGGTGGACATGGTGGGTGGAGATACATCGGCTTCGGTCACCGGTCTGATCATCAGCGTCACGGCAATCGGCACACTGCGGAAGGAGGAGCTGACGCTGCGGAGCGGAGCAAAACTTCACAACCTGATATGTGTATCCGGAGATCTGGGCGCAGCATTCATGGGGTTGAAGATACTGGAAAGGGAAAAGCAGCTTCATGCTGCGGATCCCGGGTTTCAGCCCGAACTGAAGGGCTATGATTATGTGCTGGAGCGTTTCCTGAAGCCGGAACCGCGCGTGGATATTCTGCTTGCGCTGAAAGAGTCGGGGATCATCCCAAAGGCCATGATTGATGTGTCGGACGGGTTATCCTCAGATTTGCTCCATATATGCAAGGCTTCCCGTTGCGGTTGCCAGATCTATGATGACCGGATCCCGATCGCGGATGAGACCCGGAAGGTGGCCGGGGAATTCCAGATGGAACCCCTTGTACCGGCACTTCACGGAGGAGAGGATTATGAATTGATTTTCACCGTGCCCCTGTCAGATTTTGACAGGGTTTCGGCCATACCGGGGGTACATGTTGTGGGCAACATTACGGAAGAGAAGGCAGGAGCAAGGCTGGTAACAGGCGAAGGACGGGCCATACCTCTTCAGGCACAGGGATGGAATGCATTTACCAGGCAGGGGTGATTATTCTTCCTTTCCGTCAAAATAGCCGCGGATAATTCCCCGTTTGGATTCCCTGATAAAAAGGATGATATCGTCACGTTCCCTTGAGGCGGGAAGATTGGCTTCCACAAAATCCACCGCATCGGAGATATTCAGACCACGCTGGTAGATGATCCGGTAGACTTCCTGGATGGCATAGATCACGTCGTTATCAAATCCTCTTCTCCGGAGCCCGATGGAATTGATCCCCGTAAAAGAAACAGGATCACGGCCGGCCAGGGCATAGGGAGGTACATCCTTGGTCACTTTACTGCCGCCCTGGATCATCACATGGGTACCTATCCTGACAAACTGGTGTACAAGGCTTCCGGGACTGATGATGGCATAACTGTCCACATCCACTTCACCGGCCAGTCCGGCATAGCTTCCCATGATCACCCGGTCGCTGAGATGACAATCATGCGCAATATGCACATAGGACATGATCAGGCAGTCTTTGCCGATCACGGTTTTCTCCCTGGTCTTTGTCCCTTTGTTCAGGGTGACATATTCACGGATGACGGTATTGTCCCCGATCTCAAGGGTGGAATATTCTCCTTCGTACTTCTTGTCCTGCGGATCACCTGAAATAACGGCTCCCGGAAAGATCTTCACATTTTTTCCCAGGCGGGCGCCATTCATGATGACCACATTGGGTCCGATCCAGGATCCCGGACCGACTTCCACATCTTCGTAAATGGTGGAGAAAGGTTCCACCACCACATCAGCGGCAATTTTTGCCCCCGGATGGATATTGGTCAGCTTACTGATCATCTTACTTGATTTTCACAATTTGCGCCATCAGTTCCCCTTCCATCACCAGCTTATTTCCCACAAATATCTCGGCAAACATGGTGGCAATCCCCCTTCTGACGGGCTCGAGCAGGTTCATTTTGAGGATCAGGGTATCCCCCGGAACCACCTTCTGTTTGAATTTCACCTTGTCGATCTTCAAAAAATAGGTGGAATAGTTCTCGGGGTCGGGAAGTGTCGCCATGACCAGCATCCCGCCCGCCTGGGCTGCCGCTTCGATCTGAAGGACACCGGGCATGATGGGTTCACCCGGGAAGTGCCCGACAAAAAAGGGCTCGTTGATGGTGACATTCTTGATGCATACCACCGATTTTTCGTCCATGTGGATCACCTTATCGATCAACAGGAACGGGTACCGGTGGGGCAGTTTGCTTCTGATTTCATTGATATCCAGGATCGGGTCCAGGTTGGGATTGTACACAGGCACCTGTTTCTGGAGGACGGTTTTTTTCATCAGCTGACGAAGAGACCTGGCAAATTCATTGTTGCTCTGGTGTCCGGGCCTGGTGGCAATAATCCTGGCCTTGAACCATCGTCCCACCAGGGCCAGGTCCCCTACCAGGTCCAGCAGCTTATGCCTGGCGGGTTCATTGGGGAAACGAAGCTCAACATTGTTCAGGATTCCTTCCGGCTGTACCTTGATTTTGGGTTTGTGAAACAGTTCGGCCAGCCTGTCCAGCTCTTCCTGCGACACCTGCCTGTCCATGATGATGATGGCATTATCCAGATCGCCCCCTTTGATCAGGTTGTTTTTGGACAGGTACTCCAGCTCGTGAAGAAAGACAAAAGTGCGGCAGGGCGCAATCTCTGTTTTAAAATCTTCCACGGATTCCAGGGAGGCATACTGATTACCGAGCACCTTGGAGTTGTAGTCGATCAAAACGTTGATGCTCTGAATTTTATCAGGATAGGCAATGATGTGGATCCCCTGCTCCGCGTCGTAATACTCCACCTTTTCCTTCAGGATGAAATATTTCCGGTCAGTTTGCTGCTCCACGGTTCCGGTTCTCTCAATGGCCTTCACATATTCCAGGGCACTTCCGTCCAGGATGGGTGTTTCGGGCCCGTCGATCTCCACCAGCACATTATCCAGGCTCATACCGGCAAAGGAGGCAACCACATGTTCAATGGTCCCCACCCGCACACCATTCTCTTCGATGGTGGTACCCCTGGAAGTCTCCACCACATGCTCCGCCAGCGCGTTCACCAGCGGCTGACCGGGCAGATCAATCCGTTTGAATACATAACCGTGGCTGTCAGGTGCAGGATGAAAGGTCATGTTCACCTCCAATCCTGTATGCAGGCCCTTTCCCTTAAACGCAACGGGAGCTTTCAGTGTTCTCTGTTTTTCAGACATGCACGTATTGAATCAATTATCAGGTTTCTGATGAAACCGCACTAATATACAAAATAAAGGTCAACCCCGGTTGCCTGAATCCTTTCCCGGATTTGAAATTTTGCGTTCCAGGTCCATGATCTGATTCCGCATTTCGGGCAGTTTTTTAAACAGGATGTAGCACCGCTGGTAAGGGCCGAACTCAAAGGCCGGCGATCCCTGCAATACCGCATTTTCCTCCTTTACATCCTTGGAAAGGCCGCTTTGTGCTGCGATTTTGACTCCGTCCGCGATGGTGATGTGCCCGATCAGGCCGACCTGACCACCGAACATACAGTTCCGGCCTATTTTTGTGGAACCGGAGATACCGGTTTGCGCGGCCATCACCGTATTTTCACCCACCTCCACATTGTGTCCGATCATGATCAGGTTGTCGAGCTTGACCCCCTGGCGGAGGATGGTGGCACCGATGGTAGCACGGTCAATGGTGGTATTTGCACCCACCTCCACACGGTCCTCCAGGATCACCTTGCCCAGCTGTGGGATCTTCTGGAAATGATGTTCCCGGTCCGGTGCAAACCCGAAACCGTCTCCCCCGATAACGGCACCCGAATGGATCACACAATGGGAACCGATTTCGGAACCTTCATAGACTTTGACACCGGGGTGAAGGATGGTCCCTTTCCCGATCTTCACCCCTGCACCGATGTACACCTGCGGGTAGAGCATGGCCCCGTCACCTATTTCAGCTTTCTCGGATACCACTGTAAAATCCCCCACGTACAGGTCTTCCCCGAGAACAGCAGAAGGGTCCACGCTGGCCAGCCGGCTGATACCGGATCTTTTCGGCCGGCTCTTCTCATAAAACTGAAGCAGTGCGGCGAAAGATTCGTAGGCATTACTGACCCGGATCAGGGTGGGTGCTACCTTTCTGGAAGGTTTGAAGTCGCGGTTCACGATGACGATGGTGGAAGCAGTATCGTAAATGTATTTTTCATATTTGGGGTTGGCGAGAAATGAAAGTGTACCCTCCCTGCCTTCTTCGATCCTGGATACATCACTGACCCGGGCCTCCGGATCTCCTTCCACGGTACCTTTCAGAAAATCTGCGATGACCGCTGCTGTGAAATCCATACGCATTGATTTTAAACGGGTTCAAAACTAAGACAATTCTTTCATAAACCTGGGGTAGCACAGGAAATATTTTCTCACCGTCTTTGAAAGCACGGCGATGTTCAGCATATCCGAAGCCTCCGCGATATCCTTTGTTTGGCCCTGCTTGTCCAGGATGGTGATCCGGTCGTCCATATCCGAATATGCGTAGTTGCTCATGCTGTCGGAAATGACCAGGTATTCAGTCTCTTCACCGGTGAGTGATAGTTTTTCGGATACGGCACGGCGGAGCCTTTCCACCCGGTCTTCCTGGAATGGATCATCCTTCAGTTCAACCGAGAAAAGTTCACGGTTGACCAGTCCCCTGGCCAGCATGGAAAGGATCCTGTCGCTGTGCCGGCACCACACCTTGGCGGCTGAGAGTATATCATTGTCATCCAGAGCGGCAAACTGCTCCAGGAATTCCTTCCGGTTAGACATTGAGAACCTGCCCGCGCGCTCATCCAGGAAATAGGAGAAGGCCGGGGTGGCAAAGAGTTTTGTACCCCTGGTTGTAAGTGCGTGGGCCCTTTTCAGCAGCATCTGCAGCACCTGTTCAGAACTTACCACCGTATGATGGAGGTAGACCTGCCAGTACATCAACCTGCGGGCGATCAGGAACTTTTCGATGGAGTAGATCCCCTTCTCGTCGACCACGAGCTGGTCATCCCGCACATTGAGCATCTTGATGATCCGGTCTGAACCGATCACCCCTTCGGTAACCCCGGTAAAAAAGCTGTCCCGTTTCAGATAATCAAGCCGGTCCATGTCGAGCTGACTGGATACCAGCTGATGCAGAAACTTTTTGTGATAGCGGTTCTGAAAGATGTCCAGGGCCAGGTCCAGTGCTCCACCGAACGTCTCATTGAGCTGCTCCATGTACATCAGACTGATGGATTCGTGCGACAGTTCCCGGATCAGGCTGTTTTCGAGCGAATGGGAGAACGGTCCGTGGCCGATATCGTGGAGCAGAATGGCGGAGGTGACCGCCTTCGCCTCATCCTGGGTGATCTCGTGTCCCTTGGCACGGATCTCCTGGATGGCCAGTCCCATGAGATGCATGGCCCCGATGGCGTGCTGAAAACGGGTATGGTTGGCTCCCGGATACACGAAATGGGTCAGTCCCAGCTGCCTGATTCTTCTCAATCGCTGAAAGAGCGGGTGTTCGATCAGCTCAAAAACAATTTCGAAAGGGATCTTAATAAAACCGTAGACCGGATCATTGATGATTTTCAGCTTGTGGGTGGAGGAGGTATTCCTCATAAGATACATTTATCGCCACAAAATTAGGTTTTTCTTGCTTAATCCAGTTTGTATCAGGTGAAAAAACCTTCCGGTTTTTGCTATTTCAATGAATATTTGTACTTTTGCGCTGTCGTTAGGAGGGTGTTATTCTTAGGGGGCGTTTGTCCCCTATTTTATTACCCTGTAAAATTATGACGGACAGGAAGATTGAAATGATGACGCATAGCGAGATCGCAGGATTGGTGGAGGGACGGATCCGGGGAACGGACATATACCTGGTGGATGTCTCCGTAAAACCGGGGAATGCCATCCAGGTGACCGTGGACCGTCCCGGAGGGATCACCATTGATGAATGTGCGGATATCAGCCGGTTTCTGAATGAAAGCATGGACCGCGACACCGTGGATTATGCACTTGAGGTTTCGTCACCGGGTGTGGGTACTCCTTTCAGGGTGAGGCAGCAATATGAAAACCACATCGGGCGGGGCATCGAAGTGGTCCTGAAGGATGGCGGGAAGTTTGAAGGTATCCTGGACTATTTTGACGGAGAGATCCTCCGGCTGGTCACGGGGGGAAAGGAAAAGGAATTCGCTTTGGAACAGATCAAGACAACTAAGGCAACAATATCATTTAAATGATTCAACTGCAGTGCAATGGAAAATATTAACCTGACAGAGACATTTTCCGAATTCAAGGAACTGAAGAACATTGACAGGGTAACCATGATGAGTGTTCTGGAGGATGTATTCAGGGGGATGCTTCTGAAGCGATATGGTTCAGATGAGAATTTTGATATCATCATCAACATCGACAAGGGAGATTTTGAGATCTGGAGGAACCGCGAGGTTGTTGAGGATGGGGAAGTAGAGGACCCAAACCTGCAGATCGCCCTGTCGCAGGCAAAGAAGATCGATGAGGACTACGAGGTGGGAGAGGACGTGACCGATGAGGTTAAGCTGGCCGATTTCGGGAGGCGGGCCATCCTTTCACTGAGGCAGAATCTTTCGGCCAGGATCATGGAACTGGAAAAGAATCATCTTTACAACAAATACAAGGACCGTATCGGGGATGTGGTGACCGGTGAAGTTTACCAGGTATGGAAACGGGAGATCCTTATTCTGGATGACGAAGGTAATGAGCTGATCCTACCCAAAACCGAACAGATCCCTTCGGATTATTTCCGCAAGGGTGATACCATCAGGGCGGTGGTGGTCAAGGTGGACATGCGCAACGCCAATCCACTGATCATTCTTTCCCGCACCTCACCGGTCTTCCTGGAGCGTTTGTTTGAACTGGAGGTACCCGAAATATTCGACGGACTGATCACCATCAAGAAGATCGTCCGGGTTCCGGGTGAAAGGGCCAAGGTCGCCGTGGAATCTTATGATGAACGGATCGACCCGGTGGGCGCCTGTGTGGGGATGAAAGGTTCACGCATCCACGGGATCGTCCGGGAGCTTAAGAACGAGAACATCGACGTGATCAATTTTACCAACAACATTCAGCTGTTCATTACCAGGGCGCTGAGTCCCGCGAAGATCACCTCCATTAAACTGAACGAGGACGAAAAGCGTGCCGAGGTCTACCTGCAGCCGAAGGAGGTTTCGCTGGCCATCGGGAAAGGGGGACTGAACATCAAGCTGGCGAGCCAGCTGACGGGATATGAGATCGACGTGTACAGGGAATCGAATGAGGACGATGAGGATGTGAACCTGGAAGAATTTGCCGATGAAATTGAAGGCTGGATCCTGGATGAGCTGAAAGCCATCGGATGTGATACGGCGAAATCTGTGCTGAATCTGAGCGTGGAGGATCTTGTGAAACGAACAGACCTGGAAGAAGAGACCATCCGTGAACTGGTCAACGTGCTAAAAGCGGAATTTGAATAAACTTATATGGCAGAGAATAAGGCAACAAGACTTAGCAAGATTGCCAGGGAATTTAATGTGGGTATCAACACCATCGTAGATTTTCTGGGCAAGAAGGGCTATGAGATCAACTCCAACCCCAATACCAAGGTGGATCCTGAACTCTATGATCTGCTGATTGAGGAGTACAGCTCTGACCAGAATGTGAAGAAGGAGTCGGAAAAAATGACCCTTCGGAACATGCGTGAACGTAAGGAGACCATCTCCCTGGAGGATGTTACTGGGATACAGGAAAGCGAAGAGTCGGAAGAGTTGCTGATTACAGATACCACTGCCAGAATTCAGGAAAGCAAAGTATCCGGGATCATGGATGAAGAGGAACCGGAAGCAGATGAACAAGAATTGACCGAGGAGGAGGTGGAAGCGGTCACTGCTCCCGAAGAAGAGATGGAAGCGGCTGAACCGGCCGCTGAAACGGCGGAAGAGGAGGGTCCCGGACCCAGAGTACTGGGAAGGATCGATTTGGAAGCCATGAACCAGCGGACCCGTCCCCAGAGGAAAACGGAAAAGGAAAAGGAAAAAGAGAAGGAGAAGGAGAAGGAGAAGGAGAAGGAGAAGGAGAAGGAGAAGGAGAA
>DSEO01000381.1 GCA_011056635.1 Bacteroides sp.
TAATAGACGGATATTTTATATCCCTTTCCTTTGAGATTCCAGGAGCCGGACACGGGGAAACGCAATTGATTCTCCTCGAAGCAAGCTGCGGGGAACCGAGCCTGCGAGCTCAACGCAGCCAATGCGCTCGCGCAATGCAGTTCGAATGAAATAAAATCGCCGGTACTTCAATTTCCTGGCAGCATTTTCGAATCGGCGGGCCAGTAAACCAACCTGCCGGACTCCGCAAACCACTGTTCCGTTTGATTACCTGACGAACCTTACTGCGGCGGGTAAGCCCCGATAAAAGGTTCGACCCCGTCCCCATATCCGAGAATTTCCGCGATCCTTTCGGGAAGATGCTTGGCTGCTCCCGATCCGGGAAACTCCTTCAGGAGCTCGTACCTTCCCAGCCGGTAACTTTTAAAAAGGGGACCCTGATTACCGCTGAAAATCCAGCTCCCGGAGGAAAATGACGAATACATGCCATGCAGTTCCCCCGGTGTATCCAGAAGTACCTGGCAGGATTCGTTCGCTGCCGGGCTCCAGATGATCAGCGGGATCATGGTATCATCCGATTCCCGCACATATACGTTATGGTCAATCTCCTTCAGGGGTGCATCCGGGACCCTTTCGCAGAGGGAAGCGGGCTGCCAGACAAAAAGCAGGGGCCTTATGAAGTTCACGTCCGCGGTGAGAAGGTTGTTCACAAAGACATGACTGTGGCGTTCTTCCACACCCGGACCGGTGCTGGGGTGCCAGCCGAAATGGTCACCCTCCGCACTGCGTGTATCCCGGCCGATGGCTACACTGCTGTTCACGAATGTATTCTGGTACATCTCCACCCCCGAGCTGTTCAGGACCAGGATACCGTTGTCGCAATTGACAAATACATTCCCTGCGCAAACAGCCCCTTTTGAGATCTCGAAAAAGAAGCCGTTCTGACTGGGGAACAGTCCGCGGTAATGGATCTCACCCCAGGGATCCCCCACGTTCTCAACCCAGTTATTGATGAATCTGCCATCCACATTCCCCACATCGTACCATATCCCGTTGGAAAAGGGAAGGTCGCAGACCAGGTTATCCCTGCAGGTGACCCTGTGTGTCTGGTTGAAGATCTTCACCGCGGCGGGATAGTAGCCTGTGATCTGCTCAATGTTGTTCCTGCTGAAGATATTTTTTTCCAGCAGCACGTCACTGGAATTCTGTATATACAGTCCCTCCGTGCTGGTATCGCTCACCCGGCAATGCCTGATGGTCATGTGGTCTCCTTTCAGATAGCCAGCCACCCTGGAGCAGAACGTGATGCTACAATGTTCCAGAAGCGTTCCCACCACATCCTTACCGAATGTTGACTCGTCAGCGGGACCTGCCGGTGATCTCCCCTCAATATCCAGGGCCCGGTAGGCATACTGGGTAAAGGTGACCCCCCGGATGACCGGTCCTTTCCCATCCGATTTTTTTCCGTGGCATTCGCCGGTGGTCCTGATCAGTGCCGCATCGAAAGCGGTGATCTCCACCAGCCGGTCGGAAGGATCGATACCGATATACACCATGCCTTCGTCATAGTCGATGTAATAAGTGCTTTCATCCACTTCGCCTTCCCAGCCTGCGGACTGCAAAAACCACCCATCCACAAATACCATGTCATTGTTGAACCGGTGAAACGGGGTCAGTCTCGCATTCTGCTCGCGCCTCCACCAGTCCGCGGGCCTGGAAGGGAAAAGATGTTCCCAGGGTGTTCTCCACAGGCCATTCCTGAGGTTTTCCCACTCCGTGGCAATGAAAGTACCCTTCAGTACAGGTTGTTCATCCTGGTACGGCTGAATGGTGATCCCCTGGTTCAGCAACAGGTTTCCGGTACGGTATGTCCCGCCCCGCATGACGATGGCATCGCCGGTCACCACGCGTTCCATGGCCGTTTCCAGGCTCGTGGGAGTTTCCGGGTCCGCTCCCTTGGCCGCAACATCTCCATCCGGAGCCACAAAATAGATCCTGCCGGCCACATCGGGCAGGTCATAGGTTTGCAGGACCGGACCATAGGGTCCGCCCGAAGGCTGGGCAACAACAGGCCCCGGAATAATCAGGGCAAAGAGCAGGGTAATGGAAATCATAATCCTCATAATGCGTTATTTTTGGTTTGTTGGTCCGTCTGGTATGACAATGAATGTTTCAGTCCCGGTACTTTCCTGATTGTCAGATGCAAGGTCCCTCATGGTATAGGAAATCTTTTTGCCTTCCAGTTCAAAGAACAGGGCAATCATTTCATCAATGATCTGCATTCCTTTTCCCGTTCCGTTCCTTGTATCATTCTGGTTATTTAATCCTGGACCGTTGTCCCTGATTGAGATTTGATAGTGATGGTCTGCAGCTGATATGGAAATGGACAGTTGCCCATTCTGCTTTACCCTCCTGACGCCATGTTTAACGGAATTCTCCACAAACGAGAATACCAGCATCCGCGGGATCTTCTTTCGCAGATCCACATCCTCGCTGATATTCAGATCGCACTCAAAAGAATAGTCTGAGCGGATCTGTTCAAGCTCGAGATAATTTTCAATGAATCTGACCTCTTCTTCCAGGGAGACCGAAATCTTATCAGAGTTCCTGATCGTCTGCCGCAGCAAATCCGAATACTTGATAAAAATATTATAAGCTTTGCTCCGGTCTGTCCCCTTGATATAAAGGGATCCGATTGCATTCAGGATATTGAATGTGAAATGGGGATCGATCTGGTTCTTCAGACTCAGGATCTGCAACTCAATGATCTTATTCCGGGTCATATACTGTTTGCGGGCCCTGAACTGCTGGAGCCTGAATATCAGAAAAACCGCCAGCGAGACTACCAGCCAGCTGCCAAGTGCGAAAGGGTATTTCAGATAATAGAATGGATTCTTTTCATAGGCTGCGATATAGCCGGCATCCTGGAATTGAACATAAAAAAGATCTTTCCCGTCTCTGCGCAACGCATTGAATTGATAAGGGTAACTGTTTTCCTGGAGATCAACTAACAGCGGATCTTTGAATCCTTGCCTGTAAACGACAAATGTACCCATCCTTTCCCCCATCCATATCATTTCCGGGATTCCATCGTTGTCCAGATCGTGATGGAAGAAATTATTTTTCTTACCTAACGGAGGCGTTTTTCGGACACGAACAAGGTTCAGGTGCTCATCAAACACGTTGATTTCCTGGTGTACATTATCAAGAACATAGACAACAGGGCTGGCATCACGCTTGCCGATCACCAGAAACAGGGTTCCCCATCCCGTGAATTCCATCTCCCGGGACCGAACTAAAAGGCCCTGATGGTTATATACGTACAGTCCAGATTGGATGGTATCCGTACCATAATAGTGATGCAGTACAGCCAGAAATACTGAATCGTCCAGGATGAAGGGAGATACCCTGACATAGGAGGGGTATCCCGGAAATTCAACCGGAGGGAACAGGAATTCCATGTCATCATCCAGGACCATTAACCAGGAGCTGTGATCGCTGTATGGGATAAAGGTTTGATAATTCCCGGGGGCCGTAGTTTCTAAAAGCAGTTCATTCAGCGAATCACCGTCCAGGTCAAATAAAAAAGGATTGTGTACACTCGCACCACTGAGCGGGGACATTTCCAGTTGATCCTCATCCAGGTCATACCTGAAAATATTCCTGGGTTGCCGGGCGAAACCGCTGCAGATCGAAAAGATAAGTTTTTTGTTCGGTCCCTCTGGGAATCCGGATAGCCCGATCATCTGTGCTTCGGGAAACTCGTTCTTAAATTGGATGGTATCACTGTAGAAGACCAGCCGCTCATGCAGGAGATAATCTCTCCGAACGAGCGGATCTATGATGCTCAGCAGGATGGAATCGTTCCTCATGGTCAGCAGGTAGATTTCCTCATAACCATCACTGTTATAATCCCCCGAATAAAAAAACCCAATTGATAATGGTTTTGAACGCAGGTTATACTGCTCGATCAGCTTTCTGTCACGCAGCAGCATCAGCTGCAGCATATTCGGAACACGATCCACAAAGATCTCTTCACTTGTCCCGTCCTGGTCAAGGTCCGGGAAGAATATGGTCCTCCATCCTTCTGTAGCAATTCTTTCAACCTCATCCACTTTGTATCTGGATACATCAGGCAATGCAAAAAACAGGATAATCCCGGTAATGACCAGCCCGATAAAAAATGGATGGATCAGTATTTTTATGAGCTGTTTTCTGAACATGTTAATGTTTTTGATCTCCGCCCTGAGAAAACTCCGGTCCGCTTATCCGAAGATCCTGTCCAGCTCCGCCAGCCTGCTCCTGGCGACCTTCAGGTCGATGACCGAATCACCCTCGAGTTTGCATGAACCATCTTTATGGTCGACATAGACAAGATACTGCAAATTAATGATCGCAGAACGGCTGATGCGGAAATATCCATTGCCTGTCAACTCCTTCACAATCTTTCCCAGGTTGCTCGATACTGTCTCCTTCCGGCCGTTGGCCAGGATAATTTCGGTGTAATTCCCGTCGGCCAGACAACAGACAATTTCCCCGGGATCGATCAAGATAAAACCTTTCCTGGTGTTGAGCTTCAATCTCGATCCCTTCCCCAGGTGGGCCAGCAGCTCATCGGTGATCTCCTCCATTCTTTTGTCCCGGCTGATCTGACGGTACCTGTTAATGACCCGCTTCAGCTCATCCGGATCAACCGGTTTAAGCAGGTAGTCGAATGCCGATGCCCTGACAGCCTGGATGGCATATTCGTCGTAAGCGGTAACGAAAATATACCCGGTCCTGTATCCATGGGCCCTGAGTTCGCCAACAAGCTCGAATCCGTTCTTGCCGGGCATCTGTATATCCAGGAAGATCAGATCGGGATCGGTGCCTTCAACCAGCCGGAATGCCTGATCTGCATCTTCTGCTTCCCCGGCGATCCTTACATGAGGAACATCTGCAAGCAACATGCGCAGCAAATCCCTTGCTTCGGGTTCGTCGTCCACGATCAAAACTGATATTTCTTCGGGGATCATTGTATAGTGATTTCAATAAGGGTTCCGCAGGCCATTTGCTGCTCATCATACAGGTCCCTGATAACGAACCGGGATTTTCTCCCTGTAACCTGGTTGAACTGTTTGAAGTACCGCTTCATCATATCAAGTCCATTTCCGGCGGATCCATCGGGATATTCAGTCGTAGCCGCCCTTCCAATACCGTTATCTTCCACCTGAACCATCAGTTTCTTTTTATTCCCCGTAATCCTGATCTCAAGCCTCCCTGCACCCTGTTTATGCCTTAAACCATGTTTGATTGCATTCTCAACAAAGGTAAGGATACTCAGCTTAGGTACCTGACAATGATATTGACATTCTGCAGTCGCATCAATCAGGTAGCTGAATTTGTCCCTGAAACGAAGTTTCTCAATTTCCAGATATTTGCGTATAAATCCCAGCTCTTCTTCCAGGGTCCAGGTTACTTCGGAAGGGTTTGAGGAGACCAGCCTGAGCAGGTCTGTCAGTCCTTTCAGATAATCATAGGCAAGTTCCTTCTTCTCCTTGTAGATAAGAGATCCCACCGCGTTCAGGGCATTGAATGTGAAATGCGGATCAAGCTGGTTCCTGATGGCCTGCAGTTGCAGCCTGCTGATCAGCCTGTCCTTTTCATATTTACGTTCGATTATCCTTTGCTGCAGAACCACCATCAGGCAGAACAGCAGGGAAAGCCCCATGAATATGGACGGGTAAACGAGCAGCCTGTAGCGATACCATCCGTTCCTGGAGTAATCAAGGGTATATGTGTACGTACCGATCTGGGCAAATAAAAGCGGATCCATTCCCTTTGTTTCGATCACGGATGTCAGGATCTTTGGCCTTCTTGTATCCCACTCGACACTGATGCCGGCAGATTCCACAAAGTCCGCATTGAATACAGCAATCCTGAATCCTCCGACGCAGATGACCTCCTCTTCACCATCAAGATCAAGATCAAGGCAGTTTTTATAGCTATTCCCGGATTGTATTATCTGGTCGATTGAGTCGGCAAAATACAGGTCAAAATCCACCGTGTAAACGCGACTGCCCTTAAATATCTTAATATCGTTTATATGCAACCTGCCCGGAACGCTCCAGATCATAAAAGGGCTGTTTTCGGATTCAAAGAACTGCCTTTCCCTCACCGGTGTTAATGCATCGTCATAAATGCAAAGCACCGAGGGATAATTTTCGTTTCCCAGGTATTTATAATAGGCAAGCACGTAATTTGAATCATCGAGTACAAAGGGCTCCAGATATACACGCGAAGGTGCCGGATTCATTTCGATCGGCGGTTTGTAAAAATGAAGGGATCCATCCAGGACCATGATCCATGAAACAGAATCACTGTAAGGAACGGGTGTCTTGAAATTCTCTGGGGCGAATGTGTTCAGCAATATTTCATCACCACCGTCACCATCAAGATCGAACAGTCCCAATCCGATCAGGGCTGCTCCGCTTTCCGGTGACCTCAAAACCTTCGCGCTCCGGAAATCAACTGCATAGACGCACCTGGGTTGCAGTGCATGTCCCCCGCTTACAGCAAACACATATTCTGACACTCCATCCCGGGACAGGTCACTCCATTTCCCGGGTAAAAACTGGTAATCCCCATGATCATTCATCCGGTTCAACCGGTCAATAAAAACTTCCTTTTTTCTTGTGGGACGTGCATACAGATCATCAATCAAGGTCAGGAACAGGGAATCATTATTTTCTGTACAGATCAGCATATCCAGGATCCCATCCGAGTTGACATCATGCATATCGAGCGCCGGTCCGAGTGTGAGAAGCCGTCCGGGCAGATTGAACTGGTTGATGGACCTGTTGTCCGTTTCGTTAACCGAAACAGCCAGGTTCCCGGCCGCATTATAATAAAGTGAAATGCGCTCGCTGGTCCCGTCCCCGTCCAGGTCTACATAGTGTCTGTAATCATCTTCCGTCAACCGTTCCGTGCGGACAACCTCCATCATGTACTTCGTCGACAGAACCGGGACCAGCCTGACCAGTCCGATGGTGATCGCCAGGGACAGAATGACGGGGATGATATATACAAATCTGTATTTCTTCATGCGGGGTACTTCGGGAATGTCCCCCCTGCTAGGATACCGCCTTCAGCCAGGTCTCTGCCATCAGCTGGCTTCCTGCCAGGGAGGGGTGCACCCCGTCACCTGTCCAGTATGTAGCCGGAGCCGCTGCAAGTGCATTGTTATAAGCCTCCTGGAAGGGGACCCATGCGGCATCAAACTCGACCGCAAGCTTTGATGCAATTTCCTGGTATGCACGAAAGGGTTCCAGCCATGAATCATCCACAGCCGATGTGTCCGGCAATAAAAAAGGCTCACAGATGACCAGCTTTAATCCAGGCATGACAGTCTTTGTCCTGTCTAGCAGATCCCTGTAATCCCTTTCGTAAATCTCGGGAGTTCCGTCATATCTTCCCTGCCGCATATGCCAGTAATCATTCACCCCGATCAGCATACTCAGCACATCAGGCTTCAGGTCCAGGCAATCCTCCTGCCACCGTTCGGCCAGCTGGTAGACTTTGTTACCGCTGATACCCCGGTTATAGACGGACAGTTCCATTCCCGCCAGTTCCTCCAGGATCTCAGCCGCAATGAGATAGACGTAACCGGCACCCATGGAAGACGCATCGTTGGGTAGCTGCCGGTTCCTGTCCCTCCCGGCGTCGGTAATGGAATCGCCCTGGAAGAGGACCACATCACCCTGTGAAAAGTACCTGGTGATCCCTTTTTTCACTTTCCCATCGGACGAACAGGATGAGACCAGGGACGGTGCTGCTGCCAGTGCAGCCGCACCGAAACCTGCACGCGCAAAAAACTTTCTTCGCGAAAAGAAATTTACCGAATTTCTGGTATCGTTTTTCATGAAAAAGAATTAAAGATAATCATTCTCAGCAAATCCGGAAGTTCAATCTCCGAACACAGGCATCACTTTCAGTCCCGATATACCGGTCAGCCGCTCACCGGTCAGAGGCCGCCCCTCAAACATCAGGGTATGGCTGCCGATGGTGATCCCGTCCGCAACATCCGCTTCTGAAACTGACAATGCATTCAGCCAGTGGAAGAACTCAGAAGCATCCGAATAAGATCTGAACTGAAGGGGGTATGTGCGGCCGGGTGCCGTACGGATCTTCAATGCATTTCTATCTACCAGGTCCGTCCCGATACAATAGAAAGAAGGCAGGTAATCCTCCCTGTAAAAAAGCGGGATCGCTTTCCGGACGGTCCCTGTATAATATTCCACACGGTCATCCCACTCCTGGAAAGTCTTCCAGCCCGACCGCACATGCCTGTAAACATACTCCAGCTCCAGGATACCGGTGATGGTATCCGGGATGTCCTCCATACGGGGTACCAGCACATCTATGAATGTGAGGGCCTCCA
>DSEO01000240.1 GCA_011056635.1 Bacteroides sp.
CGAACAGGTCAAAAAGGCGGTTTTCGCAGAGGAACCCATGACCATGGTGATCCTTTCGGACAGCATGTTCAGGCAGACACTGCATCCGTTTGTCAAATGGAAGACAGAGAAAGGATTCCGGGTGGTCGAGGCCTACGTGCAGGATCCCGCGGTGGGCGTGACCAGGGAATCGATCAAAGCCTACCTGGAGGGAATGTACACTTCGCCGCCCTCCGGTATCGCCCCCCTGACCTACCTGCTGATCGTCGGGGATGTGGAACAGGTGCCTCTTTCGCAGTCCGGCGGAGAGATCACGGATCTGTATTATGCCACCTATGACGGAGCGGAGGATTATATCCCGGATGTGTTTTACGGAAGAATCTCGGTGGCCCTTCCGGATCAGCTTCAGGCAGTGCTGGACAAGATCCTGGAATATGAGCAATACCGGTTTCCCGATCCTGCTTTTCTCAACGAGGCAGTGCTTATTGCAGGGGTGGACGGTACCTTTGCCGCAAGACACGGTAACGGTCAGATCAATTATGCCCGGAAACTTTACTTCAATGCCTCCAACGGCATCAACGCACATGCTTTCCTGTACCCGGGATCGGATACATCCGACCGGGTTATCCTGGATTTGATCTCCCGGGGTGCGGGATTCGTGAATTATACGGGGCACGGGCTCTACGACCGCTGGATCAATCCCACTTTTCACCAGGATGATATTGCGGGTCTCATGAACACCGGAAAATATCCGGTGATGATCGGGAACGGGTGCGAGACCAATATCTATACCCTGGGTACCTGTTTTGCGGAAGCCTTGGTACGGACACCCGGCAGGGGGGCCCTGGCCTATATTGGATGCACCAGTGATTCTTACTGGGACGAAGATTATTACTGGTCGGTGGGCGTGGGGCCCATTGTCTCCGACCCGCAGTACGAACAAACTTCCATGGGTTATTATGACAGGGTTTTTCACCAGCATGCCGAACCCCGTGAAAGCTGGACCCCCTCGCTGGGCGAAATGATCTTCGGCGGGAACCTGGCCGTCCAGGAGAGCCATAGCTCCCGGAAGAAATTCTACTGGGAGATCTATCAGTTAATGGGAGATCCTTCACTGGTACCCTGGTTCGGCCTGCCCGGAACCAGGGAAATTCATTATCCGGAGCTGCTGCCCCCGGCATCGGAAAGGTTGGATATATCCTGTGCCCCCTACGATTACATCGCGCTTTCCAGGGACGGACAGCTGCTGGATGCCGCCCATGCCGGCCCCCTGGGATCGGTCACCCTGCAGCTGCCCGGTATGGCCCCCGGCGATTCCCTTTCCCTGGTGGTCACCGGCGATCGCCATGTACCCTTCCGGGGCAGCGTGGTGGCTGGAAACCCGGATCTCCCGTACCTGGACCTGCTGCATGATGAACTCTCGGCTGAATCCAGGGAAGCAGATCACCTGGTCAGCCATGAAGAATTTTTCTCGCTCGATCTGGTCCTGGTTAACCGGGGACAGGATATGCCGGAAGGGGATACCCTGGTCCTCCGGACATACCATCCGGGGATCACCATCACCGACTCCCTGGTCAGAATTGAACCGCTCGCTGCGGGCGAGTCCGTAACCCTCCGGCAGGCATTCGGGATCCGGTCCGGAAAGGATGTTCGCGACCGGGAATCGTTTACGCTTGTCATGCAAACCCGGGGAGATCCTTCAGGCCGGAGAACTTTCCTGAACAAGACCGTACATGCTCCCCTGCTTGTCTCCGGGGGAATCCGTTGGGATGACAGGCCATACGGGAACGGCAACGGAATTGCGGAGGGGGGCGAACGCCTGGTGTGTGAGTGGGACCTGTCCAACGCGGGGCACTTCCGGACAGAAGCGGTAACCGGAATGCATGTTGCCCCGGATCCATCTATTTTCGGGGAGTTGGGATTCCCGGTGCTGACTTCCCTGGAAGCGGGTGCACAATGCACGTACCGTTTCACAGCAGATCCTGCAGTTTCCCTGAAAGGGGTGATGGTGGCCGGTCCGTTCCTGGCGGGGGACGGGTACACATCTGTGAGGGACAGTTTCACCCTCGTTCCGGGAAGGCATTTTGAGGATTTCGGTCAGGCTGCCGGGAGCAGGTATCCCTTCGTCCATGACCCGGCCTCCCCATGGCGAACCGATCCGGGCACTTATGCATCTTCCCCCTCGTCCCTGAGGTCCGGACCCATTCCAGATCTGGGCAACAGCCAACTGACCATCAGGTTCGAGACCGGCCAAACCGATACCCTCTTTTTCTCTTTCAGGGTTTCCTCGGAGACAGGCTACGATTTCCTTGTATTCTATGCGGATTCTGTTGAAGTTGACCGGTGGTCAGGCGAAAGGGAATGGGCGTCCTGTGCCCATGTGCTGGAGCCGGGAAACCATGAGATCACCTGGTCCTACCGGAAGGACCAGTCCATCAGCAGGGGTGCGGATGCAGCATGGATCGACGATGTGATCTTCCCATCCCAGGCGTTCCGTCAGCAGGATCTTTCCCTGGTTGACATACTGAATCCCCGCTCGGGCCCGTGGCTGACCGGGAACGAAACCGTCGCGCTCCTGGTCAGGAATACCGGAAATGAAACGGTGACGGAATTATCCACCCGGATCCTGGTTGAGGGAAGGACGGCCCATCAGGACAGATTCGGGATCTCACTGCTACCGGGCGGGGAAATGGTCATCCAGCCGGAAGGCAGCTTCGATTTCGAGGGATTCGGCGACTATACGATCCATGCGGAGGTTTTCATGGAGGGGGACCGCTACCCGGGTAACAACAGGATCGTCCGGAAGGTCAGTCACCATAAATTTCCGGACCTGGGTATGTCCCTGAGAGAGATCGACAGAGCGGACGGTGTCTTCACAGACGCGGTCATTACCCTGGAGAACCTTGGAAATACAAGGCTGGACAGCATCCCGTATGAAATCATGATCGACGGGGTGGTGACGGATTCCGGGGTGCGGCCGTTGGGGCTTGAACCGGGCCGGACGGCCGAAATGACATTCAGGCTGATCGACAGCCTGACCGGTGAAATTCACTCGGGGGTGCATGACTTCATGATCCGGTCGACGATGCAGGACAGTGTTTCCATCAATGACCAGGTATCGGGCACCCTTTACTGGCATGCAGCGGGGACGGGCGGGGACCGGCAGCCGGCCGGGTTTTCCCTCTATCCCAACCCGTCGGCAGGGGGATTCTTTCTGGTACTTGCGGAACCCTCCGACGCGGACCTGTCCCTGTTTCTGTTCCATGCATCCGGAAAGATCATGGGCAGGTATGTGATCCGCAGGGGAGAGGACCGGCTTTACCTGGGTGCCGGACTGGCACCGGGTCATTATCTCCTGGAATGCCCGGAAAAAGGGATTACCCTGCACCTGGTCAAGCCCCGGTGATCCTACCGGGGAAGCCGGAGGTCGAAGATGCCGCCCCTGACAATGTAGCAGGGGTAGCCGCAGGACTCACCATAATCCCGAAGCACCATCTTGTCTGAATCAAAGGCAATGATGGATTCCACTCCAGATTGATAGACAGCCCTGACTGTATACACCCTGTTCATTTCCGAGAAAAGATAGAATTCCCCCGTGGTGGCTGTATCCTCCCAGTCAATCTCGCCCTCCTCGAATGATCCCCTGTAAAATGTGAGGGGTACCGAGTCGTTCTCACTGTCGATTGTGATATAAACGATCAGGTTTGCACTGTCGGGTTCATAGGAATAGCATTCATCGCAATCCACTTCCAGGAACTGGTCCTCCGGATCACAGCCCAAAAAATGCCCCGGAAGCATGACCGGGAACAGGAGGATCCCGAAAACCCGTATGAGGATCCTTTTATTACTGGTAGTTGATTTCTTTGGGCTGCAAATCATAATTGTGCGTTTTGATCCTGACAAATATGGTGATGTTCCATTTCCAGCTTCCTTCAAGCATGGTCCCGAAAGTGTATCTTTCGGCCCCTGTCCGGATACCTGCCATCTGGCCCTTCACAAAGATCCCAGCCGATGGTGCCAGGTCATACTGGGCCTTCGGATGGCTTGTCACTCCCCGGTAACGCGGAAATGAGAGCATTCCGGTCACTCCGGCATATAGTCCATACCGGACGCCTGAATGGTCCTGCAGAAGGGAAAATTCCTTACCGATCCCATGCGACCAGGCGGTCCTGTTCTCCCTGTACTGAAAGATCAGGGAATCATTTTCGCGCACATGGACTTTCTGCGGTCGGGGCCGGAAATCGATGCCCGTTTCCGCAAAAAAGCCAAATTTCCTGTCCGTCAGCCGGATCCGGGTTTGCATCATATACTCATTTTTCCCGAAGCTGTTCCCCCAACCCACTTCAAAATCAGTGAAGGCAGGCTTTTGCGTATACAGCGCACCCCGCTCTTTCAGCTCCCGCTGTATTTCAGTGAACTTCTTTTCCCTGGCGAGATCGTACAGGTTCAGGTTGGGCCTGATCAGGTGGTGTATATTGGCCCCGCTGTCCATAAGCAGCCTGGCGGTTTTGGGATTCCGGAAGAGGATGGCATGGGCCAGTGCGGTATAATTTTCTTGGTTCACCGCCTCCATTTCCGCATCGTATTCCAGCAAAAGAGAAACCATATCCGTATTGCCCTGCTGGGAGGCTATCATCAGCGGGGTATTCCCCATCAGGTCACGCGTATCCGGATCCAGGTCGTTCTGGAGAAGCACATCAGCGGTCTCGATATGATTGAAGAAAACCGCCGTCATCAGCGGATTATTCCCCGCTCTGTCACCGATCGTGTCGGAAGCCCCGTAGAAGAGAAGCAGGTCAGCGATCTGATAATCGTTCACCGCTGCGGCATACAACAGCGGGGTGGCAGCATAGTCATCCCTGGCATCGGGATCGGCTCCTTTTTGTAACAGGTAGTGGGCTGCTTCAAACTGCTGGTTCAGTACCGCGATCATCAATGGCGTGGTCCGCTCCATGCGTGTCAGGTCCGGGTCGGCTCCATTCAGGACCAATAGCTGCATCATCTTCAGATCGCCACTTTCAGCAGCATGCATCAGTGCGGTCATGCCTCCTTCGTCTGCGGCATCCGGATCGGCGCCCCTGTTCAGCAGCATCAGCACATTGCCATGATCACCGCGGAGGACCGCCTCCACAAGATTCCAGTCGTTATCACCCGCCCTGAAATAAGACGTATCGGCGCGAGCGAGCGAATCCTGTTCCTGGGACAGGAGAGGCATGCACGAAAGCAATCCCGCTGCCAGCCAGCAAAGCGGGCGGCATACGCACCGGAGATCTCTGTTAATTGCCACCTTTTCGTTTGATGTGATATCCTTTTTCCATCAGCAGGTTCCCCACCCGCTCCCTGAAATCACCCTGCAACAGAATCTCCCCGTTTTTTGCAGATCCGCCCACACCGCAGTTTTTTTTCAGTGCCTTTTCGAGTTCCTTCAGGTCCTCATCACTTCCTCTGAAACCTTCAATACGCGTCACTGTCTTGCCCCTGCGGTTTTTCCGGTCCAGGCTTATCCGGAGCGTCTGAGCACCGGGAGGAAATGTCGTTTCCTGCGGCTCATCCCCGCTGTCGTAAGCAAAATCAGGGTCCGTGGAATAAACCGTCCCCAGCCTTTTCTTCCAGTCATTTTTCATGTTGACGGATGATGGTTGCGTTTGTTCAATTGCCGAGTTCAAGCTGGTTCCTCACCAGGTTGAAATAGTGTCCTTTTTTCGCGATCAGGGCGTTGTGTTTCCCCTGTTCCACGATCCTTCCGTGATCCAGGACAATGATCTGGTCCGCATCCCTCACAGTGCTCAGCCGGTGTGCCACGATGACCACCGTTTTGCCTTTGAACACCAGTTGAAGGTTTTCCATGATCCTTCTCTCATTGTTGGCATCCAGGGCACTGGTTCCTTCATCCAGGAACAGGAAATGGGGATTCTTGTAGATGGCCCTGGCAATGAGGATCCGCTGTTGCTCACCCCCGCTGAGGGTCAGTCCCTCCTGACCGATTTTGGTGTTGTATCCCAGTGGCAGCTGGTCGATGAAGTCATCGATACATGCCATTCTGGCCGCATACAGCAGCTGATCGGTTTTGATATCCTGCTCCCCCATGGCGATGTTCCTGGCGATGGTGTCTGAGAAGATGAACCCGTCCTGCATGACCACCCCGCACTGGCTCCGCCACAGATCGGGCGCCATCAGCTGGATGTTCATGTCCCCGATCCTGATCTCGCCCCTGCCCGGCGGATAAAAACCCAGGAGCAATTTGACCAGAGTGGTCTTGCCGCTTCCGCTTACCCCCACCACTGCGGTTACCGTGTCTTTCTTCAGGGTGAGGTTAATATCTTCCAGAACAGTTCTCGGGAGCGCGCCGGGGTAACTGAAATCAAGGTGATTCACAACGATCTTGTCAATGGAGGGAAGGACGGTCACTCCGGTTTCTTTCTGGTACTCATCTTCCGTTTCATGGATCTCGGACAGGCGTTCCAGGCTGATCTTTGCATCCTGTGCCCGGTGAAAGAATGTGATCATCTGTTCGATGGGACTGTTTAGCTGACCGAGTATATAACTGACTGCCAGCAGCATACCAAGTGTCATATGGCCATTGATGACCGCGATGGCAGCGATCACATTGATCAGGATGTTCTTGGTTTCATTGATGAAAACCCCTCCCGCTTCCTGGTACTGGCTCAGGGAAAGGCTGCTCATGTTCACACGGAAAAGCCCCGCCTGGATATTCTGCCATTCCCACTGGTTGGTGCGCTCGGCATTGTTCAGTTTGATCTCCCTGATCCCGTGGATGATCTGGATCAGCTTGCTCTGGTTCTCGGCCTGCCTGCTGAAATATTTATGGTCCAGTGATCTTCTTCGCTTCATGAATAAATAGATCCACAGGAAGTAGAGCAGGGATCCGGCCAGGAAGATGAGAAGGATCTTCAGGCTGTATATGGCCAGAATGATGGCAAAGACAAGCAGGTTGAAGATGGAGAAAAGGATGTTCAGGGAGGAGGTGGTCATGAACGACTCGATCCGTCTGTGATCTCCGATCCGCTGTAATATGTCGCCGGTCAGTTTCGTATCAAAAAAACTTACGGGAAGTTTCATCATTTTGATCAGAAAATCGGAAATGATGGAAATATTGATCCTTGTGCTCAGGTGCAGGAGGATCCATCTGCGGATAAAGTCAATGCCCATCCGGGAAAGGATCAATACGAACTGGAATATGAGGACCAGGTAAATAAAGGGCAGGTCCTGATTGGTGATCCCGAAGTCCACGATGGACTGGAACAGGAAGGGCAGCAGGAATTGGATAATGCTTCCCAGGATGAGCCCCAGCAGCAGGTGCGTAACATAGCGTTTGTAAGGGACCAGGTACCGGAGCAGGTATCCGAAACCGGTCTTTTTTACCGGCTCATCCTCCTGGCTCAGGAAATCGGGGGTCGGCTGCAGCAGCAGGACGGAACCTTTTGCCTCTCCGTCCTTTCGCGTGCTGATCCAGCCCCGCAGGAATTCCTCCTTGGAGTATACCGTATGTCCGAATCCGGGATCTGCCACGTACACCCTGTCCCGTTTGATTTTGTATACCACCACGAAATGATTCTGCTTCCAGTGCACAATCACAGGCAGGGGTGCCTCGGCGCGGAGTCTTTCCCACGTGAGCGAGACCCCCATGCTCTGGAGCCCGATCGCTTCGGCTGCTTTGGAGATGCCCAGCATGGAGACTCCCTCACGGCTCAGGAAGGACTTCTCCCGCAGGGATTGCAGGGTGAAATGTTTTCCATAGTAACGGGCCACCATTCTCAGGCAGGTGGGCCCGCAATCCATGGCGTCTAATTGCTTGTAGAACGGGAAAGAAGGCATAGGCCAGATTGCTTATGCCCCCTAAATTAAGAATAATTTTTACAACTTCAGGGAGAAGAAGTCCGCCTCTGAAGGAGTTTTATCAACCGTTTGGCCTTAGGCCCATAAGGTCCGGACTGATCCTGCATCGGGGCGAGAACGGCGACGGCATCTTCGTACTGTCCGTTTTTGACATATGCCATCCCGGTATACCAGGCGAGGGACTGCCCCAGCGGATGGTCCGTCACGATGAAAGCCTCCTCTGCGGCACCGACCGCTTCCTTTTCAAGGTCAAGCTCAATGGAAGTCAGCAGGAAGTACAACAGAGCCAGCTGATTTTCGGGATTCTCCCTCAGCAGTTCTTTCATGATGCTTCTGGATCTCATGTATTGTTCCTGGTTATACAGCACAATTCCCATTTCCGCCTCTCCCCGCGGATCCTGGCTGCAGGCAAGCACCACCGGATCC
>DSEO01000239.1 GCA_011056635.1 Bacteroides sp.
ACCTTTTTATGGGGACCGGGATGAGGATATATATCAGATCAGCTGGTCAGGGATGTATCCTGAAGCTGAAAAGGACGGGAGGAACTTCAGGGAAAAATTGGGTGATCTGATCTTCGGAAGGAAGCCAGCCGTGGTTGTCACACCGGTGGGTACCATGGTTGACACGCAGGATCGCTTGTGGCTACTGAACCAGGGTAACGGGACCATCCTGTACCATGGTAAAAAGGGGGAAAGGCTGTTGAGAATGCCTGAAAATATCCCGTTCCCATCACTGGTGGGGGTTTGCAGGATAGATAAACAATACTTGCTTATTACGGATTCCTATCTCAACCAGGTATTTATTCTTGAAGAAGGCAACCGGTTTAACCCGAAGAGATTCCCTCTGGCGGAAGCACTAAACCAGCCAACCGGGATTGCTTTTTGCCATCCGACCCGGGAACTTTGGATTGTTGAAACCGCATCCCACAGGATTTCCGTATTCGATTTGGAGGGGAATCTGGTCAGAACCATCGGGAGACGGGGGACCGGACCGGGGGAGTTCAATTTTCCGACACATCTCTGGATCGATGATGCAGGGACCGCCTATGTGGTGGATGCCATGAATTTCAGGATACAGTTGCTGGACAGTGCAGGAGGCTATATGAGTCATTTCGGCAAGCAGGGACGGGTTTCAGGGTGCATGGCCCGGCCGAAAGGGATTGCAACGGACTCCCATGGACATATTTACCTGGCAGATGCCCTTTTCAACAATGTGCAGGTATTTAATTCCGAAGGAGCGTTGCTTACCTATTTCGGCGGACCGGGAAGCGGACCCGGCGAATTCCGCATGCCATCCGGGATTTTCATTGACGAGGATGACCACATATATGTCACCGATAGTTTTAACAACAGGGTACAGGAATTCCGTCTGGAAAAAGAAGAGTAATATGGCAAGGGTAATGAGATTCATGATGGTCTGCTGCTGGGCAGGGCTGCAGATGAGCAGCGGACAGTCCATCGTCAATACGGTACATAATCTCTCGGCATCCGGACCCGGAAATATCCGGGCATTGTCGGAACAGGAAATCTGTATTTTCTGTCACACCCCACATAACAGCCTTCCTGAGAGTCCATTATGGAACCGGAATGACCCCGGTGTGATCTATGATCTCTATAACAGCAGCTCTTTGGAATCAGTCCCCGGTCAACCCGACGGATCATCGCTCCTGTGCCTTTCCTGCCATGACGGGACCATCGCCCTGGGAAATATACGCAACCGTGTATCCGCTATTGACTTTACCGGTGGGATCACCCACCTTCCTCCCGGAGTATCCAACCTTACCACGGATCTTTCCGATGACCATCCTGTTTCCATTGTTTACACGGCCGGACTTGCAAGTACGGATGGTCAGCTTTACGATCCTGCACTGGTCACTTACCCGGTGACACTGAGTGATGGCAAGATCCAGTGTACTTCCTGCCATGATCCGCACAGGGACCTTTATTCCAAATTCCTTGTGATGACCCCGCAGTTCTCCGAACTCTGCATGCAATGCCACAACCGAAGCTACTGGTCCTCTTCCATTCACCGGTCCTCGACAGCTGCGTGGAACGGGTCCGGTGATGATCCCTGGTTCCACACACCGTACAATACAGTAGCTGAAAATGGGTGTGAAAACTGTCATCATCCCCATTCCGCCAGCGGTGAGACGCGCCTGATGAACTACCTGCCTGAAGAATCCAATTGCCTTGTCTGTCATAATGGGAACGTTGCTGTGGTCAATGTAGCAAATGAACTTTCGAAAACTTTCACCCACAGCACCTACGATTATACGCTCGTGCATGATCCACTGGAGGACCCCCTGGTGGTGACCATGCATGTGGAATGTCAGGATTGTCATAACCCCCACGCGGTAAACGGAGATGTCAACTCACCACCCCATGTGACAGGGACCCTTATCGGGGTTGCTGGGATCAACATCGGTGGTACACCGGTGAAACCTTCACTCTACCAGTATGAGATCTGCTTCAGGTGCCACGGGGACAGCCCCGGGAAACCGGCGGGCTATACCACCCGACAGATCGAACAAAATAATACCCGTCTGGAATTCAATCCCGGAAATCCATCCCATCACCCCGTGGCAGCTCCCGGGCAAAATGCTGATGTGCCCAGCCTGATCGCCCCGGATTACTCTGAAAGCTCCATGATCTATTGTACGGATTGCCACGCCGGAGACGGGCCCACCGGGTCGGCAGGTCCCCACGGTTCGAACTGGCAAGCACTGTTGAAATACAGGTATGAAACCTCAGATTATACGGCAGAGTCGGCCGAAAATTATGCCCTTTGCTATTCCTGCCACAGCAGGAATTCCATCCTGAATGATGAGTCTTTCAGCTACCATTACAAGCATGTCGTTGAAGAGAACGCACCATGCAACAGCTGCCATGACCCGCACGGAATAAGCTATACGCAGGGGAACAGCACCAACCATTCCCATCTCATCAATTTTGATATGAATATTGTCATGAGCAGCGGCGCCAGTGTGGCCCGGTTTGTGGACACCGGGTATGAAAATGGTTATTGCCAACTGCGCTGCCATGGAAGAGGACATGGCATCGGAATGTCATACTGATTTTTTTTGTTTGAAGTAATTGAAATATTAAACGGATGACAGGATTTACCCAGAACAGGAAACAGACATTTACCGGATATACTCACCTCTATCTCCTTTCAGTAAATAGCGTTTCACACTTAAAATCAGTATTATCAAGTATCTCTAATTCTTGACCGACAAAATTTATTGAAGGTCTAACAGAAATAGTTCTTACCTTACTATTGCTAATTACTAATTTCTTTAAGCGATATCCTATATGACACTCTATTGAATCGAATATGCAACTTTCAAATTCTATTGGTCCTTTAAATACTGTATTGGCAACTTTTAGGTTTCCTCCGTATGTTGCATTCGGGAATTCTATTGCACTGTCAATTTCTTGATTCGCTAAATTTTTGTGCTTATTTAGATGTTCCCAAAATTCTCTATCATTCATTTTGTTGGGCTTTATGTGAATTCCAAGAGACATAAGGTACAAAAATCCCAGCCTATTATGACCGGGATCTAAAATCAAATAATCCTTAGAATGAAAGTCGGCACCTCAAATGAATTGGTGGTTTTCAGCTTTACTTCTTGAAAATAAAATACACCGCCAGCACCAGGAAAAGGAACCCGATCAAATGGTTTGATTTGATCGGCTCATTCTTGAATGCCACCAGGGTGAACAGGGTGAATACAAGCAGCGTGATCACCTCCTGGATAACCTTGAGCTCAACGAGTGAGAATGGGCCGCCATTGCCCCTGTAACCAAATTTATTGGCAGGGACCTGGAAAAAATATTCAAAAAGGGCGAGGCCCCAGCTGATAAGGATAATGGATACAAGCCCCAGCTTGCTGAACCACTTCCATTCCGCGAATTTCAGGTGACCGTACCAGGCAAGGGTCATGAACAGGTTTGAAAGGACAAGTAGTCCGATCGTCAGAAGTTGCTTCATCCAGGTAGTGTCATGAAATCCATCCTGCCACCTCCTCCAGGGTCACAGTCCCGATCTCCAGCCTGTTCTTCTTCCGGTACCCCATCATCTCCTGGTGCAGTTTTCCGGGTTTCTCCACCGCTTTGAGTTTTTCGATGGTGGTGTAGCCAAGCGCCATCAGCGGCTCAACCCATTCCTCAGGAATCCCCAGGGCCAGGTATTCTTCTTTCCGGGAGGCAGTCGGGGCCTTCTGGTGGGATTCGGGCTTCATCTGCGGGAAGAACAGCACTTCCTGGATGCTGGAACGGTTTGTCATCAGCATCACCAGCCGGTCCATCCCCAGTCCCATTCCCGAGGTGGGGGGCATGCCGTATTCCAGGGCGCGTACGAAGTCCATATCGATGAACATGGCTTCGTCGTCCCCCTTTTCGGAAAGCTTCAGCTGTTCCTTGAAACGTTCCAGCTGGTCGATGGGATCGTTCAGCTCGGTGTAGGCGTTGCAGAGCTCGTTCCCGTTGACGATCAGTTCAAATCTTTCGGTCAGCTCCGGGTTGTCCCTGTGTTTTTTGCAGAGGGGGGACATCTCCACCGGGTAATCCATCACAAAGGTGGGCTGGATCATGGCGGATTCGGCCTTATCACCGAAAATGGCATCAATGATCTTCCCCTTACCCATGGTCTCGTCCACTTCCACGCCAATCTGATCAGCCGCTTTTATCAGCGTTGCCTCGTCCATTCCGGAAATATCGATCCCGGTAGCGTCTTTGATCGCTTCGATCATGGTCACCCGTCTGAAGGGCCGCCTGAAATCGATCAGCTCTTCCCCGAACCGGATCGCTGTGGTACCGTGCAGGTCCAGGGCCACTTTTTCGATCATTTCCTCGGTAAAATCCATCATCCACAGGTAATCCTTGTAGGCCACATAGATCTCCATCACGGTGAATTCGGGATTGTGGGAGCGGTCCATTCCCTCGTTCCTGAAATCCTTCGAGAACTCGTACACCCCGTCATATCCCCCGACGATCAGCCTTTTCAGGTAAAGCTCATTGGCGATGCGCAGGTAGAGGTCCATGTCCAGGCTGTTGTGGTGGGTGATGAAAGGCCTGGCTGCGGCCCCCCCGGGTATGGGCTGGAGTATGGGGGTCTCCACTTCCAGGTATCCCCTGCTGTTAAAAAGCTCCCGCAGGGAGTCGTATATCCTGGTCCTCTTCCGGAACAGTTCCCTGGTGCCGGGATTCACGATCAGATCCACGTACCGCTGCCGGTAACGGTATTCGTGATCCGTGACGGCATCATACACCTTTCCGTCCTTTTCCTTGACCACGGGAAGCGGCCTGATGGATTTGCTCAGCAGGGTGAGCTCCTTCACGTGGACGGAGATCTCACCCACCTGGGTCCGGAAGGCGAAACCTTTTACCCCGATAATGTCACCGATATCCAGCAGTTTTTTAAACACGGCATTGTAGAGGGTTTTATCCTCTCCCGGGCAGATGTCATCCCGGCGGATGTATATCTGGATCCTTCCCGAAGAGTCCTGTATTTCAGCAAAGGAAGCGCTTCCCATAATCCTGCGGCTCATGATCCTTCCGGCCAGTGAGATATCCTTCAGCTTGTCTGATGCCTGATCAAATCCGGATGTCACCTCTGATGCGGTGTGGCTGACGGGGAATGTTTCCGGGGGATAAGGATTGAAACCCAGGCGTCTGATCTCTTCCAGAGATGCTCTTCGGATCTGTTCCTGTTCGCTGAATTCGGGATGATGCATCGCAATAACTGTTATTTTGGGCACAAAGGTAAGAAAAAGTGGATTCGGTTGTGTGGGGGAAGTCCCCCGTCAAATTAAACCCTGATTCCTGATCGTATCCTGAATGATTATGTTAATTTTGCATGCAGCGGAAGGAGGATCTGCCTGCCGTAATTTCTTTAATTCGATGGAGAAGAACTGGGTCATAAAAGCACCGGGTGATGAGCAAATAATTGCTTCTTTGTCCCGTGACCTGGGCATCGAAAAACCGCTGGCCCAGCTGCTGGTCCAGCGTGGGATCACCACCACTGAAGCGGCCGGGGAATTTTTCAGTCCCGATCTTTCCAACCTGCATGATCCCTACCTGATGAAGGAAATGGACCTGGCAGTGAAACGCATCCGCGAAGCGGAAAAGGCAGGAGAGAAGATCATGGTCTATGGGGATTATGATGTGGACGGGACCACGGCCGTATCGCTGATATATTCCTTCTTCAAGGACCGGTTCAGGGATGTGGGTTATTATATCCCCGACCGCTACCATGAAGGATACGGAATATCTCTGAAGGGGATCGATCATGCGGCACAGCAGGGTTATACACTGATCATCGCACTGGATTGCGGCATTAAGGCTGTAGACAAGATCGACTACGCAAAGATGAAGGGCATCGATTTTATTATTTGCGATCACCACAATCCCGGCGACGTGATCCCTGCTGCCGTAGCCGTGCTGGATCCCAAGCAGGAAGGCTGCACGTATCCCTATAAAGAACTTTCCGGTTGCGGGGTCGGGCTGAAACTGATCCAGGCGTACTGCATGGCCACAGGGTTGCCTGTGGAATTGATCAATGAATACCTGGACCTGGCGGTGGTGAGCATTGCCTCGGATATTGTACCCATTACCGGGGAAAACAGGATCCTGGCCTATTTTGGATTGAAAAAGCTGAATGAGAATCCTTCCACGGGACTGAAAGCCATCAAGGAGGTGGCGGGGATCAATTGCAAGGAAATTGATATCGAGGATATTGTATTCAGGATCGGGCCGCGGATCAATGCGGCGGGAAGGATGGAATCGGGCCGGAAGGCAGTGGATCTGCTCGTTAGCGAGGAACCTCTGGAGGCTGATATCATCAGTAAAACGATAAACGATTACAACCTTGACCGCAGGAACATCGATTCGGAGATCACCCGGCAGGCTGTCGAAATGATCCGCACGGATGCCCGGATGCGTGAGCGGAACTCGACGGTATTGTACAATCCGGTCTGGCACAAGGGAGTGATCGGGATCGTGGCCTCCCGCCTGCTGGATTATTATTACAAACCCACCGTGATACTCACCAAGTCCAACGGACTGGCCACCGGATCGGCCCGGTCGGTCAACGGATTTGATCTGTATCAGGCCATAGAATCCTGCAGCGACCTGCTGATCAACTTCGGCGGTCACAAATATGCGGCGGGACTGACCATGAAGGTGAAAGATGTTCCCCAGTTTACGGAACGATTTGAAAAGATTGTCAGTGAAAACATTACCCCTGAACAGCTGATCCCCGTGGTGGAGATTGATACGGAACTGCAGCTGAAAGAGATCCATGAAGGATTCTTCGAGGTACTGAAGAAGTTCAAACCCTTCGGACCCGAGAACACGAATCCGGTTTTCCTTTCCGAGAATGTGGTGGACAACGGTTACGGCAGAACCGTGGGGGCCAACGGAGAGCATCTGAAGCTTACCCTGATCCAGGAGGAGAATCCATTCAAGGTCTTTCCCGCCATTGCCTTTCACCAGGGGCGGATGTTCCAGAAGATCAGCAGCGGTGTCCCTTTCGATATCTGTTACCAGCTCATGGAAAACGAATTCAGGGGAAGGGTGAACCTGCAGATCCATATCATGGACATGAAGTTCGATTAAAAATTATAGCGGAACTGGATCTCCGCTTCCCATTTCCGGGATCCCTGTATCAGATCATTTCCGGATCCGATCCGATCCCTGTCGCTGTATGAAAGTACCGAAAACGAACCGGACAGCGCAAGTCTTTTCCCCGTCTTCAGCGAAACCACCCAGTTCACTTTCTGTCCCTCTCCGTAGAAGGCAGGAAAGCGGAAACTGTAATAAAGCCCGGGTTCGTGGATATAGATCCGGTTATCCCATTCTTTCACCTGAAAGACCAGGAATCTCAGTGTGACATTCAGCGCCGGGATAATCTGGATCCGGAACTGCTGGTAAGCTGTAAAGCCTGAAGACGGCATTTCTCCTTCTGACAAAAGGGAAATTACGATCCTGGATTGCCATTGCAGGGTCTGGACCGGGCTGTACCGGAGCAGGAGACTGGCCCTGTTCCTTTTGGTTGTGGTCAGGGGACGGATACCGGCGGTTTCGGCGGACAGCGTGCGCTGCCATACCTTTCTGTCAAGCTGTAGTTTCCAGCGGAACCTGCCTTCACCTGCATGTTGCAGAATGCATCTGCTTTTAAAGCCTGTGGAAGGGACCCCGGTAAGATAGCGGGGTGCCGGATAGAGGAACAGGGCACAGGTGAATCCGGCCTTCATATACCTGCCGGGTTCAGCCTGCAGGTGCAGCGAGATTCCATCTTCATTGCGGATGTGACTGCCTGATGCATAGGATGAGGAAAGTATCCCGCTGAAGCCATTCCCGTAGTGATGCAGAAGCAGCAGCCCCTGGAGAAAATCGCTGAAGTGAACCCGCAGGCCGGAGAGCAGCGCCACGGAATGCAGATCCCTGACTGCCACTTCCCCGAAAGTCTCCGCTTTCGGATGGAACCACCGCCAGTGCAGGCTGAACGTCCTGTGCCATACCGGTGTCGTCCCGATCCGAAGACTGTCTTTCCCTTTTGGGGTCAGACCTGCAGTTTCAATACCGGCCATGGCTCCCAGGGTCAGGTTCCTGTATGGCTGCAGGATCTGGATGCCCGAATGATGATGATAAGCCAGGGACCTTCCGTCGATTTCAGTCCGGGTCCGGTGTAATCCCCCTGTTCGCTGAAGATTCAGCCAGTC
>DSEO01000247.1 GCA_011056635.1 Bacteroides sp.
ATTGGGATCCAGGATGGTGGAATCATTGGGGATCCTCAGTCCCTCGTTGTCGGAAGTCCACCGGAACCGGTAATTGATCTTCAGGGAGGCAGGTTCATGGGTGACCGGATCGTGGTACATGAACGTGTCGGGGGTCACCGACCCGGAGATCACCAGGTACTGACAGGTGTAGTTGGAAGGCCTGACCTTCCCTTCTGCATTTTTGTCCGTCCGGGTCACCAGGTTGTCCAGCATGACCCATGCCACCATGGCAGTATCCACGGTGGAACCGTCACTGATCCGCACCCGGTAACCTCCGTCTTCCAGTCCGGATACGGAGGAAGCGTTCCTGCCCGGATCGCTGTGAAAGGGTGCTTCAAAACCGGGAAGGGCGGGATTGTACCTGCTCCATTCGAAATCGTAATTCCCGGGAACTGGATGGATGGCAGTCAGGCTGCCCGGCCTGTAAGCCCCGTGGGTCTGGTAGAATACGAACAGGGGGTCCTTTTCCGGTCGCATGGGATACCCCAGGCTGTCCCTGTGATCGGCAGCGGGGGAGGTGATCTGGGTCCGTGCCGGCAAAAGGGCGGCCAGGAGGAGGATCCCCGCAGCAAGGGTCCTGCTGAAGCCTGCCATGGAATGGATCGCAGGGGTCCCGCTGCCTGCGGTGCATAGATTCGGTGCCGGTCCGGGTCGCAACATTTGCTCTGTTTACACTATAAACGGATAAAAATGCAATTTTAAGGTTTATTGTGCAATATTTAATGGAAAACGCGACGATTTCCCGGCTGGTTAATCCATGAACAGTTAGTATCTTAGTCAGCCAATAAAAAGCGGTTTTTCAGTGGAGGCGATCAAAAAGGATTTGAACGAGGCGCAGCAGGAGGCGGTGGTGAATCACAAAGGACCGGCCCTGGTCATTGCAGGCGCCGGATCGGGCAAGACCCGGGTGCTGACCTACCGGATTGCCTATCTCCTTTCGCTGGGGATCCCCCCCTCCAGGATCCTGGCCCTTACATTCACCAACAAGGCCGCCGGCGAGATGAAGGAGCGCATCGCAGAGCTGGTGACACCCGACCTGGCCCGCCGGCTCTGGATGGGTACTTTTCATTCCCTTTTCGCCAGGATCCTCCGCCGCGAGGCAGAAGCCATCGGGTTTCCTTCCGATTACACCATTTATGATACGATCGATTCCCGTAGCCTGGTGAAAACCATCATCCGGGAATTCAACCTGGACGAAAAGATCTATAAACCGGCCGAGGTATTCGGAAGGATCTCCGCGGCCAAGAACAACCTGGTCACCCCCGATGTATACCTCAGCAGCGGGGAGATGCAGGTGAGGGACCAGGCCACGAGGCGGCCGAGGCTGGGAGAGATATACGACCGGTATGTAAAGCGCTGCAAGCATTTCGGGGCCATGGATTTCGATGACCTGCTCCTGCAGACCAACCTGCTTTTCAGGGATCATCCGGAGGTCCTGGACCGTTACCGGGAAGCGTTCGATTACATCCTGGTGGATGAGTACCAGGATACCAATTATTCCCAGTACCTGATCATCAAGAAACTGTCGGAGGTGCACCGGAACATCTGCGTGGTGGGGGACGATGCCCAAAGCATCTATTCCTTCCGGGGGGCGAGGATCGAGAACATCCTGAATTTCAAGAACGATTACCCCGATTACAGGCTTTTCAAGCTGGAGCGCAACTACCGTTCCACCCAGACCATCGTGAAAGCCGCCAACAGCGTGATCCGCATGAACCGGAAGCAGATCGCCAAGGAGGTTTATTCCAATAAGGAACCGGGTGTGCCCATCCGGGTGGTGAAGGCGGCGGAGGACAGGGAGGAGGGTTTCATCGTGGCAGGCCACATTTCCGATCTTCGTTTCAGGGAACAGCTGGCGTACAGCGATTTCGCAGTGCTCTACAGGACCAATGCCCAGTCCAGGATCTTCGAGGAGAGCCTGCGGAGGATGAATATCCCCTACCGGGTTTTCGGCTCCCTCTCTTTCTACCAGCGCAAAGAGATCAAGGATGTGCTGGCTTATTTCCGGCTCACGGTCAATCCGAAGGATGATGAATCGCTGAAGCGGGTGATCAATTACCCGCTGCGGGGGATCGGAAAAACCACACTGGACAGACTGGAAGCATATGCCGGGAAACTGAATACCGGGATCTGGACCGTTCTGGTCCATCTGGACCAGGTGAACCTGGGATTCAACAGGGGGACCCTGGCCAAATTGAAAGGTTTTACGGATCTGATCAGGGGATTCCAGGATCGGCTCCTCAAAATGGAGGCCTTCGACATGGCTTACACCATCATCCGGGAGACGGGGATTCTGGATGACCTGAAATCGGATCAGACCCCGGAGAACGTGAGCCGTTACGAAAACGTGGAAGAACTCCTGAACGGGATCAAGGAATTCACCGAAAACCTGGAAGATGACAGGGAAATGACCCTGGCCGATTTCCTGCAGGAGGTGACCCTGATGACCGATGCCGACCTGGAAAAGGATGATGACCGCAACAGGGTGAGTATCATGACCATCCATTCGGCCAAGGGACTGGAATTCAAACACCTGGTAATCGCCGGGGTGGAGGAGGAACTGTTCCCGTCACAGATGAGCGTGGACAAACCCAATGAACTGGAAGAAGAACGCCGGCTCTTTTACGTGGCCCTTACCCGGGCCGCCGAGTCGGCCATGATCACTTATGCGGCCACCCGGTACAAATGGGGGATCCGGCACTTCTGCTCACCCAGCAGGTTCATCCGGGAGATCGAGCCGAAATACCTGGAACTCCCGGCCGATTTCGATCCGGTCCAACGGCCCGGATCCCATAACGGGGAGCGTGAACGGTTTGTCCCGGAAAGTTTCCGGAAGATCATGGAGCGCAGTCCCGGCACCCCCGGCGCTCCCGGCGCTCCCGGCGCGGGCAAGCCTTCCGCCCCCGGCCCCGGCGCCCGCAATTCTTCCGCCCCCGGCCAGATCACCCCTTCCAGCCCCGAGCAGATCCAAGTGGGTACACGGGTGGAACATCCCCGTTTCGGGGTCGGCGAGGTGATGGCCATCGAAGGGGAAGTCTCCAATATCAAGGCCACGGTCAATTTTCCCATCGGGAAAAAACAACTGCTCCTGAAATTTGCCAGGCTCAGGGTGGTGGAATAATATCCGGTTGCCCGCATCAATAAAAAAAGCTACTTTTGTAAAAAATTCATATTAATGATTGAGGACTACGATTATAATACAAGCCGTGAAAAGCTCATTGAGCCCGAATATGGCAGGAACATCCAGAAGATGGTAAATTACCTGAAGACCATCGAGGACCGTGAAGAGCGGAACCGGGCTGCGCGAACAGTCGTGGCCGTGATGGGAAATCTGAATCCCCACCTGCGGGACGTGGGCGATTTCAAGCACAAGCTCTGGGACCACCTGGCCATCATCGCCAATTTTGAGCTGGATATTGATTCCCCCTATGACTGGCCCGAAAAGGCAGCCCTGGAAGAAAAACCCAACAAAGTTCCCTATAACCAGCATCCCATCCGGTACAAACATTATGGCCGGTCCATTGTGATGATGATCGATAAGGCCGTGGAAATGGAACCGGGAGAGGAGAAAGAAGACCTGGTCCGGATGATCGCCAACCACATGAAAAAATCCTACCTCACCTGGAACCGGGAAGCGGTAAGTGATGAAGAGATCTTCATGGACCTGAAGACCCTCTCCGGAGGAAAACTGGAGATCAGCGGTGATCTGAAACTGCCCGAAACCAGGGAAATCCTTGCCAAAAACCGTAAAAAAAAGGGAGGCGGGAAGAAGAAACAGCAACCCTGATGTATGGGACGGTTCATTATTGAGGGAGGGCACCGCCTGCACGGCGAGATCACCCCGCAGGGGGCAAAGAATGAAGCCCTCCAGGTGTTGTGCGCCACGCTGCTCACCTCCCAAAGCGTCACCATCCATAACATCCCGTTGATCCAGGATGTCCTGCTGCTCATCAAACTCCTGGAAGATTTGGGCGTGGAAGTGGAAAAGATCTCGGGCAGCAGTTACAGGTTCCGGGCGGGGGAGGTGAACCTGGAATACCTGGAAACGGATGCATTCCGCAGGCAGTCCACTTCGCTCAGGGGATCCGTGATGATCATCGGGCCCCTGCTCACCCGGTTCGGTGAAGCGGTGATCCCCAGACCGGGGGGGGACAAGATCGGCCGCCGTCGCCTCGATACCCATTTCATCGGGTTCCAGTCACTGGGGGCAAGCTTCAATTTTGACCATGCTCAGAATTTTTATACGGTGAAGGCATCCCGGCTCAGGGGGGCCTACATGCTGCTTGATGAAGCATCAGTCACCGGCACAGCCAACATAATCATGGCCGGTGTGCTGGCTTCGGGAACAACCACCATTTATAATGCCGCATGCGAACCATACATCCAGCAGCTCTGCAAAATGCTGGTCCGCATGGGAGCCAGGATTTCGGGGATCGGTTCAAATTTGCTGACCATCGAAGGGGTGGAGAGGCTGGAGGGGACCGAGCATACCATCCTCCCCGACATGATCGAAGTGGGCAGCTTTATCGGCATGGCGGCCATGACCTGCTCCGAACTGACTATCAAGGACGTGTGTTATGAACAGCTGGGTGTCATCCCGGAATCATTTCGCCGCCTGGGGATCGAACTGGAAAGGAATGGGGATGACCTGAGGGTCCCGTCTCAGGAACATTATACCATCGAAACTTTCATAGACGGTGCCATCATGACCATCGCCGATGCGCCGTGGCCGGGGCTTACTCCGGACCTGCTCAGCGTGATCCTGGTGGTGGCCACACAGGCAAAAGGAAGCGTGCTGATCCATCAGAAAATGTTTGAAAGCCGTCTGTTTTTCGTGGATAAGCTGATTGACATGGGAGCCCAGATCATCCTGTGCGATCCGCACCGGGCCACTGTTATCGGAATGGATCATACCATCAGGCTCAGGGCCACTTCCATGTCCTCTCCCGATATCCGGGCCGGGGTGGCACTGCTCATTGCCGCCATGTCTGCCGAGGGGACCAGCATCATCCATAACATCGAACAGATCGACCGGGGTTATGAAAATATCGACGGCCGGCTGAACAAACTGGGCGCTTCCATTCTCCGTGCAGAGTAACGTGCCAGATGAATTCCCAATGAAAACCAGCTATATGAACCAGGTACAATCCATGATTATTATTGTCTTCATAAGCTTTCTGGCATCCTGTGGTTCCGGAAAGAGCGATCATCAGGTTGTTGAAAACCAGAGAGGGAATCCGGGCGAGGTGCGTGTGGGCATTGATACAGGCGACAGGGCGCCGGAATTGGTGTTCGAATCCCCTGAAGGAGAAAAGATCTCCCTTACCTCACTGCGCGGCAAGATGGTGCTGGTGGATTTCTGGGCCTCCTGGTGTGCTCCATGCAGGATGGAAAATCCCAACCTGGTCAGGACCTACAAAAAATATCGCAACGAGGAGTTTGTGAACGGATCCGGATTCACCATTTACGGGGTATCCCTGGACAACCGGAAAGAAGACTGGGTGAACGCCATTGAAAAGGACGGCCTGATCTGGGAATCCCATGTGAGCGATTTGAAAGGGGGACAATCGGTTCCGGCCGCCATGTACGGGGTGATGGCCATTCCCATGAACTTCCTCCTGGACGGCGACGGAATCATCGTGGCCAGGGGGCTCCGGGGTGAATACCTGGAAACCAAGCTCAAGGAGCTGCTGAAATAACCACCCTGTTGAAATAACCATCCGGTTGAGATAACCGCTGCGGGCCGCTCCGCATGGAGCCTCCTTATCAATCTCTTTGAAGTGTGTGGGTCTATTGCGTCAGGAACCGTTGACGTGCGATCAGTTTGAACACAGGGTCTGCAAATATGATCCTTCCATTTTCTTTAATAATGATCCCCTTGTCCACAAATCCGTTGTACATCCTTCTGACATTGGCTGATGATCCCAGGCGGTATCCGTTTATTACTTCTGCGGAATAGAGATGTTTTTCTTCATTGAGCAACGCCCTGAGAAAACTGACCTGGTAAGTGGTCAGTCCCTCCAGCAGCTCATTGTAAAAATTCAGGTTTTCATAGACCAGTGATCGCTTTGCTTCATCGAAATCAGCCTCTGTGACCTTTTTCCCGGAAATCAGCCATATGTTTCGAGCAAATTGCTGTAGATAATAAGGATGATTCTCTACCGTATCAATGAGCCGATCACAGATCTCATCGGATATTCCCTTTCCTGTGGAATGAAATGCATTTTGCACATAATCCCTCAGCCGTTCTTTTTTAATTCGCCGCAGGTAGATGATCTCGCCAAACCTGTAAAAAGGACTGTTGGCATGATGGAATATCTCCCTCATCATGGATTGCTTTGACCCGTACAGAAGATATCCCGCATCCTTATGATGCTGCCAGATGGAGCGGAGCCTGCCCTGAAGATTTTCATGTTGTTCAAACCGGGAGATATGTTGAAATTCATCCATGCATACTATAACTTTTTTCTTCTTCCTCCTGGCAATGATCTGGGGAAGGTTAAGGATATGTTCAATATTATCCCTGACATAGTGAAGGCCGAACTCCAGTGAAGGCTCACCGGTGCCGGTATTAATGGTTACCCTGGTCCCTTTCAGCAGATTCTTTGCCAGTTGAATGAATTCTTCGATCCTGCCGGAGGTTGTTTTCAGGATCCTGGTGGCCAATTGATTATAGAATTCTTCTTCCGAATAAACATACATAAGGTCCAGGAAAATGAAAAAGTAGCCTTTTTCTTTCCGCGTGAAACGCTCAACAGCTTCTTTGACCAGGGAGCTTTTTCCATAGCGACGGGGAGAAATGATGATGGTGTTTTGCATAGCAACAAAATTGTTATGCAATGCTTTGATCTCTTCATCCCTGTCCGTAAAATGCTCGCCGGAGACAACCTCACCGAATTTAAAAGGAGCCTGCTTCATGATGTAACTTAATAATTAGTAACTACAAAGTTACATTATATTTGTTACAAACACAATTGTTACTAATCTTGAGCGAATTAAAAGCCTCCGGGAGCAACAGCCTGCCTGAAGCAGATGGGGTCATCGCTGCCTGAGCTGGTGCGCAGCAGCAGGTTCAGCAGCTATACCGCATACTGCGGAAGGCACATCGGTGGTCAGGGTTCCGTCAGGACCTAATAGTGCAGAAGAAACAATAATCAGGACGCAACAGCCGGAGGGGTATGCGTTTTGATCATTTCCGGAAGTCACAAGATGAGGACTTTTTTCTCATGTGTTGAAATTTTATACACTCAGGCTGTTTTTTACAAGCTTCTATGTCTTTATATATGAGGTATTTATAGTGTTCCAGCGAAAATATACCGGGAGCAGAAAAGTCACAAAAACCGGAAAATTCACCAACGTGTGACTTCCGGTTTTCGCGAAACGGGATACCCCTGCTACTTCGCGTTTTCAGTAAGCGGGGTATGAGCAGAACCGGGAACAATAACCTGCAGCAGATGGGGTCATCACTGCCTGAGCTGGTGCGCAGCAGCAGGTTGAGCAGCGATACCCTATGCTGCGCCTGTAACCGTCAGTAGGATTTGAAGGGATTGCGGTTCGGGAATACATAACTCCTTGCGGTCTGTGATGTCAGGTCCCTCATCCGCATTCCCTTCAAAAGATGGTCCAAAACTCACGGAGGCATTTCCGATAAGCTGCCTACAATTATTTTCGCAGAAAAGAATTTCAGCAGCGGTTGGAGATGCCTCCGGGAGCAACAGCCTGCCTGCAACAGATGCGGTCATCACTGCCTGAGCTGGTGCGCAGCAGCAGGTTCAGCACCGAATGAAATACCCCTCAAATACAATCTACTCTTCTTCCTGTTCGGCTTCGTAGGCCTTCAGTAGTTCTTCCTGGATTTCACCCGGCACCTGCACGTACCCGTCAAACTTCATGCTGTACATGGCGCGGCCCGCGGTGAGAGAGCTCAGCGCGGTGGAGTATTTGTTCATTTCCGCAAGGGGCACCTTGGCCGTGATCTTCTCGAATCCTTTCTCGCTGGACATACCCTGCACGATGGCCCGGCGGCCCTGGAGATCGCTCATCACGTCCCCCATCCTGTCGGAGGGTACCAGCACTTCCACTTCGTAAACCGGTTCCATGATCTTGGGCCCTGCCTGTTTGAATGCCTTGCTGAATGCATTCCGCCCGGCGAGCATGAAGGATATTTCATTGGAGTCCACCGGGTGCATTTTCCCGTC
>DSEO01000246.1 GCA_011056635.1 Bacteroides sp.
CCGCAGTATACGGTATCGCTGCTGAACCTGCTGCTTCGCACCAGCTTAGGCAGCGATGACCGCATCTGCTTCAGGCTGTTGTTCCCGGCGGTATCTCCGGTAAGCTGCCTAAATGATTTTCGCAGAAAAGAATTTCAGCAGCGGTTGGAGATGCCGCCGGCTGTCGAACCCTGGTGAGCGTGCCTTCCGCAGTATACGGTATCGCTGCTGAACCTGCTGCTGCGCACCAGCTCAGGCAGCGATGACCGCATCTGCTTCAGGCGGGGTCTTGCTCCTGAATGAAAAAAGAGGATGCCCCATGCGGGACACCCTCCTTGATCAATGCGTATCAGCAGGAATTACTTGATGAATTTCACCACGGCGTTTCCTGTCTTTACAAAGTAGAGACCGGAAGCGTAGCTGCTCACGTCAAATTTATGAACAGTTCCGCTGATCGCGGCTTCCTCGATCTTCATCCCAACGCTGTTGTAAATGGTCACGGTTGCATCAGCGTTGGCGACCACTACATTCAATTCACTGGTAACAGGGTTCGGATAAACCATCAGCTGCTTCGCGCCGTTCTCCTGGATCCCTTCCGGGAAGGTAACAGTCACCTCCATGGTCCCGGTCACATTGCTGTCGTCCTTGGCAGAAGCAACAACCGTTACCGTACCAACCGTATCCCCGGTGAGAAGCCCGGCCTCATCAATGGAAGCCCAGCCTGTTCCGGGCACCACGCTCCATCTTACATCCGTAAGAAGGGCATCCGCCGGAAGTACTTCAGCGCTCATCTGCAGTGTGCCGCCAGAGGCCACGTGGGTCACATCTCCTTCACTGGTTACCGTGATCGATTCAACAGGGGTATATACGGTAATCAGGGCCAGGTCATTGTTGTTGACCAGTTCTACGCTGTCGATGTATACCACCGGATCATGCAATCCAACCATGAATTGCAGGGACTCGGTAGTATTCTCAAGCTTCTCGTTGAAAACCACATCAAACACATACTTGGTCGGTGCCATCTCGGACACAAAGGTCCAGTCGGATTCTCCGTTTGAGTACTCATGCGTGGATGATCCGTACCTGTTGTATTCGTTGGCTGGGTCTTCGAAGTCCACATTGACCGTATCGGAATCATCTGCCCAGAGCACGAAACTGAAGGTATACGTATCGGTGGTGTTGCACCCGAAATTCTGCTGGATCATGGTGAAATCCCAGTAATTGACCCCACCCGGAGGAGGATCAAGCTGGACTACTCCATCTACCACAGTCTGGGTACCGCTCCACTCTTCCGCTGAACCATCATCTTCCACTTCATCGAAGTAACCGTTCCGGATCAGGTTGAGCTCGGACCTGGAAACGATCTGGTTGCTGATGTTCACAGTAACGGACGTCTCCACATAGGAACCGTCCTTGGCAGCTGCGGTCACGATCACATCACCGTCCAGAATGGGAGTAAGCACTCCTTCGGAACTGATTTTTGCTTTTCCGGTCACATTTTCAACCGACCATTGAATGGCTTTGTTGCTTGCATCTTCCGGAAGCACCTCTGCCTGGAGCTGTAACGGGAGGTTATTTTCAGTGATATCTCCTCCTGTCAGGGTGATACTTTCCACATAGACTTTTTCACCCACACCTGCAAAAGTCAGGATACCGCAATCGTCCATGCTGTTCCAGGACTCATTCGCGTCACCACCCACACCGGTGTTGGCCCAGACAGCGCGCTTGCGGGCTGCATCACCCGGGTCCCTGTCGATGATGGTCACATCGAAACCCATCTCACCGCTCAGGTCGTTGATGATCCCGTCTGCGTCCGTGAGGTAATCCATCGGGAAGAAATACTCCGCGATGTAGTCCGGGTCATTTACCATAAAGGCATACTTCACGCCCAAATCGTCCGCATCGACTTCACCATCCACACCGGCATCCAGCATGGTACCGTCATTCAGCCCGTCTTCGAACGGGGGCGCACACTGGTGGTGTCCGCTTCCCGGCTGCCCTTCGGATGAGGCTCCACCATCATCCTGAAGGAGGTAGTTGCAGTCGAAGTAGATCTCCGGCTTGTCGTATTCCCAGCTATTTCCGATAGGATCTACGGCATAATGGGGATAAAACACGTCATCATTCACGATGAGGAGCACATAGATCCCTTCGTTTTCCACCCACAAAGCCTTCCAGTAGGTTTCGCCGGACATGCCCAGTGTGGGAAGCTCAGACTGGAAATTTTTATCGATGTTGTTCGGCGCGGCCTCATCCCAGACTTCATCTACGATCCCGTCAATCACAGGAGCCACGGAGGCTTTCTGGACTTCATGGGTAGGTCTTTCCTGGGCCGAGGCGGCAACAGCAAACACCGCACAGAGGAAAAGAGTAAAAATCTTCATCTTCATAGCATTAGTTTTTAGTTAGACATGGTTACGATCCGAACAACCATCACCGGAAAGAACATCCATATACTATGTTCTCCCGCACTGACAGTATTCAGATCGCCCTACAATATATAAATTTCTTTTCAAAATATAACGGAAGTGGCAAATTTCGATGAACAATCAGAAAAAAATGGCAAAGCTGCAGGGATCTTCAATCCTTTGGACCAAAAGATAAAATTATGTAAGTTTCCATGTTCATTGCATAACCACCATGAAAGGGCCAGATATCTCCACAAGTAACGCCGCCGGCTCACACAGGGCCCTTTTCAGGATCATCACCCTGAGTCTGCCCCTGCTCATGCTGCTGCTGCTGGAAGGTATCCTGAGGCTGGTATCATACGGAGATGATCCGGGCCTGTTCATTCCGAACCCGCGGGAGGGTTATGAACAATACATGATCCTGAATCCGGAAGTGGGCAGTAAATATTTCCGCAAGCTGGAATACGATGCACCGCCCAATGACATTTTCCTGAAGAAAAAACCGGAAGGAACTTTTCGCATTTTCGTAATGGGAAGCTCCACGGTGGTGGGCTTCCCATTCGAGAAGAACCTGATGTTTTCGCGGATCCTGCACAAAAGGCTGGAGGATACTTACCCGGACAGGCACTTCGAAGTGGTGAACACTGCCATCACGGCCATCAACAGCCATACACTCCTGGATTATACACGCGAGATCATCCGGTATGACCCCGATGCCATCCTGGTCTATGCCGGCCACAACGAGTTCTACGGAGCATTCGGGGTGGCTTCCAATGAAAGCATGAGCAAAATCCGGGCACTCACCCGGGCCCACCTGGCCCTGATGGACCTTCGGTTCTACCAGCTCTTCAGGAACCTGATCGGTTCTGTCATGGACAGGACAGGCTCCGCCCGGAAAGATGCGGTGCACGGCACCCTGATGAAGCGGATGGCCGCCAGCAGGAACATTCCCCTTGACAGCGACGAATACAGGCTGGCTATGAACCGTTTCGAACAGAACATGGGAGCGCTGTTGCGGAGGTTCGCGGGAAAGGATATCCCGGTCTTTTTAAGCGAAGTGGTCAGTAACATCAAGGATATCAAGCCATTGAGTGCAACCTCATCGGGCGTGGAAGATGCATCATGGAACGCATATGCCAGGGCCGGACAAGCCTTCGCACAAGGGGAATATGAAACTGCCCGTGCTTTATATTATGAAGCAAAGGACCTGGACGGAGTTCGTTTCAGGGCCAGCGAGGAGGTGAACCAGATCATCCGGGGCCTGGCCCGGGAATATGGAGCCGTTCCCGTCCCCATGGCGGACCGGTTCCGGGCGGCTTCACCTGTCGGGATCATCGGGAACAACCTGATGACAGAGCATGTTCACCCGAACATTGAAGGCAATTTCCTGATGGCGGATGCATTCTACAGGGCAATCATCGCATCGGGCTTGCCAGGGGAGGCGGACAGGGAGCAGATCCGTCCCTGGGAATATTACAGGTTGAACTGGGGATACACTGCCCTGGACAGCCTGCTGGCACACCACCGGGTCGCAAACCTGAAGGCCCACTGGCCCTTCGTACCCATCGATGCAAACACTCCCGACTACCGGCTGACCTACCGCCCCCGCTCCGGAACAGATTCAATTGCATTCGATGTTTTCAGGAACCCTGAACGCTTCCTGGATGAAATAAGGCTCCAGCTTGCCAGGGAATACGAGGCACGCGGTGATTATCCTGCGGCCTATGGTGAATATGAGGCATTGCTGCGAACAAACCCGTATGTGGCTGTGAATTATAGGGATGCAGCCTCCTGTCTGATACAACTGGGGGACCTCCCCCTGGCGCTGGACTATTTCCGGAAGTCAGTGGAGTTCGAACATTCCTTTTACGCAAATTACAGGATGGGAGAGATCTATCTCATCAAAGCCGATTACCGCAATGCCAGGAGATGCTTCCGCGAAGCATTCGAGATCACCGGTGACAACAGCGAAAGGTTAAAGTCCCTTGGAAAACTCTATATGGCCTGTGTCTACGGGGGACAGGAAAAGGATGCAAGGGCCGTCGCCGAGCAGCTCAGGAAATATGATGCCGCACAGTACCTGGTGATCCCTCCGAAGACCTATACCTACCACCGCTACATCCCTTACAAAACAAGGGCGCATGTGCATGCCGCCCTGCAGATGGCCGGGGAAGGAGCGCTTGACAGTGCCTTCTCCACCCTTGAAAATTCTCTGAAAATATACGATTCGCATGTGGCCCGCAGGCATATGGGAGAGATCTGTATCCGCTTGAACAGACCCCGGGATGCCCTGGTTCAATTCAACCGGGTGTTTGATGAATTTGCATTTGATCCTGTGTTCCTGCAGGAAATCATTTATCTTTACATCGGCCTTGAGGAATTTCAGCAGGCCGTAAAAATGTTGGAGAAACTGAAGGATGTGGATCCGGATCACGGAGCCATCGAAGCACTGTCCGGGCTGCTTTCACAGGCACCAGAAAAATAGCGCATTGAAATGGAATTCCTGAAAGACCTCTGGAAATATATCAGGGAGAGAAAGAAGCTCTGGCTGATCCCGCTGATAGTCATCCTGCTCATTTTCGGGATCCTGATCGTACTGAGCAGCGGTACCGCACTTGCGCCCTTTATTTACACGCTGTTCTAATAGGACGGTTGCACAATCAGCTTTCCCGGCTGCATATCGTCACCCGTGTCCATCCGGACCAGGTAAACCCCGGTTTGCCAGTCCGAAATATCCATTTCCATCCGCTCTCCCTGAAAAGGTTCGCTGAACACCAGCCGGCCCATGCTGTCAAAAATATTCAGCCTTGCCTGCCCTGAAGCGGCAGTTTTCAACAGGAAGATAGTCCGCGCGGATGCCGGATTGGGAAAGATCAAAAAGGAGCCGGTTGCCGCCTGCGTTTCCGCGGATACCGGCTGCCTGAATTCAAACCAGTTCAGGTTATGCTCCTCTCCGGTCACCATCAGCCTGATGAGATACTTTCCCTCCCCCAGAGAGAGGCTCGTGGACTGGGTGGTCCAGTTCTGCCACCCCCCTGTCCTGTCAAATCGCATGTTGCCCAGGATTTCAAACCTGTCCGCCCCTTTTTTCAGTATCTGCAGACCCGCGTTGTACCGTTCCGTGGCAATCCGGAAATCCAGAGAATAATCCCCGGCCTGCGGCACGTATAATACGTAATCCAGGTAGTCGCCCACATTGGCATAACCCGTATTGAGTCCTCCTCCAATATCGGAGCACGACTCAAGTTCCAGTCCCCGGTTCAGATAATAATCCTCGGCCTGAATCCTGACCGGCACCTGGAAATGCCTGGCCAGACGGTTCTGCACCTCCAGGTAACTGAAGGGTGTGAGGGGCTGTTCCCCGTGCAGGATCCCTTCACCGGCCCAGGTCACCCGCAGGGACTCATTGTAAAAAAGCGGTGCGGATGAGATGACTGTCAGCACCCGTCCTTCCTCGCCACCCAGGCTCACACTTTCTATCGGTTTTTCCACTCCTCCCCCGGCCAGTGAAAAATCCGATATTTCGAACGAAGGCGTTGAGGTCACAGGTTTATTCAGGGTGATCTGCAATTCGTTCTCAAGGACGGAAGTGACCGCGGAAAGCGCCCTGAAAGGCAGCAATGAATCGGGACGGGGGGTGGTGAATCTGAAGAAGTTCAGATTGGACCCGCCCCTGTCAATGACAATGCTTATACGAACCTGCCCTTCCGGCAGGATGATGTCTTCAATTTCCGAGGTGACCCACTTTTGCCAGCCGCCCGTCGCCGGCAGATCAACCGGCCCGGAAGCATCCAGGCCGTTCACCTCCACGTGGATGCGGGCCCCGCTGCCGGCGGATGCGGAACGGACCTCCATGGTATAGGCGGCTGACGAATCATTGACCAGGGTGTAACTCAACCACTCCCCATCGCTCGTCCACCCCACGTTGTATCCGTTACTCACGGCGTCTTCGCAGGGCTCAAGATCCACGCCGTCGTTCCTGAAGGCATGTCCGCTGTTCCATTCAATGTAGGTTCCGTCCATATCGCCGTGATAATCGGCCGTATCCGTATCAAAATAGGCAAATCCGTTCCGGCCCAGGTCGTATTCCGGAGCGAACAGGGTGTCCTGCACCGTGCGGTTCACAAACGGCAGCGTTTCCGTGGTGTGGGGCTGCCGGATCATGGCGTCCACCACGTCCTTCTGGAAATAGCAGTTTTCTATGCTGTGACGGTCCGAAAAAGTGAGCACCGCCTGAAAAGCTTCCTCCGGGGAAAGAAACGGTCCGGTCCCTCTCCAGTTATCGATCAGCTGCAGGTAATCATCATTGATCTCCACCCGGAGGGGATTGTTGATCCCCCCCTTTTTCAGGGGCCACCAGGACCACCCGATGTTCCGGGCTTCGCAGAGGGAGATCAGGTTCGTGAACCAGGTATTGGAATTCTCTCCGGACTCCCCCAGCCAGATGGGGATATTGTAGGTATCCCTCAGGTTCAGCATCCAGTCAATGGATCCGGGGTCGTTAAAACTCCAGTATTTATGAAAGCTGTAGACCAGATTGGGATCCCAGGGAGGGGTCAGTCCGGAATAGTCGTTGGCAAACCAGTTCCCCTCGATGATGATCATGTGGTTCTGATCCACGGTCCGGATGGAATCTGTAATCCGGACAAATAAATTCCGGAGCTGGGAGTTGTTCCCTTCCGGAAAGGTCCAGTTGGTTTCATTGATCAGGTCATACCCGCCCATCCAGGGTTCATCCCTGTACCTTTCGGCAAGTCTTTTCCACAGGGCCACGGTCTTGTCCTTGTTCTCCTGGCTTTCCCAGAGGGAGGGTTTGGACGGGTCATAGTCCGATATGGAAGCATTGGCTCCCTGTCCCCCGGGCGCCCCGTGCAAATCCAGGATCAGGTACATTTCATTGTCCCCGCACCAGTCCAGCAGCGAATCGATCAATGCAAACCCGATATCCAGCCAGGTGTGGGAACCTGCGATTGGTTCCTCCTCGATGGGAAGGGTAAACCACTTGTAGTGCATGGCCACCCGGACGCTGTTGAATCCCCAGGAGGCCAGTGAATCGATATCGGTACGGGTGCAATGATCCCTGAGCCACACCATATAGAAACTGTCGGTCAGTGCCTCGCCGATGGTGTTGACCAGTTTCTCCCTGAATTCATGCTGGGTCCCTGCAATATCCCCGGTTTTCATCATGTACCCCTCCTGGAGCATCCAGTTCCCGGTCCCGATCCCCCTGAGGACCACATTCTCATCCGCTCCGTTCACGATCCCCTTCCCGTCCGCATGCAGGAATCCCTGTCCCGATACCCCGCATGAAATGATCAGCATGCATGTGATCAGGAATCCTTTTCGGTTCTGAAGGAAATAGGGATGTCTGGACATCACGGGATCTTTGTCCGCTAATATAGCGAAAAAGTACACCGGGGATGGTCGTTGGCATATAGGATATATGGGATTTCTTCGTAAATTGTATCTGCAATGTTACCATTTTGCGAATCAGTTCTCCCGGCTGGCAGATGACGGCCGTATGTGTATCATTAAAACACTTCATATGAACCCAGTAAACCTTATGGTAAAAACCGGAATGATCCTGGCTATTCTCCTGGTGACCACATCCTGTGCGGTCAATCCGGTTACCGGTAAAAAGCAGCTCATGTTCATGTCCGAACAGCAGGAAGTGCAGCTCGGGGCCGAATATGATCCCCAGGTGGTCTCCACCTTCGGTGAATATCAGCATGACCAGTTGCTCGGCTTTATCCAGGCCAGGGCGGATGAAATGGGGAAAGTCTCCCACCGGCCCAACCTCAAGTACCA
>DSEO01000354.1 GCA_011056635.1 Bacteroides sp.
TAGAGCTTGCTCAAACAAGCACTTAGTGTGCAAAAAAGTCACACAATCAAGAAAACTCACACCTATGTGACTTCCGGTTTTCGTGAATTGGGACATATGCGAATTTTTCAATTCCCGTTCTCATTATAAGGCCATTGTGAATTTTTCAATTCCCGTTCTCATTATAAGGCCATTGCGAATTTTTCAATTTCCGTTCTCATGGATAAGGTGTATTACAAACATTAAATTTCTATTCGCATGGATATGTTCCAATTGCTGATTTTTTATCGCTGGCATGGATGAGGCCCATTGCAGATTTTCGCACTTAGATGGAAGACATCTGCCTGTTCATCAAAGGAGGGCATGCTCCAACATCATCTCTCCTTGGATTTTATCCACAAAAATATTAACTTATCAACCACTGATTCCATTCTTCCTGCCTATGCCATAAACCAGCACACGGGCTACCGGAGTACCGCCTGAAACAAGGCCGGAAGATCGCCTGAAGATCGCCTGAAGATCGCCTGAAGATCGCCTGAAGATCGCCTGAAGATCGCCTGAACAATACGATAGCATAGCCGACGGTGCAAACTCCAACAAAACCCTTAGAAAATGAAAAAACTGCTCCTGCTACTGTTCCTGCCCCTGATCCTCATCTCCTGCCCGAAAGAGAACGATCCCAACGGGGATCCGGGAGAGTTCCTGGCGGAAGCATGGATCGATTCCTATGGCGGAACCCTGGAGACAGCGGATGTCACACTGACCGTCCCCCCGGGCACATTCACAGCGACCCATTCGGTGCGGATCGCCATCGAAAAAGAATATACGGACGATTTCGGCGGCAATGCCGTGACACCTGTGTACCGGGTGACCGGCATCCCATCTGTCACATCAGGTCCGATGACCCTGGAGATCCGGCTTGAAGGGACCCCGGAGGATGAGACATACATCGCCATGGGGAACGGGTACGAGCTGCTGGAACCGGAGGAGGAGGTGGTCACCTATGCGCTTCGCCCGGCGACTGTTACCAACGGGAGCCTGGTGGCCGGGATCCCCATTCTGACTGGAGAACCAGCAGAAGGAGATGGTTTGAAGTCCGCCCTGTTCCACCCCAACCTGTACATGGTGTTCACCGGGTTGAGCCGCATGAAAGAAACCGGGGGAGCCTATTTCAATTTTTCCTATCCCTCCGCGATGGATCAGCAGAAGCTCCTGCAGCTGGCCGGGTATCTCCACGAGGCCATGGATGCCTATGTGGAGATGAACCTGGCGGACCGGGAGGCCCTGGATGCAGCGGTGGATCTGATGGGCAGGCCCACGGTGGTCATCACGAACAGGGATATGACGGGGCCATACGCCTGGACGGTGGACATGCCGCAGATGAACCGGATCAGCGGCAATGATCCAATGGCTGGACTGGACCGGTACGCCGGTCACGGGAATATCCGGCTGAACACCACCAGGTCCGCCGTGGAGCAGTCCCCGCCCGAAGTGTTAAAATCCATGGCGTATATGTGGGTGTACCGCATGATCTGTTATTTCTATCTCGGCGACCGGATGGACTGGTACACCTATGCCACTGCATTGTACATGAAAGAGAAATTTGCCGGTGTGACGGATTACACCCCCGACCTGTTTTCATCCCGGGGGAAATCGCCCTTCGGGGGAATGGAGGCCGGGAAGGAGCTTTATGCGTACGTTTCTGCCGGCCATTCCGTTCTGGGAGGTGTCATCCCCATGCAGGAGCGGTGGCATGCCATGGGCATGTATCCGTTCATCAGGTACCTGGACCGGCGGTATCCGGACGACAAAACGCTGTTCAGCCGGATCATCATGGAAACCGTAAGGGGGGAGTCGGGGACTTCCATGGAAGGGATCATCAACGCGCTGGAGGAACCGGAATACGAGTGGTGGCCCGGTTTCTTTGAACAATACCTGACCCGTCAGCTGGCGGACATCCAGGCGGAGGAATTCACGAATCTCGTGGAGAGCGGTGACGTGATCGAATTCGACAAGGAAGCGAACGCATCTGCCAGCCGCAGTGCGGAATATGCCGATCTGTCAGCCGGATTGTACAGGATCAATTTCCTCTTTTCCGAATTTCAGAATGAATCCAGCCTGAAACTGAAGGCTGTCTGCGTTGACCTGCAGCCGGAATACCTCACCGCCATGGCCTTCGGGCTGAAGGACAACACACTGACATATCTGGATGATGCAGCGGACCTGACCATCGGGGGACTGAAAACGTTAAAGAGCGGAGGCACCTCCTCTATCTTGGTGGTGGTTGCCAGCAGCTACAGCGAGCCCGGGGCGGATGAACGGCTGGACATCGAACTGCAGACCAGGCTCAGATCCCTGCCCGAGGATTTTGCCTTCAAGGAAGTGCAGTTATCTCTCCAGTGCATGACCAACTTTTCATACAGCGCCGGGGGCACCTCGCAGGACCGGTTCGATTATCTGTCCGACAAGCGCACGGGGAGCATGACGGGAGACTTGTTCACGGCCGTGTGGGACGAGTCAGCCACAACGGGAAAGTCGGGCACCATCGAAGTGGAATTCGATCCGGCACAGTTCCCGTTCCAGATAAACCGGTTCAGTGTGGATGCGGAGAATACCGGGGTATGGTGGGCGAATCCGTCCACGGGAGAATGGGTACACGCGAACGAATCCTTCACGGCCTCGGGCGAACATCTGACACTGGAAGAATATAACATGGTCAACAACAGCGGGTACCGGCAGCATTACTTCACCATCAGGGTGTACGGCACCGATGCATGCAGTCACCTCACCGGTGTGAACCACGCGGTGAGGGATGAGGAAATGAACCTGATCCGCGAGGGGGATGGAACCCCCGTCTGTGATGCCCAGAGTGATCTCTGGATTACATTATATTGCACGGACGACGGGACTCTCGTTGGCCGATAATCGATATGTAATGCCCTGAACCATGAAAAAACTGCTCCTGCTTCTGTTCCTGCCCCTGCTGCTCATCTCCTGTCCCAAGGACGATCCCAACGGGGATCCGGGCGAGCTCCTGGCCGAGGCCGAGATCGGTCCCGCGGGGGGTACCCTTGAAACGGAGGAATTTACCCTGACCGTTCCCCCGGGCACTTTCACCGAAACGCAATCCCTCCGGCTCTATGCCGAGGAGGTGCATACGGAAGACTTCGGCGGCAACACAGTCACTCCGGTTTACCGGGTGACCGGCATTCCCGCTGTCACCTCGGGCCCAATGACCGTGCGTATCCAATATGACGGGACCCTGGAGGAGGAGAGTCACGTCGCCATGGGAGGCCTGGATGAGATGCTGGAATCCGAAGAGGAGGAGGCCGTCTATGCGCTATACCCCGCCACCGAATCGGCCGGCTGGCTGGAGGCGGAGATCCCGGTCCTGCCGGGGGAGGCAGGGGCAGAAGAACTGAAATCCGCACTGTTCTGGCCCGAACTTTCCTTTCTGCTGTACGCGGTGAGCGATATGAACACGCAATCGGCGGGCTATTTCAAAATTCGTTATCCATCGGGGATATCAGGCCAGAAGATCCAGCAGCTGGCGGGGTATCTGGATGATGCCATGCAGGCCTGTTTTGATATGAAGCTGGTCACCAGGGAAGGAATGGATGCGGGTGTCCAGCTTTCCGGTAAGCCCGTGGTCGTGGTCACCAACAAAAATGTCACAGGGTCATCCGCCTACCTGGTCCAAATGCCCTGGATGAGTCGTCTGGCAAAGGATGATGATGGGTTGGTCATGCTGGCGCGCCTTCCACAGTACACCGGCATCAGGGTGAACCTTTCCAGATCCGCGCTGGAAGACGCATCCGCGAACGAGCTGAAGGCCGCCTGCCACATGTGGGTGTACCGCATGGTCTATTTCCTCTATTTCGGGGATTATATGGACTGGTTTGCCTATGCTTCGGCACTCTACATGAAGGAGAAATACGCGGGTGTTTCGGATTACACCCCCGCCCTTTTCCCGGCTGTGGGAATGTCCCCCTTCACGGGAATGGAAGCAGGGAAGGAACTGTACCCATGGGGGGCGGCGATGGCTTCAAATATCGGGGGACGCATCCTGCATCACGAGAAGTATCATGCCATGGGCATGTATCCTTTCGTCAAATACCTGGACCAGCATAACCCGGACGACAAGGAACTCTTTATCCGGATTATCAGGGAAATCATCCAGAGCGAATCGGGGAAACCCATGGAAGGGATCATCCATGCGCTGGGGGATGCCAATCCGGAATACGACTGGTGGCCGGGATTCTTCGAAAAGTACCTGACCCGTGAACTGGCGGATATCACGGCGGAACAGTTCCTGAATACCGTGAAATCCCTCGACGAGATTGAATTCGACCAGGAGAAGGACGCCGAAAAGTCCAGCAGTGCGGATTACGCGGACCTTTCAGCCAGGCTTTACAGGGTGAAATTTACATTCCCGTCCTTCGAGAATGAGGCCAGCCTGAACCTGAAACTTGAGTCCTCGGAACTGAACCTGAATTACATCACCGCCATGGCATTCGGACTGAAAGGAGAGGTTCTGGAATACTTTGACCATGCATCCAATCTGACCATCGAAAAATTGAAGACTCTGCATGATAACGGCACATCCTCCATCCTGGTGGCGGTGGTGAACAGCGCCAGCTCGCCTTCCACGGACGACCGCCTGAACATCGACCTGGATACCAGGCTTCAGACCAAACCGAAGGATTTTGTCAGCGTGAACATAGATTTGGGTTGCAGGACGAATGTTACGTTTGAGAGCGGGAGCTCCGGCGAGACCTATTTCAATTATTACATTCCGTCGGGATCGCGTTCCGGAGAGATGTTCGACTACACCTTCAGGGCCACCTGGGATGAATATGTGGAATCACTACATTATACCGGCACCATCGAGGTGGAATTCGATCCGGCGAGGTACCCTTTCTATATCAACCAGTTCAGCGTGATTGAGGACAACCAGACGGCCACGGGTGAATCCATCACCATCACCGGGGAGAATATCGAACTGACGGAATTCAATTTTTCCTTCATGAACGAGCATTACTTCAAATTCTCCGCTTACGGGACCGATGTATGCACTTACATTACGGGTGTCGACAAGATCACAAGGAACAGCGAGGGAGTGGCCGTCATTTACGGGGACGGCTTTCCCATCTGCAATACATCGAGTTATTTCACGATACAGCTGGATTGCGGGGACTGATCCCGCTCTGAACTGCGTGGACTGAGCGACGGGATGCGAACACGCTGATCTTAAAGTGCACGGAACCAAATGCATGCATGATGAAAAAATTGCTGCTGATATTGTTCCTTCCCCTGCTCCTCATTGCGTGCCCAAAGGAGGATATTCCGCCGGAGGAAGAAGAGGCGATCCTGGCGGAAGCGGATATCGGTCCAACGGGCGCCACCCTGGAAGCGGAAGGGATTTCCCTGACCGTTCCCCCGGGCGCTTTTCCAGCCACCTATACGGTTCAGATCTCAGAGGAGGAGGAGGAGTATGCGGACGATTTCGGCGAAAACGGTGCCTCCCCGGCCTTCCGCATCACAGGGATCCCGGCGGTTTACTCCGGTTCCCTTGTACTACGGGTACGGTATGAGCGAACCCCGGAGGATGAATATTACCTTGCGGTGGGAGAGATCGCCGAGATTTCTCAATCCTTGGAAGACCCTGCTGCAGACTACGTGGAGGATCCTGAAGGCGGGAAAGCAATGCCGGTCTATGCACTGTATGAAGCCACGGACTCCTCCGGATACCTGGTGGCCCGGATCCCCTCGCCAGGGCAGGTGCCGGAGGATTTGACAGGGAGTGCGTACGGGGGTGCGGATGAGGGTGCAGCCGGTGGTGTGGCCGGGAATACGTCCATTGGTGCGGCTGGTGGTGTGGCCGGACATACACCCGGAGAAATGTCCGGTCTCAAATCCACCCTGGGCCTGGGACCGTTCGGTTTGGTGGTCAAGGCGGTCTATGATTTTTTCACCATTGAGGGAACGTATTTCACCGTCACCTGTCCCTATGTCCCGGTAAGAGACAAAGCCATCAGCCTGGCCCGGTACATGGATGAGGCCATGGCAACCTATGTGGGAATGAAGCTGGCAGATTTTGGGAAAATCGCTACGGTGATCCTCTATCGGAAGAAGAAGATCAATGTCGTTGTGACCGGTCAGGATCCGGAGAAGTCACGTCCCCATGTCCTCATAATGCCCCCGCTGGGACCGTGTACCCTTGATGAACTCGGCCATGTTCCCATGGAACGGTATATCTGGTCGGCGGAAATGAGACTCAACATTTCAAGGACAGCTCTGGAAGGATTTTCGGACCAGGAAATCAAATCCCGGGCTTACTTCTGGGTGTACCGCATGGTGTATTACGCATATTTCGGGGACCACATGGACTGGTTTGCCTATGCTTCTGCATGCTGGATGCGGGAAAAATTTGGCGGGACATCCGGCATATCAGAATTATCAGCCGCGTTAACCGCCATGTCCCCTTTATGGGGCATGGAGGCAGGGAAGGAAATGTACAATAAGCCGTTGCAGGAGACCATCCTGGAAATCGGGGGAGCGATCTTCAGGAACGAGGAATGGCATGCAATTGGCATGTACCCGTTTGTTAAATACCTGGATCAAACCTATTTTCCGGGTGACAAGGAACTCTATGACCGGATCCTGAAAAAGATCCTGCTCGGTGAATCCGGGACTCCCATGGAAGGGATCATCCATGCCCTGGAAGCCCCGGAATATACCTGGTGGCCCGGGTTCTTCAAAGAATACCTGACCCTGGAACTCACAAACATGTCCGCTACGGACTTCATGAACAGCCTTCATGATATCAGCCAGATCAATTTCAAAAACGAAACGGACACCACCTGGCTTTCCGACGGGGATTACCCGGACCTGTCGGCAAAGCTGTTCAAGGTCAATTTCCTGTTCCCCGAATTCAAAAACGAGGCCAGCCTGAACCTGAAGGTGGGCCCTTCCAGCCTGAACCTGGATTACGTGACCGCCATGGCCTTCGGCCTGAAGAACAATACGCTGGAATACCTCGACCATGCCCCCGACCTCACCATTTCCAACCTGAAAGCGCTGAAAGAGAACGGGTATTCCATCATGGTGGCCGTGATCAACAGTGCCAGTGAGCCAGAGCGGGTTGATCCGGACAATCCGCCCGCCGCCGGCGACCTGCTGCATATAGAACTGGATACCCGGCTCCAGACGATCCCGGATTTCAATTATGTAGCCATCAACGGGATCATCGCCGCGGCCGATTTTAAGGATGCAGATGGGACAACCAACGAACAGGCGTTCTGGTATGAGAGCGAGCCCCGTCGTGGGGAAATGAACATGGCAGACTATACCCTCACCGCCTCCTGGAGCGATCCCTGGTTCGAGGGATCCGACCAGACCTGTTCCGGCACCATTGAGATCCAGTTCGATCCGGCGCGGTTCCCGGAATACATCACCCGGTTCAGCATCACCGAAACCTGTGAGGAAGACGTGGCCGTCCACACCAGGACGATCACGGGAGAGAACTTTGAATTACGGGGAGATCCCCATCCGGATCTGTCCGTTCCCAGTGTCCATTTCTATGTGCAGGGTACCGATGTGTGCAAATACCTGAAGTCTTACGATGAGGTCTATACCAGTTACGGCGGGGAGATCCTGTCGCAGTCCGTGACCGGGACACTCCGGTGCGATGAACACAGTGTGCTGGACGTCCTTGTCGCCTGTTCACCGTATTGAAGAAATCCACATATCCAGATACATCCATTATTTAGACGGATTCTGTTTTCCCCCATATGTTTAAAAAAATGAAAAGATTGGGTGTGGGGCGTCCAGCCCCGATTTTAAAATAGCTAACTTTGTGAAATGAATTGATTTGAAAACAATCACTTAACCAGCGATCATGGCGAAAAATCACAGGGTAATTGAACTGGACGAGGTGGTGGTGAAGTTTGCAGGTGACTCCGGGGATGGCATGCAGCTTACCGGTACGCAGTTTTCCGA
>DSEO01000353.1 GCA_011056635.1 Bacteroides sp.
AACGAGTTGATGGCCTCCGAAAATCCCGGTGAAGAGATCATCCTCGCTGATTCATTGATCCGGCTGAACGAAAACCTCATCTATGATACCCTTCTGATGCGTACCCTGCTCCATAATACCGGGCTGCAGATCGCATCAAAGAACCAGGACATTTCGGAGCTGGATTACAAAATCATCGAATCCAGGGCTTACCCCTATCTCACCATGTCCACAGGATACGGGTATACTTACAGCGGTTACGGGACCGGCGATTTGCAGAACCAGCAGGTGCATGGTATGAACTACGGGCTTACCCTGGGTATGGATCTTTTTGACGGATTTAATCGTAGACGGGAGAAGAGCAATGCCCGGATCGAGATCGAAAACCGGGAGATCCAGTACAGGCAGGTGGAACAGTCGGTGAAAGCAGACCTGATGACCATCTATTATGCCTATGAGAATAACCTCAACCGGCTCAGGCTCGAAGAGCAGAATCTGGAAGTGGCCCGCGAGAACCTGGAAATCGCGGTCGAACGTTATAAACTCGGGGACCTGGCCGGACTGGAGCTACGCGAGGTTCAGAAGAGCCTCCTGGATGCCGAGGAAAGGCTTATTTCGGTGAAATACCAGGTGAAACTGGCCGAGATCTCACTGCTCCAGATCTCCGGGAGCATCATGGACTACCTGTAGATTTGATCCTTTCCACCACCTTCACCGGTGCCTTGAAAACCGTTCCGTGGTTGGTCCCCGCAGGGAAACTGACCTGGCCGGAGATGTCTTCCCAGTTCTTGAGATCGGATGAGCGCACGGCACCGATCCTGTCTTCCCTGTACTTATCGAAATAGACGATCCATGTGCCGTCGATCTTCATGGCGGTGGGACCTTCCGCCCAGTAATCGCCCGTGATTGGTTCCGATGGCTTAGAATAGCCCCCGGTCAGATTGCTGCCGGTGGCAATCCGGATGTTTTTCTCCACGGGACTGGGTGTTTCATCTTTGAGGAAAAGGATGTATGTGCCATTGTCCAGGTGCAGCGTCCCGTCGATCACATTAAAACCCCTGTCGTAGAACAGCTCCGTTTCACTGAAGCTTTCAAAGTCCTTCGTGGTTACATAGTACATCCGGTGGTTCAGCCCATTGGGATCAATGGTGTCTGTTTCGGGGAAACGGCCCGGGATGGTGGTAGACCAGAAGACCATGAAAAGATCTTTACCCGGATCATAAAATATCTCAGGCGCCCAGCAGTTCTTTGCCTCTGGTTCGTGTGCCATGACCGGGATGAATTGCTGTTCAGACCAGTGGATCAGGTCCTCCGACCATGCATAGCCGATGCCTTTCTCCCACCAGCCGGCCGTCCATACCATGTGGAATTTTCCGTCAGGTCCCTGAACGATGCAGGGATCCCGCATCAGTTTGCTTTCTCCCACGGAGGGGGCCAGAAATGGACGGTTATCATTCAGCGCTTCCCACTGCAGCCCGTCCTCACTGTATGCAAGGTGCAGTCCGTCCTCCCCGTTGTTCACGAAATAGGAGAAAAGGTACACCTGTTTGTCACGGCTGCATGACAGTGTCAGTGCCGCGAGCAGCATCAGGCTGACGATTATGCTTCTTTCGGTCAGTCTTGTAAGTTTTCCCATTTGTTCCGCTTTGCGCATATGTAATTATTTCGTTCATTTCATACCCTGGCATGAGGGACAAAAATATACAGCACCACCCATGTAAGCCTCCTTCACGATCGCATGGCCACAGTTCGGGCACGGGTTCTGCAGGGTGTTTTTCGAAAGGAGCGTTTTGTAACCACCATAATTCCCGAAGAGGTCCTTCTCGGTGTCCCGTCCACCTTTTTCGGCCATTCTGCGCAGGGTCACCTTCAGGCTGTGGAATAATTCATCTTTATGGAAATCGGACAGGCTAGACATTTTGCGTTTCGGGTGAAGGCCCGCGTTGAAAAGAATATCCTGCAGCACCCCGTTGCCGAGTCCCGGTATCCGCTGTTCGGTGGCAAGCAGGGCCTTGAGGGAGAGGTCCTTTGTCACGCCCCTGAAAATATTCTCAAAAAAAGCTTCGTCAAACCGGTCGTCCAGGGGAGAGGTGCAGTGCAGGCTCAGCTGGTAATAGGAGTTGTCCAGTTCCCCGCTGAAGGCGAAGATGGCGCCGTACATGGCCACCGAGCAAACGATGAAACTCCCGTCATCAAAGACTGCCAGCAACTGGTGTTTTTCCGGCTTTTTCTCATACGGAGCGAAATACCTCAGGATCGTGCCTTCGCCAAAGGTCAGGCACACATCCCCGTCCAGGTGGATATCCACGAACATGCCGTGGCCCGCGGCGGACTGGACCTGTCTTCCGGTAAGAAGCTCCGGGTATCCTGCGGGATCGCCCTGATAAAACGCGAATTTGTGGGGACTTGCTGCGGGGATCACCTGTGTGATCTTTTTGCCCACCAGGATGATCTCTGCCTGTGAGGAGAGGGTGGCCGACTCAGGGATTTCAATCATGGTTCTGTTTATTAAGTATATGATTCACACACTCCGTATATCATGCACGTTCTCCCGCCAGCTACCGGTACCTGACCCTGATGAACCGGGGATGGTAGATTGTGGCATCTTTCTGAATATCATCCCAGAAGTTGAGCGAAATGGTGTTGTAACTGACCAGCAATTCGCCGGGCCGGGACAGGTGGTAATGTGCTTTCGCATTGTAGGTCAGCAGATCCTTTTCCGCATACTCCGGACAGGTATAGACCTCGTGGATCTCCCCGAAAGGGCCCACCGGACTTTCTCCCACCCGGATCCCGATCTTGTCCGACAAGCCCAGCACGGTAAAGGTGAGCAGGTACCGGCCGTCCCCCGTTGGGCTGACGCTGAGCTCGTTGGAAACAGCTGTAGTAATGGGCGCTACTTTTTTGTGGTCCTGCACCCATTCCTTTCCATCCCAGAACCTCCAGGTACCGAAATCTTCAATCTGCCCGGGCCGGGTCCTGGCAGCGATGAGGGACTTGGTCCCGTCCATGATCCCGTAGATATAAACGAATCCGTCAGGATCCGGGGCACAGGCCTTCTCTGTATTCACGAATACCCCGCTCCCGAAGTACACCCTCCCGTGCTCCGGATGCACAAATCCCAGCCCCGTGGGTATCTGCTCATGGTCTGAGATCCCGCCGGGAGTTGGTGCCCTGATCTTCAGGAGGACCACATCGGTCTGTTCGAAATCGAAGACATCCGGACCGGTTTTATGCACATGATAGGCAAACAGGTAAAGGGCATTGTTTTTTTCATGGTTGATGAAGCCGTCCCCCAGCCAGAAATATTCCCCTTCTTCCGATATCTCGTTGTCAGGGGTGAAATAAGACACGGGCTGGTCGTTTGCATTTGTATTGTATTCAAAGGAGATGGCCTCTTTATCGGGCGACAGACCATTCATCCAGGCCGTAGAATTGTTCACCATGACGTGCCCGGGCAGGGGCACTCCGTCCACCACCTCCCCGATGTAGGTATCGCTGAAGATGAACAGGGTCTTTTTATTCGCTGCCAGCTGCTCCTCGCATCCGTCCAGGGGGATGGAAAAGATGCCGTCAGCGCCGAACCATCCCGAAGTGCGCTCCATCAGGGAGGTCCATTCGGGTGCGGGTTCGGCGGTGAAAGTCAGCGTATCCTGCAAGGGGGGTGCCTCATGCGTTCCGCTTGTTTCTGACGTTTCCCCGGATCCGGATGCGCGATCCGCAGTTTTTCCCCGGTGACAGCCCTTGAACGCCAGCAGAAGCACGGCAGTAAGAAAGCATATGTTTTTCATGGCAACTGGATTTGATCGCCGTTAAATTCATTGACTGCCCGGTAGGCCGCGATGATGTTCTCCGGCGGGACCTCGGGCAGGATGTTGTGGATGGGGGCAAAGATGAATCCCCCGTACCGTGAAAAGATCTCGCACCTTTCCAGCACATCCCTGCGCACTTCTTCGGGCGTGGCCCGCGGCAATACGGTGGTGGTGTCCACACCGCCACCCCAGAAAGTGACCTCGCTGCCGAATTCTTTCTTCAGCTCACGGGCATCCATTCCGTAACTGTTGGTCTGCACCGGGTTGAGAATATCGAAGCCGGCTTCGATCAGGTCGGGGATGTACTGCCGGATGCTGCCGCAGGAATGGAAGAAGATCTTCATGTCGCTGTGCTGCTTCACATAGTCACAGAGTATTTTGTACCGGGGCTTGAAAAGTTCCCTGAATGTTTCCAGGTCCATGAACGGACCGGTGCTCATACCCAGGTCATCCCCGAACCGGATCACATCCACCAGGTCTCCCACCGCTCTGATCTTCTTTTCCAGTCCCGCCAGGTGAAGATCCGTCAGTTTGTCAAGCAGTGCCGAAAGGTGCTCGTGATCGGCCAGCAAATCCATCAGCAGGTTGTCCATCCTCCGCAAAAAGAAACCGAGCTCCAGGAGCTTCACCCCTCCTGACATTACAAGGGCTCTGTCCGTGGATGCACGGAGCTTCTCCGTACGGTCCCGCAGTTCCTCATCCGATATATTCACATATTTCGTATGCGAGTGGGCGATCCAGTTGATGGATTGAAAAGCTTCCCCGATGTTCTCAAAATTACCGGGATAACCCTCCTCCCAGGGAAACAGCACCTGGTCGAAGCAGTTGCCCGTTGCAGCCATCCGGGACATCACCCTTGCCGCAGGATCCTTCACGAAAAAGGAACCATTGGCATCCTTTTCGGGCCTGAACCAGCCCGGGTACTCCCCCGTGCTCCCGTCCGCCAGGGTGAACGGGTACCACTCCATGTCCTCCATGAAGAGCCGGTTGAGATCCAGGGCGTCCACCCCGAAGGTGTCCAGGATCCTTTCATCCACCATGGCCAGCTGCTGCACCACGTCGAAGACCCTGGCGGGTTCGCTGATGCCGAACTTTTTCCTGAGCTTGTTATAGGCCATGGCCGAGATCCCGGTCACCGTGGATGCCCCCAGGTCGATGGGGATCCTGTCAGGTTGCCGGTGGCCGATGGTTGCCAGTATTCTTTCCCTGGAGGTCATGCTGTTCAGCCAAAATTACAAATTCTCACCATATAAGCAGAGAACTGCATCTCCATTGTGGTGACCTGTGATTCCCTGAAGGAAGAATTTAACAGTTCGTTTTGAAACACCTTGTGCTCGTCTGTTGTTACCACATTCATGTCAGATCATCATATCTGAATGCAAACCAAAAAAAAGATTATATGAATTCAGAGGAAAGAACAGCAAGGATCACAGGGATCCTCTATTTACTGATCATCATCCTGGCAGGCTTCAGCCAGGGATATGTCCGCTCGGGCCTGATCGTTTCTGGTGATACCACAGCAACAGCGGCCAACATCATGGCTTCGGAGGGATTGTTCCGCATCGGATTTGCGACCGACCTGACCGCTTTCATGATGGATGCGGTGGTGGCCATTCTTCTGTATGTGCTCCTCAGGCCGGTGAACAAAACCCTTTCCCTGATTGCGGCCTCCTTCAGGCTGCTGGCGCATCCGGCCATTGCCGGTCTGAATCTGTTAAACCACATTGCCGCGGTGCAGCTGTTGGGAGACGCAGGCCCGGCGGCGTTTTTTGAAACGGAGCAGTTGCACTCCCTGGTTACGTTTTTTCTCGATCGGCATCATCACGGTTACCTGATCGCCGGAGCATTTTTCGGAGTGCACTTACTCCTCCTGGGGTATCTTCTATTCAAATCTGACCTGTTCCCCGGGATCCTGGGCATTTTGATCGCCCTGGCCGGCCTGGGATACCTGATTGAAAGCTTCGGGGATTTCCTGTTCCCCGGCAATGAGGAGGTCCTGGGCTGGATCGTGGGTGTCTCAGCCGCGGTGGGAGAGTTGTCACTGACCCTCTGGCTGCTGATCAAAGGGGTCAGGGTACGGCAGGAATCATCCCGGCAGGGACCATCCACCGGTTCGGGTTAAAAATGTTAATAAAAGACCTTGATGTCTTTTATTGGGGTAACTTGCCCCGTCTGTTAAAAAACTTAACCCTATCATGAAACATCCATTCAGTTTCCTGCCCGGAGTTCACTCAATCACTGCCGGCGCGGTCCTCTTTTTTGTCAATACACTAGCAATGAACGCACAAGGGCCCATTTCGCCCACCGGCCTGATCGGTCAGAAGGAGATCATCCTGGTCTGGGACGAGGGCCATGACAGTACTGAGAACTTGATCAATTACCAGGTAGCCGGGCTGATCACCGGCTACCAGGGTCAGCCGGACCTGAACCAGCGTTTTGAGTTCGGGGATAAAAAAACGGAAAGTGACGGCTCCTATGGCAACAGGCAGCTGGCTGTGGCCTCAGGTGATTTAAACGGGGACGGACTGAGCGAATACGTGGCGGCCTCCATGTCCGGGAACAACCGGATACGGCTGAGGATCCCCGAACTCGCAGACAGCACGCTGACCTACAGTGATTCCCGGACCGTGCTGGTGGGTTCGCGTGTGGATAATAAAGGCGATATCCATGTGCTCACAGGCAATTTTGACAACGACGATGCCGCGGAATTCGTGCTTGTCTACAAAGACCTGGATCAGCTTCTGCATATTGAATTGTACGATACCGGTGACGGACTGATGCCTGAATTGGTGGCGGAGGTTGCCGACGAAACGCTGGGCGGCCGGAATGCCCACAATGATTATGGGGTCTATGTACACGATCTGAACCGGGACAGGGTGGCTGAAGTGGTTATCGGATTCCGGCCTGATTCTCCCGGCCAGGGTGTATTCGTGAAAGTATACGAATTGAACGGCAGCACCTTTGATCCCAAAGCAAGGAAGCTGATCGACAACAATGTCCTGACCGCCAATTCAGAAACGGTCACCCTTGCGGTAACCGCCGGCAGATTCGACCTGGATGGAAACGATGACATAGCCCTGGCGTGGGGACGGATCGATTCCTGCGACGGGAGGGGGTGTGATGACACTTTCATTTACCCGCTGCAGATCGGGGATGACCTGGAGACCATCAGTTTCAACCCCGGTAACCGGGCGCTGACAAACCTTTCAGCGAACGAAGTCAGCCCGTTGAACCTGAAATCGGGTGACCTGAACGGTGACGGCCTTGATGAGGTCGTGCTGGGAGGAAGTTTCGGCGCAGAAGTGTTCGCGGCCGACAGCACCTTTACACTGATCAGCAGGAACCGTACAGGCAACCATTCCGATGAACCCGGCTATGCGGTGGACTTTCTCAGGGTGGCGGATATCGACGGTCAGGCAGGGGATGAGGTGGTGATCATAGACCATTTCTTCAGTAATGAACCCGGCGGAGAGCAATGGTTCACCCTGACCGTATACGGGTTCAGCCAGGAACTGACCAGGGATTCGGTCCTGGCACGCAGAAGCAATTTCGAATCCATATCACGCGGTTCGGGCAGCAGGTACAAAAGGCATTACGCGCTGGCCGCGGGCGATTTCAACGGCGATAACTTCCGGATCGGGGAAGGTAAAAAATATATGAAGACAGACGTGATCCAGCCGCTGGTGATCCTGAACGCCCCGCCCACCCATTTTGACATCATCGACGGTGAGGTGTACGATATCAATTCCTGCTACAACGCAAATCTGGCCAACTGCGGGCATAAGGCCACCTATTTCAAGGCAGATACGGAGACCAAAATGGTCAATACCCAGGTCTACAGTAACTGGGGCGTCAGTGCGGGTTTGAAACTGGGGGCTTCGGCCTACGGGATCGGTGTGGAAGCACATATGAAGGCCACCTACGGGGAGAAATTTTCTAAAACCCAGAGTATGGCGAAAACTGTCAGGATCAGCAGCCAGATATCGGCCAGCGGCGACGACCTGATCTACGCCACGGTATGTGACTATGAGGTCTGGGA
>DSEO01000356.1 GCA_011056635.1 Bacteroides sp.
GCCTTGACTCGTTTCACTCGTACAGTACTTTTTCCCTTCCCGGCCTTTCAAGCAAGCTTGAGGCCATGAAGGAAAAAAGCCCTGCGCCGGGGGCGCAAGGCTTTTCTTTGTAGCGAGAGGCGGGATTGAACCGCCGACCTCATGATTATGAATCATGCGCTCTAACCAACTGAGCTACCTCGCCGTAGTGAATTCCTATCAGGATACCGTCCGGTAAGTGATGGGCTGCAAATATATAATTTTTTTGACTCCAGAGCAATAAGAAAATGGATTGCTGCAGATGAGTTTGGTGAGCACTAGCTCTGCGATCTGCGCTTTTTTCATATCTTTCACTTCCATCGAACCGGGAAAGACGAAATATGGATGCTCGTTTTGAAGAACTGGGTGTGCTGGTGCAGGTACTGATCTACCTGGGTGCATTCGGCATCGTGGCGGTGGCATCAGGCAGGATCGCAGGGGTGTTGGGGAGACTGAAGCTTCCACTGATCACCGGGTTCCTTTTGATCGGTCTTGTTTCCGGCCCCGAGGTGCTGGGTTTGATCAGTGAGGAAGCCCTTCCTGAACTCAGGTTCATTAATGAGATCGCCCTTGCCTTCATTGCATTTGCCGTTGGTTCCGAATTGTATATCAGTGATTTGAAGAACAGGATGAAAAGTATTGTCATCCTGATTATCAGCCAGGTTGTTCTTGTATTCGGACTCGTGAGCCTGGCCATGTATTATGTGACCGGGCTGATTCCTTTTTTGAAAGAGCTCACTTTTACAACAAGAATTGCCGTTTCACTGCTGGGGGGTACCATTGCCATTACCACCTCCCCGGCAGCTTCCATAGCAGTGATCAACGAACTGCGGGCGAGGGGACCTTTTACCCTCACGTCGATCGGGGTAACCGTGGTGAAGGATTTTGTGGTCATTATCCTCTTTTCCCTGGTTTTCACCCTTTCAAAATCCTTGATCGACAAAGGAGGATTCTCCATGGTATTCATTGGTCAGGTTTTGGTGGAGCTGGCTGTGGCATTCGGACTGGGATTTGTCATCTGGCTTCTTATGCGGCTCATTCTTTCCATTAAGGGTGCAATCAGGTTGAAACAAGTAATGGTTCTGGCTATCGGTCTGCTCACATACCTGCTGACCCGTGGGATCCAGGTGATTTCGCTGCGCTACATCGGAATGGAAATACATGTGGAGCCCTTGTTGATCTGTATCATCGGAAGTTTCCTGGTCACCAACTATTCCATATACCGGGTTGATTTCATGAAAATCCTTCAGGAGACAGGTCCCTATGTATATATCGTCTTCTTCACCCTGACGGGAGCAAGGATATCCCTGGATGTGGTCACTTCCCTGTGGTACATTACCCTGATCCTGTTCGGGGCCCGTGTTGTAGCAATGGTTGTGGCTTCCATGACCGGCACTGCGCTGGCCGGGGATCCGCTTTCATTTGTGAAAGTCTCCTGGATGCCTTTCATCACCCAGGCGGGGATCAGTTTGGGGCTGGCCACCATCATCTCCACGGCCTTTCCCGGGTGGGGAGCAGGACTCACAACCATCCTGATCTCCGTGATCGTCCTGAACGAGATTACCGGTCCCCCGCTTTTCAAATGGGCGTTGCAACTGGTGGAGGAGGTGCATGTGAGATCTGACGGAACCTATGAAGTTGAAAAGAAGATCATCATATTTGGTTGGGAGAATCAGTGTTTGGCCCTGGCCCGGCAGCTTAAGAACCATAATTTCCTGGTGGAGTTTGCCGTTCAGGATCCCCGCCGGGAAATAAGTAACAATCAGGAGTTTGTGGTGCATGCGCTGGAAGGGTTCGATCATCTCTCCCTCAGGAAATTCGGAGCGGAAACAGCTGATACCATTGTTTGTTTGTTGTCCGATGATGAGAACTATGCAATCTGTGAAACGGCATACGAAAATTTTGGGACAAAACACCTGGTTGTCAGACTGAACGAACGTGATAATTTTGCGAAATTCCACAAGCTGGGGGTCATGGTCATGGATCCCAATACTGCCATGGTGTCGCTGCTGGAGCATTTCGTCCGTGCTCCCATAGCAACCACCCTGCTGCTGGGCATGGAGGAAAGTCAGGATTCCATCGACATCGAGGTGCGCAATTCCAGCTTCCACGGAATTACCCTCAGGGATCTCAGGCTCCCTGCGGATGTGATCATCCTTTCGGTGACGCGGGGAGGTAATCCCATCATCTCCCATGGTTACACCAGGCTGCGGCTGGGGGATATCGTCACCCTGGTAGGTTCCAGGGAAAGTCTGGACAAAGTGAGGTTAAATCTTCAGGGGTATTAGCAGGGAGCGTACCGTAGCCCAATGTGTTCAGAGCAATTCAGAAATACTGTCAGCCATCACTCCCAGCAGCAGTGCGCAGGAAGCGGCCCCTGCATCGACCACTCCCCTGGAACGTTCTCCCAGCCGGCTGGAGCGTCCGACCCTGGCCACCATCCCTTTGGTTTTGTCCCTGCCTGCCTCCGCGGCCGATTTCATGGCCTCCAGCGCGTTTCTGAAATCACTGCTCTCCTCCAGGGACCGGTTGTAGGCATCGATGGCGGGGTAGAGGGCATCCACCAGGGTTTTGTCACCCTCCCTGGCGGGGGACATTCCCTCCATCGTCTGCCGGACCTGGTCCAGTGCTTCCCGGAACAGTTTTGCATCGATCTCGGAGTGACCGGCAAAGGTGCTTGCCAGTGTCTTGAAGATCTTCCCGTAGAGGGGTCCCATGGCCCCCCCGATCTTCATGATGAGAACCCGGCCCAGTGTATCCAGGCCATGTGAAAAATCTCCCGGATCCTTTTCCAGGGCCTCGCCGGCCAGGGTAAATCCCTTGTTCATGTTGATGCCGTGGTCGCCATCCCCGATGGCCCCGTCAATGTCGCTCAGGTATTGTTTGTTCTCCCTGATGGCCGCGATCATCCGGTCCACAATGACCGCACCCTCCTGATTTTTAAATGAACTCATTGTGTTCACAGATGTTTGTGTTGCCTGGTTTTTCGGAAGCCCGGGATGATTTACATGCGTTGAAACTGTCTGATCCCCACCGAATCGGCTTCGTGATCGATGCAGGCCTTCAGCTCATCATCCAGCTTCATCAGGGTCAAAGTGGCCCCGGCCATCTCCAGGGATGTGAAATAATTACCCACATAAGAGAGATATATGCGGATGCCCGTCTTTTCAAGCATGGCCGTCACGTCATTGTAAAGGATGTAAAGTTCCATTACGGGGGTGGACCCCAGTCCGGATATGAGCAGGACCACTTCATCCCCCTTTTGAAAGGGAAGGTCTGGGATCACCACATCGAACATCCTCCGGGCCACTTCTGCCGAAGTCTGCAGCTCTGCCACCCCGATACCCGGCTCGCCGTGGTGACCGATCCCCACTTCCATTTTCCCCGGTTCCACGCTGAAATTGGGATGACCCACCTCGGGAATGGTACATCCGCTCAGTCCCACCCCGATGCTACGCGTGTTGTCAATGGCTTTCTGTGCGGCGGCGATCACCTCGTCCAGAGATCCACCCATGGCGGCTTTCGCTCCCCCCACCTTCCACATGAGGACCTCGCCGGCCACGCCCCTGCGTTTCTCTCTTTCCGCCGCGGGAGCAGAGGGGACATCATCGTTGGCCACCACTTTTTTCACCCGGATCCCTTCCCCGGCGGCTTCTTCCATGGCCATGTCCACATTCATGTTGTCCCCCGCATAATTCCCGTAGAGGATTGCCACCCCCTTTCCACCATCGGCCGCTTTGATGGCATCGTAGAACATCTGTGCCGGAGGGGAGGTGAAGATCTCGCCAACGGCCACCGCATCGCACATGTGCCTGCCGATATAACCGATGAAGGCCGGCTTGTGGCCCGAGCCTCCCCCGGTCACAATGCCCACCTTTCCTTTTACAGGTGCATTTTTGTATTTCAGTACCCGTTCATTTTCCGTAACGCTCACCAGGTCGGCATTGGCTTTCACAAATCCCCGGAGCATCTCATCCACCACCAGGGAGGGATTGTTGATGAATTTCTGCATGGTTCTATTTTTTGAAGGATTCCTTTTCCAGTTTCCGCATACTTTCAACTTTCGCTGTGGATCTTCCGCCCTGGAATTCGGCTTTCAGCCAGGCATCCACGATGGTCTTGGCCACCTCCTCGCCCACCACCCGGGCACCCATGGTCAGCACCTGCGCATTGTTGCTGGCACGGAGCCTTTCCGCAGAGTACACATCGTGGCAGACGCCGGCGAATACCCCCTCCACCTTGTTGGCCATCATGGCCATGCCCAGTCCCGTGCCGCAGATCAGAATGGCCCGGTCGAGCTTTTCGGCCTGCACTTTCCTTGCCAGGTTGTAGGCCACTTCGGGGTAGGCAGCTTCCGGTTTTCCACCCAGGTGATCCAGGTCCTCCACCGCGATACCCTTGCTTTTCAGGTGTTCCACGATCACCTTTTTCAGTCCGGTTGCGGCATCATCCGCATCAATCACGATTTTTTTCATATGCCGGTTTCGTTTTTCATCTCTGTAAATATAAGGCATAGCGATGATGGTCACAAATGCCTCTGCTGGATGCCCGCTGCGAACTCCGGGAAAAAAAGTATTTTTGTGGATGGGAGCGTTCCCGGGTAAAAAATATCGCAAATGGGTGTATTGCTGAACAGGATCAGGAAAAAGGGTGTGCTTATTTCGGACGGGGCCTGGGGAACCCTGCTCCACCGCAAGGGGCTTGCCTCCGGTGAATGCCCGGAGTCGTGGAATCTTTCCAGGCCTGATGATGTGCTGGGGGTGGCACGGGATTATGTGGAGGCCGGAGCGGATATCATCCTGACCAACAGTTTCGGGGGGAGTCCCGCGAAACTTGGTGCATACGGACTGGATCAGCAGACCTATGAGATCAACCTGGCGGCCGCGGAAATTTCCCGCAGGGCCGCGGGAAAAGAGGTGCTCGTGCTTGGCTCGGTCGGTCCCACGGGAAAGATGGTCATGATGGGCGAGATCACACCCGAGGGCCTGCTGGACGGGTTCCAGAAACAGGTGATGGGCCTTGCGGACGGGGGCGCTGATGCAATCCTGGTGGAGACCATGTCGGATCCGGATGAAGCAAGACTGGCCATCCAGGCAGCAAAACAAAATACTTCCCTGGAAGTGGCCTGTACATTTACTTTCGAGCGGACCAGGGAGAATGAATACAGGACCATCATGGGGACCGGGATCAGGGAATACCTGGAGATGTGCAGGGAAGAGGGGGTCGATGTGGTCGGGGCCAATTGCGGAAACGGCACTGCAGGGATGATCGAGATCGTCAGGGAGATCAGGAGGATGGAACCGGACCTGCCCGTGCTGATCCATGCCAATGCGGGTCTCCCGGTTTACAGGGACGGAGAAACCATTTTTCCGGAAACACCCGGGGAGATGGCACCCCTGATGGTGGAGCTTGTTGCCGCGGGGGCCGATGTGGTGGGAGGGTGCTGCGGCACTACCCCGGAACATATCCGCCGGATCGGTTCACAGGTCAGGGAGGCCCTTCAATTGAAAACCGGCCGGAAATGATAGGGTTTTTCGTTCCCGGTGCATCATTATTGAATACACCATCATAATTTGCAGCGATCATGAAAAAGTATCTGTTTTTAATAGCAGCGTTTGGATTCCTGTCTGTAACTTCTTTCGCTCAGACCAGGGTCATCCGGGGAAAGCTGACCGCCTTCAACCGTTACCCGGTGGAGAATGTGGAAGTGGCCGCAAAAAAAGCAAAATCTTCCGTGCTGACTGATTCCCTGGGAGAGTTCACCCTGGTATGCAATGAGAAAGATATCATCCAGATCAGGGGGAAGGTATTCGAGCGTATGACAAGAAGAGTTCAGAAAGGGGATGAATATATCCAGGCAAATCTGATCTTCAGGGATACTCCCAAAAACAGGGAGATCGCCACCGGACTCGGTTACATTTCCGAGGAGATCCTGACTTTCGCATTGACGCACCTGGAGGATGAGAACAACGATTTCTGCAATTTCACCGATGTGTTTTCCCTGATCAGGGGAAAGTTCCCGGGTGTGCAGATCAGGGGAAGCTCAGCCGGAGGCGAGGGGGTCTTTATCAGGGGGCAGAAATCCATTACCCAGGATACGGAGGCCATTTACGTGGTGGATGGCGTCCAGGTCTCGGATATCTCATTTGTGAATCCATGCGAGATGGTCAGCATCGACATCCTGAAAGACGGCGGAGCTGCCATTTACGGATCGCAGGCAGCCAACGGGGTGGTGGTGATCGAAACCAAAAAATAAATCTGCCGGATGCACAGAATTTTTATCCCGCTGTTCATTCCCGTCCTTTTCGCTGTGGCGGGATGTGACCGGGTGACCGGGACGGAAGATGAAAACAGGCCCGGGCGGATCATCCGGATGGATGCGCCGGCCCGGATCTTCGAGGAGGCCTTTCCCATGGGCAACGGACGGATCGGCGCCACCCTGTACGGAGGGATCTCCGGGGAGCGGATCATGCTCAATGAGGCCACCCTGTGGGGCGGTGGACCGGTGGATCCATCCATGAACCCGGATGCGTACCGGCACCTTCCAGCGATCCGGCAGGCACTCTTCAATGAAGATTACCGGCTGGCGGATTCTCTGGTGCGGCACCTGCAGGGGAAATTTTCCGAATCCTATGCCCCGCTCGGGGATCTTTATATTCGATTGGGAACGGAAGGGGAAGCGAGGGAATACATCCGGGAACTGGACATTCGCGACGGACTCTCAACGGTTACCTATGAAATGGACGGAACCATTTACCGCAGGGAGATGTTCGTGTCTCATCCCGACCAGGTGGTGGTGATCCGGCTTGAAGCAGCGGGGGATCATCCCCTGGAATTCCGGCTCGGGGCATCCAGCAAGTTATCACACAGGGTCAGTGCAGGGGACGGGAAGCTGTTTTTGAACGGATATGCGCAGGTGCATGCAGAACCCAATTACCGGGGCGACCTGCCTGATGCCATTGTATTTGAAGAGGGGCGGGGGACCCGGTTCTGCGTGGTCACCCAGGTCCGGGAAACGGATGGAACAGTGGAGGCAACCGGGAATGAGCTCATCATCCGGGATGCCACGGAGGTTGTGCTCATTGCCGCCGTGGAAACCAGCTTCAACGGATTTGACAGGGACCCGTCCGCCCACGGGAAGAATGAGGATTCCATAGCCCGTCAGCGGATCGGGGCTGTGAGCGGACTTTCCTACAACGATCTGCTTCAGAGGCACCGGGAAGACTTCAGGGGATATTTTGACAGGGTGTTGCTGGACCTGGGAGCGGCTCAGAATGATACACTCACCACCCCGGAGCGGTTGAAATTATTCAGGGAGGAAGCCGCTGACCAGGACCTGGTGGCGCTCTACTTCCAGTTCGGCAGGTACCTGCTCATCAGCGCTTCGAGAACCCCAGGGGTACCGGCCAACCTGCAGGGGATATGGAATGAACACCTGCGACCGCCCTGGTCGAGCAACTACACCACCAATATCAATGTGGAAATGAATTACTGGCCGGCGGAAGTGACCCACCTTCCCGAAATGCATCTCCCTTTGCTGCAGTTCATCGGGAATCTTGCGAAAACCGGGGGGGTGACCGCCGCCACTTTTTATGATGCCGCGGGATGGTGCTGTCACCACAACTCCGATATCTGGGCCATGACCAACCCGGTGGGTGATTTCGGGCAGGGAGATCCCATGTGGGCAAACTGGAACATGGGGGGGGCCTGGCTGGCCACCCACCTCTGGGAGCACTTTGATTTTACC
>DSEO01000036.1 GCA_011056635.1 Bacteroides sp.
AAAACGTGAAAAAGCAGTTCGACGCGGCAGGGATCTCCATCCCCTTCCCGCAGAGCGATGTCCACCTGTACCAGCACGCTTAGCCCCGGCTCCGCTGTGGCAGCGATGACCGCATCTGCTTCATTCCATTGCCTCAGGCGGGGTCCGGTCCGGTCCGGCGGCTTGTTCCCGATCCCGCTCATACCCCGCTTCCCTAAAACGCGAAGTAGCAGGGGTATCCCATTTCGTGAAAACCAAAAGTCGCACAGTGATCACTTTTCCTGATTGTGTGACTTTTCTGCTCCCGGGGTATTTTCGCCGGAACAATATAAATACCTCATATATAAAGACATAAGAAGCTTGTAAAAAACAGTCCGAGTGTATAAAAATTCAACACATGAGAAATTAGTCCACTTTTTGTGACTTTCGGAAATGATCAAAACGCATACCCCCTCCGGCTTTTGCGTCCTGATGGCTGTGCCTTCCGCTGCATTTGTTCCTGACGGAACCGGTAACCGCCGCTACGAACCTCCCTGCGGTCCGGCCCGTCAGGCGGCTTATTCCCGGTCCCGACCAGGGATCCGTTCATATTCCTGAGACGGGACCTTGCAAAACGATTACCGCATCTGCGTCGGGCCATTGCTCCCGGAGGGATCTCCGATAAGCTGCCTAAATGATTTTCGCAGAAAAGAATTTCAGCAGCGGTTGGAGATGCCGCCGGCTGTCGAGCCCTGGTGGTTGTACCTTTCGCAGTATACGGTATCGCTGCTGAACCTGCTGCTTCGCACCAGCTTAGGCAGCGATGACCGCATCTGCTGCAGGCAGGGTCCGTTTCCTGGCGGAACCCTGACCACCGCTACGAACCTCCCTTCGGTCCGGCCCGTCAGTCGGCTCATTCCCGGTCCCGACCTGGGATCCGTTCAGAAACTCCCGCCTGCAAAGCCATGGACGGGAATGGCATATATGTCAGCGCTGCCTGGACCAGTTGTCCCGGAGGGGGACCGTGCGGTTGAATACCTTCTTGTCAGCGGTGGAATCCGGATCGACGTTGAAATAACCGATCCGCTGGAACTGGAAATGATCCATCGGTCCGGCATCCTGAAGGGAAGGCTCGACATAACCGGTAATGATCCGGAGGGAGTCGGGGTTGATGAACTCCGTGAAATGCCTGTCTTTGTGTCCGGCCGGGTCGGGATCGTTAAAAAGCCTGTCATACAACCTGATCTCTGCCTCCAGGGCATGGGGGGCTGAAACCCAGTGAAGGGTTCCTTTTACCTTCCGGCCTGCTTCCGGTCCCCCGCTTCTGGTTCTTTCATCATAGGTGCAATAAACCTCCACGATATTCCCGTCACGGTCTTTTTTAAAGTCATCACACCGGATAATATAGGCAGACTTCAGCCTGACTTCCGCGCCCGGAGAAAGCCGGAAATACTTTTTCGGGGGGTCTTCCATAAAATCCTCCCTTTCAATATAGATCTCCCGTGAAAAAGGGATGGTCCGGCTTCCCATGGAATCATCCTCCGGGTTGTTAACGGTTTCCAGCATTTCAGTCCTGTCTTCCGGGTAATTGGTAATGATCACCCGGAGTGGATCCAGCACGGCCATCACCCTGGAGGCCCGCCTGTTCAGGTCCTCCCTCACCGCAAATTCCAGCAATCCCACATCATTGGTCGCTATCACCTTGGTATACCCGATGCTTTCATTGAAGTTCCGGATGGATTCCGGTGTATATCCCCTTCTTCTGAGTCCGGTCAGGGTGGGCATCCTGGGATCGTCCCATCCCCGAACATGACCCTGCTTCACCAGTTCAAGCAGCATCCGCTTGCTCAGGATGGTATAGTTCAGGCTCAGCCGGTTGAATTCTGTTTGCCTGGGTTTGTAATCACCGGTCATCAATTTTTCCACGAGCCAGTCATACAGCGGCCTGTGCACCTCGAATTCCAGCGTACAGAGGGAATGGGTCACCCCTTCAAAATAATCACACTGTCCGTGTGCGAAATCATACATGGGATAGACCTTCCAGGTGGTGCCGGTGCGGTGATGGGGATGGAAAAGGATGCGGTAAATGACCGGGTCGCGCATGTGCATGTTGGGAGAAGCCATGTCGATCTTTGCCCGCAGCACCCTGGAGCCTTCCGGGAATTCACCCGCGTTCATCTGCCGGAAAAGTTCCAGGTTTTCCTCAACGGGACGGTCCCGGTAAGGACTCGGAATTCCGGGTTCTGTGGGGGTTCCTTTCTGGCTGGCAATTTCTTCGGAGGACTGATCATCCACGTAGGCATACCCCCTTTTGATCAGGTCAATGGCAAATTCGTAGAGTTTTCCGAAATAATCGGAAGCATAATACTCCCTGTCTTCCCAGTCAAATCCCAGCCACCTGATGTCCTCCTTGATGGAATCCACGTATTCCACATCCTCCTTGGTGGGATTCGTATCATCAAACCTGAGGTTACATTTACCCCCGTATTTTTCGGCAATGCCGAAATCAAGGCAGATGGCCTTGGCGTGCCCGATGTGCAGGTATCCGTTGGGCTCCGGGGGGAACCTGGTGTGAATCCGGCCATGATCCCTGCCTGTGCGCAGATCTTCTTCCACGATCGCCTCGATGAAGTTGGGGCCTTTCTTCATGGTTGTAACCTCTTTCTTTTCAGTCATTCTTCCTTGTGTATGGAGCGTGACAAAAATAATAAAAGTATCTTTGTGCGGAGCTACAATCCAATGATCAAAACCGGATGACCATGGGAAAAATTATCATCGAAGATATGGAGTTTTATGCCTTCCATGGTCATTACAAAGAAGAACAGATCGTGGGAAACCGCTTCCTGGTGGACCTGGAGCTGGTATCCAACCTGGAGATACCTGCCGAATCCGACCAGCTGAAAGATGCGGTGAATTACCACCGGGCATACGAGATTGTCAGGAAGGAAATGCGCGTGAAAAAATCAAACCTCCTGGAGAATATCGCCAAACGGATCATTGATGCGCTGTATGACGAGTTGACGGGAGTTGACAAGATCACCGTAAAGATCCGCAAGATGAATCCTCCCATGGGCGGTCCCATCAAGTCGGTGAGTGTGACCATGAGCCGGTAACAGGTCCGGTCAGGTTTTCCTGAAAATACAGATATCCTGGAAATTGTTCAGTGCCTGTCTGGGTCCCCCGGGCCAGAAACCGTAATGAACCTGCTCCATCTGGAATCCTTTGGCTTCGATCATTTCACCGGTAAGGTATTTTTCATCATACGCCACGTTGGCCTCCCTCACCCTGGGATGGAACAGGTAATGGTGAGGGAGCGATGTGCCGAACATCTTTTTTCCCGATTGTTCCAGCAGGTCCCGTGCCCGGTCATTCATGAGAAAGAAAGTGGCAAAACAGACACCGCCCGGTTTCAGGACGCGGTGTATCTGTGCCAGGTAGTGATCGGTATCCTCCAGCACCATGTGTGTGAATACCGAGGTCAGGATGGCCAGGTCAAATTCCTCACCGGCATAGGGAAAGATGAAGTGCTTTGCCCGGTTCCCTGTGGATAGGTTATACAGGTCATTTTTCAAATCCACGTGCCGGAACCGGAAGTTGGGATAACGGCTTCCGATCCTGCGATTGCACCAGCGGACCCCCGAACGGACAATATCAAATCCTTCATAGGAGCCCTTACTGCCCAGGTAATCTGTCAGGGGTACCGCCACCCTTCCTATCCCGCAGCCCACATCCAGCACCCGGTGATGCGGCTGCAGACCGCCAAGCTCAATGAGCTGATCGCGGATATCCAGACCCATCTTCCTGAAATCCCCGCTCCCGATAAATATCATTCCCCTGGGAGGGATCATGGGATCCCTTTTTCCTGCCAGGGTTTCATACAGATCCAGCGGGAAGTACCAGATCCTTCGCATCAGCCTGCGCAGCACAGGCGGAAATGTATAGTAGAGGTTGCGCAGCCGGTTCATCGTTAAAATTGAAGGGTGACCAGCACGGGGAGATGGTCAGAAAAAAATTTCCGGTCCCTCGAATCGGTCAGCGCACCGTAGCGGAGCACCTTCACCTGTTCTGTAACAAACACATAATCGATCCTTTCCCTTGGCAGGTCATCGTAAGTAAATCCGTGGTAGGTGGCCACAGATCCGTAGGGTGGCTGCAGGGTGACCTGGTAAGCATCCTGCAGTTTTTGCCTGATCAGGCCGATGGGTTCCGATTCGGGGGACAGGTTGAAATCGCCGCAGAGCACAACCGGCAGGTCCTCTCCCGGTATTTCCCGGATCTTCTTCAGGATCAGCTTAGCCGATTCTTTTCTGGCCACCTCTCCCACATGGTCAAAATGGGTATTGAAGACAAAAAATGTAGCCCCGGAATCCCGGTCCTCCAGTTTTACCCAGGTACAGACGCGCCGGCAGGCGGCATCCCAGCCGAAACTGCACCGTTCAGGCGTTTCGGAAAGCCAGAAGGTTCCCCCCTCCATTTTTCTGAATCGCTTTACATCATAAAAAATGGCGGAGAATTCCCCTTCCCTTTTCCCGTCATCCCTTCCAACACCTTCAAAGGAGTAACCCGGGAATGCCCTGGCAAGGTCATCCACCTGACCGGGGAGCGCTTCCTGCACACAGAATATGTCCGCCCGGTGAAAACGAAATAAAGCCGCCACGTGCTGCTTCCTGTAAGGCCAAGCATGTTCTCCGTCCCCCGGGGTGTTCAGCCTGATATTGTATGTGATCAGTTCCACCGGCTGGGCAGAAGAGACCACAGCCAGGAACAGCATCCATAAAAAAAATGTTCGTTTCATATCTGGTATATTTTTCATACGGGCATATCCAGCCAGAAGTACTGTCCCAGTCCCACCCCGAACACCATGATCCCCAGCATCCCGTGCAGCACAGCGGTAAAAAGCACACTGCGGGTCTTCCAGTAAACGCCTGCCAGGTAAATCCCGCCAATCAAAGTGAGTATCATGGACACCGGATCATAGTAAACAATGTGCACAAACGAGAAAGTAATCCCGCTAGCCAGGATAAACTGCCAGCGTTCCGGAAAGATACTTCCGTATCGTCTGAACAGGAAGGTGCGGTAGATGACCTCCTGTCCGAATGCGGAAAATACGGGGTAAAAAATGCACATGGCCAGGAAGATCCATGGATTCGCCCGGGGCAGGTTGAATAATTGATCCGGTTCAAAGATTGCGGTATATCCGAGCATAAGCAGGAGGCACATCAGAAGAACGATCCCGTTCCGGACGAGGGTGGCTTGCGGGATCCCCCACCTGATCAGTTCTCTGAAGGAGAAATCCGTAGTCCTTTTCAGGATGAAGAAAATAAAGATCAGTACCGGAAGGATGATGATGCTGGGATGGATAAAGGCGCTGTCGAAGAATATGAACAGCGGGATCCCGAAAAAGAGAAGCGCGAATTCGGTGTAACGGAGTATGGCCCTGGGTTTGGTCATGATGATCCACACATCCTTCAAATGTAGGATATTATTTACGCATTATCCCGATCCGTGAAAAGTTTCCTAACTTACCGCTGATCTTGCGGCGAAACCATGTACACCTTTGAGCGATATAATTTCAGGATCATCACCCTGGTGCTTGGACTGGTTGCCATTGCATTCTTTGTCAATTCCGGGTTCATCGGTGGCTTCCTGTTCACCGCACTGGGTATCTTGCTTTCATTCTCTTATCAGGGGATCATCATCGATCCGGTAAATGCGCTGTACCGGAAATATGACCGGTTCATGTGGATCAAAATCGGTGGATGGACGCCGCTCCCCGAGCCCTCCTACGTAACCGTCGTCCGGATCAACCTGAGCAGCAACAGGAACCTGCCCACACCCCTGGTGCCTCCCGATACCAAAAGTGCCAGATCCTACAAGGTCAACCTGGTGGTGGAAGGGGACCAGCGCTACGTATCCGTCTGCAGGGGACCCAGGAAGGAAATGACGGAAGAGGCCCTGAAACTGGGAAAACTACTTCATATCAGGGTGCTGGATTATACCACCCACGAAAAAAAGTGGATCCTGTAACTGTAATCAGAACCAGATGCCCAGTGATATCAGCCACTGCCTGGGGCGCGCATCGAGGGGAAATTCACTACCGCCGATGGTCAGGTTCTCTCCCAGCCTGCTCAATGAGCCTTCATACCTGGCATCGAGGGATATTTTCTTCAGCAGGTCCACCCCAATTCCGGCCTGAAATCCCCAGGTCATCGCCTTTGAAAAAACCCTGTAATCGGGTACCAGCTTCTCCAGTTCATTGGATTCACTCAGTACAAAGGATCCAACGGGACCGAGATTGAGCCGGGCAGGTCCCAATTTCACGCCCACCAGGAGCGGGACATCCAGCCTGCTGAATTTCACATCCAGCGCTGCCGTGACCCCGCTGGTGATCACCTGCTCCACCGTCCCCCCGCCTGTAATAAAATACAACTCCGGCTGCAGGTAGGCCATGGCGACCTTAACCCGAGTCTGGACCCCCAGGTGGTATCCCATGACTGCACTGCCTGTAACCAGGTTGTATACCTGGGTTCCGTCATTGATGCCGTTGATATCGTCGAACCTCAGGGATGAGAATCCGATGCCCGCCTTTACACCGTACTGGAATATCTGGGCGTCTGACGGCTGGAACAGGAAAAAGGCTGCAAAAAGGACTGGAAACAACTTTTTCATCATCTATATGATTGGTTTGAAAATTGAGTTCTTGCTATTTAACGTTATAATCGGATTATAGTTGCACTTCCCCCAAAAAAATGTGGTTCTGTCAGGAACCCAGGCGCTGGATGCCCATTTTCATTCTTCCGATCACTTCATCCTTCCCCAGGAATGCAGCCAGGTCAAAAAGTCCCGGGCCCGTGGCTGATCCCACCAGCAGGAGTCTCCATGCATTCATCACCCCTCCCATGCCCCATTCTTTTTGTTCTGTCAGCGCCTTCACCTCTTTCTCAATATTCCCTGCCGTAAAAGGTTCGCATTGTCCCAGGGTATCAGTCAGCATATGCATGATCCCGGGGGTTTCTGTTTTCCATCTCTTCTTCACAACCGCGGTATCGTACGATGCGGGTGCCTCGAAAAAGAACCATGCCTGGTCCCAGAATTCCCGGATGAAATTGATTCTGGGCCTGATCAGCGGAACCAGGCTCTTCAGCCGGTCCGGCTCGCACCTGATCTGTTTTTCCTCCAGGATCTTACCGAAAGCCGCAGCCAGCTGGTCCTCCGGAATCCGCTGCAGATGCTGGTGATTGAACCATTTGGCCTTTTCCGGATCGAACTTTGAACCTGATCTGCCGATCTTCCCGATCCCGAATTCCCGGATCAGTTCCTCCATGGTGAAAATTTCCTGATCGGTGCCGGGGTTCCAGCCCAGCAATGCCAGAAGATTCATGCAGGCCTCATGCAGGTATCCTTCCTCCCGGTATCCCGGCGATATTTCTCCCGTATCGGGATCCTTCCACTGAAGAGGAAAGACCGGGAATCCACCCCTTTCGCCGTCCCGCTTGCTCAGCTTTCCTTTTCCTGTGGGCTTCAGAATGAGCGGAAGATGTGCGAACCGCGGCATGAGGTTTTCCCACCCCAGAGCCCGGTACATGGACACATGCAGGGGAAGCGAAGGAAGCCACTCTTCTCCTCGGATAACGTGGGAGATGGCCATCAGCACGTCATCCACCACATTGGCCAGGTGGTAGGTGGGCATCCCGTCCGATTTATACAGGATCTTGTCATCCAGCGTGGAACTGTTCACCACCACCTCTCCCCGGATCAGGTCTTTCATCCGGATGTCCGTGT
>DSEO01000035.1 GCA_011056635.1 Bacteroides sp.
ATTGGCTGCGTTGAGCTCGCAGGCTCGGTTCCCCGCAGCTTGCTTCGAGGAGAATCAATTGCGTTTCCCCGTGTCCGGCTCCTGGAATCTCAAAGGAAAGGGATATAAAATATCCGTCTATTATACATATTTGGTGCTTTATCTGCTAAAAAATATCTCCCCACAGACATTTTTTATCCAAAACAACATCAAAACAGTTAATGAGCGGATAAAAACTGTCTATTCTTGAAAAGTTCCCCATTTTTACTCAACAATACATGCTAAAAATTGTTATATACATCACCCTGAACCGGATATTCCCCAAATAATTACTGATCATTTTCTGAAAACTTGCCATATGATGTACGGAAGAGGAATGCATCATTGGTATCATCTAAAAAAAGAGGAGTTTGAAAATGAAGAAGTATTTAATTGAAGTCCCACACGATGAGGACGTCATTTCCTGTGTTCAGGCTGTCCGGATTTTCCTGACCTCCGGATCACATTTTCTTGCCAATGCAGATTGGGGATGCAAGGATGGGGATCATAAGGCCTGGCTGGTGGTTGAGGTCAACGGCAAGGAGGAAGCGAGGCGAATCCTTCCGCCCGCATACAGGGCAAACGCAAAGATCGTCGAACTCAACAAATTCACCATGGATGAGATGGATGAGGAGATGCGGGTTTACCACCGGAGGACATAAGGCAGGTTTTCAGCGGGTACGGCCAATTCAAAAAGCCTCCGGCATTCTCCCTTACAGGGATTACTCGCCGCTGGGCGGCTATTCACCCTTACAGGGATTACTCGCCGCTGGGCGGCTCGTGATCCGCGGGGGGAGGCCTGCCAACCAGTTCAAATCCAATTTCTCACAAGTTCGAAATTGTTTTTTTATTTTCCGGGACCCTCATTCGGGCAAGCCCGATTCGGTTTCCGGAAAACAAAAAATCCGACTTCCGTCGGATTTGAACTGGTTGGCGGAGGAAGAGGGATTCGAACCCCCGGTCCGCGTAAGCGGACAACGGTTTTCAAGACCGCCGCATTCGACCACTCTGCCATTCCTCCGGGCGCAAAATTAACAAAATTCCGGGATCGGTAAATCCAATTCCTGAATTTTGAAGGAATTGAGGTATGGTAAAGGATGCAGAGGATCCGGAGAAAAATATGTTTTGAGACAGAAAACTGCGTCTTTACTTATAAAAATGCTGTATTTATCAACATTTCAGCGATTTTTTTATGCTCACATTTGTGCAGGTGGAAGAAAAATCTATATTTGTATAGAATTTGGCGTAATCGAGAAGAATTTACTAACCCTTAAAATTCATTATTATGAACAAAGCACAATTAATAGATGCTATTGCTGCTGAGGCAAACCTTACTAAGGCAGATGCTAAGAGAGCTCTTGACGCTTTTATTGCTGCAACCACCAAAGCACTGAAAAAAGGTAACCGTGTTGCACTGGTAGGTTTTGGATCGTTCTCAGTATCTGAAAGAGGTGCAAGGACAGGAAGGAACCCGCAGACTGGAGCTGAAATCAGAATTGCTGCGAAGAAGGTTGTAAAGTTCAAACCAGGAAGTGAGTTAGGAGACGCTGTTAAGTAAAGAAGATATTTGAACTGCAGGAAGAGGGAGCCCGTGCTCCCTTTTTTTATGATTCCTGATCGCTGTATATGGATCGGTATCAAACAGATCTGGTAAGACATCTTTCGCAGTTTCTCACAGAAACCAGGTGGCAGCTGTTTCAGGAAATCCTTGCCCGGCGCACCAGATATATCACAGTCGGACTGGAGGACATCTATCAGCCGCAGAATGCCAGTGCGGTCCTCAGAACGTGTGACTGCACAGGGATCCAGGATATTCATATCATCGAGAACACAAATCACTATTCCATCAATCCGGATGTGACGCTGGGATCGGAAAAGTGGATCACCCTCCATTATCATAACCAGCAGAAGGAGAATACCACGAAGGCCATCGGGGAACTTAAGAAAAGAGGTTACAGGATTGTGGCCACATCTCCCCGCATTGAAGGGTCCACGCCTGAATCCTTTGACCTGGAGAAGGGAAGGGCGGCCTTTCTGTTTGGAGCGGAACTGAACGGACTATCGGAAAGGGCGCTTGAACTCGCTGATGAGTATATCAGGATCCCCATGGCCGGATTCACCGGGAGCTACAATATATCAGTCTCGGCGGCGATCATCCTGTATCACATAAGAAAGCAACTGGAAGCCTCTTCAATCGACTGGAGAATAGGGGAGGAGGAGGGGACAGGTATCCTGCTGCAATGGCTGCGCAGAAGTATTCGCAGAGTTGGATTGATCGAGAAGGAATTCAAAAAGAATTATCAGGCCAATTTTTAGGTTTCCAACTGTTCGTGGTAATTATTTATTCAGTATCTTTGATAAACAGTTGTTTAATGTAGATCAGTAATTGACCCATGTGGATTAAAAGGAATAGCAGATGAATTGTATGATCTTGGATGATGATACCCTTTCCAGAAGGATTATCGAGGAATTCATCCAGAAAACGGACGGACTGAAGCTGATAGCCTCGAGCGGAGATCCTGTGGAGGGGATCAATATCCTGAAGAAACACGATGAGATCCATCTGATTTTTCTTGATATTGAGATGCCGGAGATGTCAGGTATCGACTTTCTCAATACCCTGAAAAACCCTCCCCAGATCATCATTGTCTCTTCCAAGGGAAAATATGCGGTGGATTCCTACGAATACGATGTCACCGATTATCTGCTGAAACCGGTTGAATACGGACGTTTCTACAGGGCGGTCGCCAAGGCTTTTAAACGATTCGATCTGATGACCGCAGAGCAGATCGGAAAAAACGAGATCTTCATCAAGAAAAATGCTACCCTTGTTAAACTCAAGTACGATGATATCCTGTGGGTGGAAGCCCTGGAGAATTATGTGATCTTCAATACTTATACCGACAAGTACACAATTCATTTTACCATGAAGGCCATTGAGCAGAAACTTCCTGCCAGAAAATTCACCCGGGTACACCGCTCCTTCATTGTGAATACAAGCTGCATCAATGTGATTGAAGATAATTCCGTGATTATCAAGGTTGAAGATGGCCATAAGTCCATTCCGATCGGTAAGTCTTACAAGGATAAACTGATGCAGGACATCAACCTGATCATCAAATAAAGGATGGTTTCCAACCGTCAGCTGTTCCTTCGTTATCTTGCTCAGACTTCCGAAAGTTCACTTCAATTCGAGATCCAGAAGGCAGAAGGTATCTACTTTTATGATACCTCCGGTAATTCCTATATCGACCTGGTATCTGGTGTATCCGTATCCAACCTCGGACACGCACATCCTGCCATCATTGAAGCGATCAGAGAGCAAGCGGGACGTTATCTGCACACCATGGTCTACGGAGAATTTGTTCAGTCGCCCCAGGTTCAGTATGCCCGCTGGATCACCGAACACCTCCCGGGATCGCTGGATAATGTCTATTTTGTGAATTCGGGAAGTGAGGCCATTGAGGGAGCGATGAAGCTGGCCAAAAGATACAGCGGACGTGCGGAATTCAGGGCTTTTCACCTCGCCTATCACGGAAGCACCCACGGTGCCACAAGCATTCTCGGGGACGAGAATGCCAGATCCGGTTTCATGCCGCTGTTACCCGGTATCAAACACCTGAAATTTAATTGTGTTGAGGACCTGGCATTGATTGACAGCCGGACCGCAGCCGTTATTGCTGAGCCGATCCAGGCCGAGGCGGGGATTATAGAACCGGATGGGGATTTTCTGCAAAAACTCAGGAAGAGGTGCGATGATACCGGGGCGCTTCTGATCCTGGATGAGATCCAGACGGGTATGGGACGGACGGGCAAACTGTTTGCCTTTGAGCATTATGGTGTTGTACCGGATATTCTGTGCCTGGCAAAAAGTTTCGGGGGAGGGATGCCCCTGGGGGCATTCATTTCTTCCAGGGAGATCATGCGCATGCTTACCTTTGATCCCCCGCTGGGGCATATCACCACATTCGGGGGCCACCCGGTCAGCTGTGCGGCCGGACTGGCAGCTCAGCGGGTGGTGGAAGAAAACGGGCTGGTCATCCATGCGGTAAGGATGGGGGAGCGGTACCGCAATAAACTTAAACATCCTTCCATCCGGAGCATCAGGGGCAAAGGTCTGTTCCTCGGGGTGGTGCTGAATGAGGGATTGGATGTGGGGAAATTCATCTCACTGGCCTTTCGCAACGGCCTGGTAATCGACAGGTTCCTCTTCTCCGGCGACACGTTCAGGATCGCGCCCCCCCTGATCATCAGCGAAAACGAGGTGGACGAATCGGCCGGCCGAATTATGGATACACTGGATCAGTTGATGAAATAAGAAAGCAGATGAATATCCGTTCCTATATTGTCATGTTGCGGAATATCTCAATCATATTGCTCTTCCTTTGTTGCTCACCGGTATGGGGACAAAATGACGGGTACCTGGAGCTGGCAAAAGCAGAGGAGCAGTTGCATCTGCTTTTTAACCGGCTGTATTCCGACACGCTCCCTGACCGGGAAACGCTTCTGGAACAGATCCAGGAGCTCATGCCTTCCGCACTTTCATCAGAAGGTTCGATGGAGTACCCCTGGAACAGGCTGAACAGGATCGGAGTGGTTACCTCGGATGATAAACAGATCAGGATTTTTACCTGGCATGTGGCGGACGATCCGGATCATTACAGGTACTTCGGTTATATCCAGGTCGCCCGGAGAAGAGACAGGGTGGAGGTCTATGAACTGGAGGACAATCTGAATGGACCAAAGACCGGACAGAATATCAGTCAATCTCCGGAGAACTGGCATGGCAAACTTTACTACCAGATTGTTACCCACACACACCAGAGAAACACCTTCTATACACTGCTGGGTATGGATTTCAATAATTCCATGTCAACCATCAAAACCATCGAGGTAATGGAAATCAGGCGCAACCGCCCCAGGTTTGCTGAGGATATTTTTTTTAACGGAATCGAGCAGGTGAACCGCATGGTCTTTGAGTATTCCTCGCAGGTTTCCATTTCGGTACGATATGACCGGCAGCTGAAAATGATCACCTTTGACCATCTGGTTCCATTTCACCCTGTTTACGCTGGCGATCACAAATTTTACGGTCCGGACGGCTCCTTTGACGGACTCGAATTTGTTGAGGGTACATGGATCTTCCGGGGCGATGTGGATGCACGCAACTGAAACTGACTTATTGTCAGTCTGACCTGATTGGCATATCATTTGTCACCTCCCTGAACGGATATGTAGAACTAAATTCTTGAAAGATGCAGAAAGGTAAAATAAATGTTGCCACAGAGAACATTTTCCCGATCATTAAAAAATTCCTGTATTCGGACCACGAGATCTTTCTCCGGGAGCTGATTTCTAATGCGGTGGATGCAACCCAGAAACTGAAGACACTCGCTTCGGTGGGGGAATTCAAGGGAGAACTGGGGGATCTGACCATCCGGGTGGATCTGGATAAAAAGAAGAAGACACTGACCGTATCCGATGCCGGGGTGGGAATGTCCGGAGAGGAAGTGGAGAAATATATCAATGAAATCGCTTTCTCCAGTGCTGAGGATTTTCTGGAAAAATACAAGAAGGATAGTCAGGCCATCATCGGTCATTTCGGTCTCGGTTTCTATTCCTCCTTCATGGTGTCGCGCAGGGTGGAGATAAAGACCCGTTCGTGGCAGGAGGGTGCGAAAGGTGTGGCCTGGAGCTGTGAGGGAAGTCCCGAATTTACACTGGAAGAGATCGAGCGGGAAAAGCGGGGTACCGATGTCATCCTGCATATCGATTCGGAAAACAAGGAGTTTTTGGAGGAAGACCGGATCAGGGAGTTGCTGGAGAAGTACTGTCGTTTTCTACCCATAGAGATCGCCTTTGGAAAGGAAAAGGAATGGAAGGACGGCAAAGAAGTGGAAACCGGTAAGGACAGGATCATCAATGACACAAAACCGCTTTGGACCCTTCCGCCGGCGGAAGTGAAGGATGAGGATTATAATCAGTTCTACCGCAAACTTTATCCCATTTCCGAGGAACCCCTGTTCAACATTCACCTCAATGTGGATTATCCCTTCACGCTCACGGGGATCCTGTATTTCCCAAGGATCAAGAATAACATTGAAATACAGAAAAACAAGATCCAGCTTTACAGCAACCAGGTGTATGTGACCGACTCGGTGGAGGGGATCGTTCCGGAGTTCCTTACCCTGCTGCATGGTGTGCTGGACTCTCCGGATATTCCGCTGAATGTATCAAGGAGCTATTTGCAGAGTGATTCCAACGTGAAAAAGATATCTTCGCATATAACCAAGAAAGTGGCCGACAGGCTGGAGGAGATCTTCAAGAATGACCGGGAACAGTTCGAAAAGAAGTGGGACGATCTGAAATTGTTCATCGAATACGGAATGATGACCGAGGAGAAATTCCACGAACGTGCTGTGAAATTTGCCCTTCTGAAGAACGTGGACGAAAAATACTTTACGTTGGAGGAATATGAAAATCTCATCAAAAAAGAACAAACCGACAAGCACAAGATGCTCGTATACCTTTACGCGACTGACAAGAAAGAACAATACAGTTATATTGAATCAGCAAAGAACAAGGGGTATGATGTGCTGCTGATGGATGGCCAGCTGGATACCCATTTTCTGAACCACATGGAATCCAAACTGAAGGATTCCAGGTTTGCCAGGGTCGATTCCGATATCATCGACAAGCTCATTCCCAAAGAAGAAGAAAAGGAATCCAGCCTGACCGCCGAGCAGAAGGCGGACCTTACTCCTGTGTTTCAGGCCCATCTTCCATCCGAGGAGCATTACTACGTGAGCTACGAGTCGCTTAACGAGTCTGATTACCCGGTGATGATCACCCAGAGCGAATTCATGCGCAGGATGAAGGATATGCAGGAATTAAGCGGTGCGGCCTCGATGTATGGAAATATGCCCGATTCCTACAACCTGGTGGTCAACTCCAATCATCCGCTGGTAAGCAGGATCGTAGAGCAGACCGAGAAGAAACTGGGCAAGAAGTTGGAAGAGCTGCGGGCAGCAAAGATGAGTCTGTCCGAGGAAAAGCAGCTGCTTGAGAAGGCCAGGGAGGGCAAGAAAGATGAGGAGATTCCCCAGAGTGAAAAGGATCAGATGGAGGATGTGAACAAGAAGCTCGATGAGGTGGAGACCAAACGTGTGGAGATCCTGAAGAAGCACGGGAAAAGCCAGAAGGTGGTGAAACAACTGATCGACCTGGCGCTGCTGGCAAACAACCGGTTGAAAGGAGAGGATCTGGCTGCTTTTGTAAAAAGAAGTGTGGAACTGATCAAATAAGCGTTCGCCTTTTCAGGGAGTCCCCTGAGGATCCTATAAAAATAACGTCCTCACCTCCTGTTTCAGATGGGCGATTGCCACCTGGGATGGGGGGTTTTTTAATTCGGCCAGCCGTTCCAGGATCATTTTCCCGAGCGTGGGGCCACTGGCATCAGGTTTCACCTCCGAGGAGGCGTCGTTGATCAGGTTCGTGATCTGGTTCCGGGCCATCTTGACCTTCTCCCAGGCTTCATCGCTGACATAGGTCTGCTGGGCCAGGTTATGTTCGTATTCGGATTTGATGTGATTGAGCAGTTCAGCGTGAAGCTGCCTGGCGGTGTAATCCGGGCGACTGACACGCATCACCAGGGATTCCGGCGAGATGCGTTCCAGGAGAAGGATAATGCGTTCATAAGCCTGCAACCTGACGGG
>DSEO01000034.1 GCA_011056635.1 Bacteroides sp.
TGCATCCCGGAAATGGTGATCGCATCACCGCTGAACGAGATCGAGCTGCGGAACCTCATGTTTACCGCCCAGCTCAGACCGAAAGGTCCGTTCGTGATCCGCTATCCCAGGGGACACGGGGTAACGGTGGACTGGAAGAAGCCCTTCACAGAACTGGAGATCGGGAAGGGACAGAAGCTGAAAGACGGCAGCGACCTGGCCATTATTTCCATCGGTCCCATCGGCAACGAAGTGGCTCGGGCCATTGTGCTGCTTGAGAAAGAGCATATCGGTGTGGCGCATTACGACATGCGTTTCCTGAAGCCCCTGGACAACATGCTGCTGAAGGAGGTCTTTTCAAAGTTCAACAAGATCATCACCGTGGAGGATGGCTGTATCGTGGGCGGACTGGGGAGTGCGGTGATCGAATACATGAACGACAACAGCTACAGGGCCAAGGTGATCCGCCTGGGGATCCCGGACCGTTTCATTGACCAGGGCACGCAGGAAGAGCTCTACCGGGAATGCGGGTATGATGCGGAAGGCATCGTGATGACAGCCCGGAACATGGTGGGCTCCAAGATCCTCACGCGGGCCATGTAGCCCCGCTTTCGCAGCTCCGGCAATCCTTTCATCACCAAATGCCCGTACCTCACGCAACTACCATTGCATCTGCTTCAGGCGGGTTTTTCTTCCTGACGGAACCGGCGGCAGCTCATCAAAGATTCCTCCAATTCGTGAAAACGCGTAATGACAGGGGTATCCCATTTCGTAAAATCCGGAGGTCACAGAGTAAGCATTTTTCCGGTTTTTGTGACTTTTTTGTTACCGGAATATCTCTTGGGGGAGCAATGTATAGACCTCATTTATAATGACATAAGAAAGCTGTAAAAAATAGGGGGAGTGTATAAAAATTCAACATATGAGAAATTAGTCCACTTTTTGTGACTTCCGGAAATGACCAAAACGCATACCCCTGGATCTCGTGGACGATAAAGCAGGACCCGTCCATATTCGTGAAGCGGGGCCTCAGGCAGCGAGGACCGCATCTGCGTCGGGCGGGTTCTGAACCCGGAGGCATCTCCGACCGCTGGTGTTGTTCCTGGCGGAATCCTGACCGCCGCTACGAACCTCCCTTCAAGATATACTCCCGGTGGCATCTCTGATGAGCTGCCTCCGGGTGGGCTCTCAGAGATCGAATTTGATGCCCTGGGCCAGCGGGAGATCGGAGCCGTAATTGATGGTGTTGGTCTGCCGGCGCATGTAGGCCTTCCATGCATCGGAGCCCGATTCGCGCCCGCCGCCGGTCTCTTTCTCCCCGCCGAACGCGCCCCCGATCTCCGCCCCGGAAGTCCCGATATTTACATTGGCGATGCCGCAATCGGAGCCCGCTCCCGAAAGGAATTGTTCGGCCTCGGGCAGGTCCCGGGTGAAGATGGCCGAGGAGAGTCCCTGCGGCACACCGTTGTTCAGGTCGATGGCCTCGTCGATGGTTTTGTATTGGATCAGGTAGAGCAGCGGTGCGAAGGTTTCTTCCTGGACGATCCTGAAATGGTTCTTCGCCTCAGCAAGGGCCGGAACCACATAGGAACCGGATTTATACCCGTCACCCTCCAGCACCTGTCCCCCGAAAATGATCTTACCCCCCTGTTCAATCACCTCCTCCATGGCGTCTGTGTACAGCTGAACAGCGATCTTGTCCACAAGGGGTCCCACCAGCACACGTTCATCCAACGGATTACCGATCCTTTCCGAAACCTGCCTGTAGGCTTTCACCAGCCTGGTCTTCACTTCGTCATACACGTCCTCATGGATGATCACCCTGCGGGTGGAGGTGCAGCGCTGTCCAGCCGTTCCCACCGCTCCGAATACGATGGCCGGGATGGCCAGGTCCAGGTCCGCATGTTGGGAAACGATCACCGCGTTGTTCCCGCCCAGTTCCATGATGGAACGGCCCAGCCTTTTGCCCACGATCCCGGAGACCCTTTTCCCCACCGCGGTGGAACCCGTCACCGAGAACAGCGGAATCCGGTCATCCGCCGCAAAATTGTCTCCCATGACAGAGGACCTGGCGATCACCAGGTTGAAAACCCCTTCCGGTACATGGTTCCGCTTCAGCACATCCTGGATGATGCGCTGGGTGGCTATGGCCGTGAGCGGGGTCTTCGAGCTGGGCTTCCATACCACCACATCCCCCGCCACGGCGGCGATCATGGCATTCCAGGCCCAGACCGCCACGGGAAAGTTGAACGAAGTGATCAGTCCCACGATCCCCAGGGGATGGTACTGGTCGTACATCCGGTGCTGCGGCCTTTCCGACTGCATGGTGTATCCGTAAAGCTGCCTGGACTGGCCCACCGCGAAATCACAGATGTCGATCATCTCCTGGACCTCCCCCAGTCCTTCCTGGTAGATCTTCCCCATTTCCAGGGTCACCAAAAATCCGAGATCCTCCTTGGCCTCGCGCAGTGCAAGCCCGATCTGTCTCACCACCTCCCCCCTTTTGGGGGCGGGGATGTCGCGCCAGGTGAGGAATGCCTTCTGGGCAACCCCCATCACCATCTCATAATCATCCATGGTGGCGTTGGTCACCCGCGCAATCACCTCCCCGTCCACCGGGGAAACGGAAGCGGTCTCATCTCCCTGTGTATCCACCCATATCTGACCGGTGGTGGCACCCTGGTTCACCTCGCGGATGCCAAGATTTTTCAATACTTTCAGAGCCTGTTCCCTGTATTTTTTTTCCATAGGTATCGATTTTATAACTGTTGCTTGCCAGACACAAAATTAGCAATGCATCCCCTTTTAAAAGATATTTTAGAACATGCCATTGCATGAAGGGGCACGGGCTTGTCAAATTATCTGAAAAACATTAACTTCGCACGGCTGAAGAAAGCCCAAGCCCAGGTGGCGGAATTGGTAGACGCGCTGGTCTCAAACACCAGTGATAGCAATATCGTGCCGGTTCGATCCCGGCCCTGGGCACTAGCTTTAAAATGAATGTCCGAAAAGTCAGATCAGCAGCAAGCAAAACAACTGGCCATCGACAGGCGCTACCTGAAGATGGCAGCGATCTGGGCTACCAATTCCTACTGCAAAAGAAGGAAGGTGGGGGCTTTGATCGTAAAGGATAAGATGATCATTTCGGACGGGTATAACGGGACCCCCTCAGGTTTTGAGAATGAGTGCGAAGACGAGCAGAACAACACCAAATCCTATGTGCTGCATGCCGAGGCGAATGCCATCACCAAGGTGGCCAAATCCAATAACAGCAGCGAAGGTTCTACACTCTACATAACCAGCTCTCCCTGCATGGAGTGTTCCAAACTGATCATCCAGGCAGGGATCCGGAGGGTGGTATACTCCGATGAATACAGGATCAGTGACGGACTTGACCTGCTGAAAAGGGCAAATATTGATCTGGTCTATCTTCCGGATGAACCGCATGATGTGTCCCCCTGAACCGCTGAAAGAATTGTGTGCACATGAAGAGCAAAAGAGATAAATTCATCATATTTCTTCCGCTGTTGATCAGCCTGACGCTGATCATCGGAATTATCGTGGGGAACTGGATCACCGGGATACGGATCCGGAACATTGTGTCGGATGAGGTGAGTAAACAGCACTTTTCCATCAGGCCGGGCCTGAATGTGGGATCCGGTCTGTCGCTGGTCCCCCGCTCCAACAAGATCACCTCGGCCCTCCAGTATATCCTGAATGAGTATGTGGACACGGTCAACCTGCAGGAATTGAGCGAATCAGCCATGCCCGCCCTGGTAGAGGAACTGGACCCGCATTCCATGTACATACCGGCCAGGGAATTTCAGCGTTTTTCCGAACCCCTGGTGGGAAATTTCAGCGGGATCGGGGTTTCCTTCAATATGGCCGACGATACGGTGGCCATCATCAACACCATTCCCAACGGGCCCTCGGAGCTGGTGGGCATCCTTGCGGGTGACAGGATCGTCATGGTGAACGATTCCCTGGTGGCGGGGGTGAACATGCCCAGCGACGATATCGTGAATATGCTCAAGGGACCCCGGAATTCAGTGGTGAAGGTAACCATCTACCGCAGGGGTGTGAAAGATCTGATGAATTTTGAGATCACCCGGGACGACATTCCCATTTACAGCGTGGATGTGTCCTATATGGTGGACCGGGAGACCGGCTACATCAAGATCAGTCAGTTTGCCCAGACCACCTACCGGGAATTCATGGAAGCCATTGAAAAACTGAAATCCAGGGGAGCCCGGAAGCTGATCCTGGATCTGCGGGGGAACGGCGGAGGGATCATGGAAGCGGCCATCCGCATCGCCGATCAATTCCTGGAGGAGGGACAGCTGATCGTATATACCGAGGGGCGCACAAGGCCCCGTGAAAATGAATATGCCACCTCCAGGGGGATTTTGAAGGAAGACCGGGTGGTGATCCTCATCGATGAAACAAGCGCTTCAGCCAGCGAGATCCTTGCGGGTGCCATCCAGGACAACGACCGGGGATTGCTGATCGGCAGAAGGACCTTCGGAAAGGGACTGGTGCAGGAAGAGATGCGATTTAACGACGGGTCCGCGCTCAGGCTGACCGTGGCCAGGTATTACACGCCCACAGGCCGGAGCATCCAGAAATCCTATGAGAACGGCAGGGAAGATTACTACCATGACCTGAACGTACGGATCATGCGCGGGGAGCTGGAACACCAGGACAGCATCAAGTTCGACGCCTCCCAGAAGTTTGTCACCCCGGGCGGCAAGATCGTTTACGGGGGCGGTGGGATCATGCCGGATATATTCGTCCCCGTGGATACCACCAGCATCTCGGACTACTACAACCGGGTAAGAAGCCTGGGCCTCATGTACCGGTTCGCATTCCATTATACTGACCTGCACCGCCAGGTCCTGGAACAGTTCACCACGGCCGGGGATATTGAAGCCTACCTGGACGACCAGCAGATCATTTCCCAGTTCGTCAATTATGCGAAAGAGAAAGGGGTGCAACCTGACTACAATGATATCAGGACTTCCAGGCATGTGATGGAGAAGAGCATCAAAGCCTATGTGGCCAGGAACATTATCGAAAATGATGGCTTCTATCCCATCATTGCTGAAATCGACAATGTACTCCAGGTGGCCCTCGATACCATCTCAAAGCTCTGATAACGAACAACCCCGGCATCAGGGAGCAGTGCTTCCCCAACGCCGGGATTAAACCTTCCGTTCCGCTTTCCATCTAATGGGTGTAAGTAACCTATTGGAAACCATAATAAATTTTTAATGATGAAAACACAATGGATAAGAACGGCAACAATGCTCCTGCTTGCAGGGGTCATGACCGTGGGAATGAATGCCCAGCCCAGGAAAGGCTTGGGCTACGGAAGTAACCAGCGCACCGGCGGAGGTGCCGGTTTCGATGAGAATGGTCCGGGAAGAATGGCCTTCTGTAGCCAGATGGACCTGACCGATGCACAGCAGGAACAGCTGAAAACCCTCAGGCTGGAACATTACAAAGCCATACAGCCCCTGAGGAGCAAAATGATCGAGCTGAAAGCCAGGGAGCGGACCCTGATCCTCGAGGACAATGCGGATATGAAGGCGCTGAACAGCGTGATCGATGAGCAGAGCGATCTGAATAACAAGATCAGCAAACTCAGGGTGGAGCACAGGGTAAAGGTGCGGTCCCTTCTCACGGATGAGCAGAAGATGCTCATGGATCAGCGAAGGTCCTCCGGCGTATACGGAAAAGGACACGGACAGGGATGGGGTGACGGAAACGCCTGTCCCCGCGCACCCCGCCATTGGAGAAACGGTCCCGGTGTCCGCGGGAACGGTCCCGGTCCCTATGGCAGGGGACCCGCCGGATGGGGAGCCTTCCCGGGAAGCGGGGATGACCAGCCCGCGGGAGAAGAACTATAGGGAGCTGACCATCTCCCGGATGGCCCGCCCTGTGGGCTCCGGTTCTTCGATGAATCCCATGTGACCCGAGCGTTCCAGCCGGAGCACCGATGCATGGGGAGCCAGTTCCACCAGTCTTTCAAACTCTTCCAACGGGATGTAGTTGTCCATCATCCCGCCAATCAGAAGCAACGGAAGTCTGAGATCCTTCAAAACAGCGGTCCTGTCGGGCCGCTGTTTCATTCCGTTCAGCATGGCAACGATCCCCTCGTTGCTGTTTTCCAGGGCCAGCGTTTTTGCCCTTTCGATATGCGGACCAAGCGTTTCCAGGTTCACGTCCGCAAATCCTTTCGGCATATTCACATTGATGATCTGGTGTTTCTTATTGCATCTGATCAGGCTGATCTCCCGGTCCCGGTTCTTCTTTTTCTCCTCCGTATCGGCAAAACATGTGGAGTGAAAAAGGGAAAAACCCGATAGCAGTTCCGGGTAAAGTTCTGCGAATGCCAGTGTAACATACCCTCCCAGGGAGTGGCCCACCAGGAACAATGAACCCGGTTCCTCTTTCTGCACGATGGTGCGGACCGCCCCGGCCAGCTCCTCCATGCGGTGAATCTCTCCCCACGTACCCGATTCTCCGTGTCCCGGCAGATCCACCGTGATAACCCGGAAATCATCCAGGAACTGCTCCGCAAATCCGTCCCAGATCCGGCGGGTTTCCAGATATCCGTGCAGCAGCATGATGCATGTCCCCGTACCCCGGTCCTCATAGGCCACGGTCACCCCCTTATAAATAATGGTTTTCAGCATATCCGGCAGGAAAAGTAGCTTAATCTCCCTTCTGCAGATCCAGCTGCAGGGGACTGATCTTCTCACCCCAGTAAACGGTGGTGTGCGGGAACGGGATCTCGATGTTCCTTTCATCAAACGCATGCTTGAGCCTTCTTCGGAACTCACGCCCCACATTCCATTGTTCAATGGGTCTGGTCTTGATGCGCGCCCTGATCACCACCGCGCTGTCGCCGAACTTATCCACCCCGAATACCTCAATGGGCTCGATGATCTTCGGTCCGTAAACCTCATCCTCCTGGAGCTTATTGCCCACTTCCCGGATCACCTCCATGACGGTATCCGTATTCTCCTTATAGGCCACCCCGATGTCGAAGACCATGGCACTCCATTCCTTGGTCATGTTGGACAGGGTATCGATCTTCCCGTTCTGAAAAATATGGACCACCCCCGAGAAGTCCCGCAGCGTCACGGTCCGCAGTTCGATCTTCTCCACCAGACCGCCCGTACCGTTGATGATGGCCACATCGCCCGTCCGTATCTGGTTTTCAAGCAGGATGAAGAATCCCGTGATCATATCCCGCACCAGTTCCTGCGCCCCGAATCCAATGGCCAGTCCAAGGATACCGGCCCCGGCCAGCAGGGGACCGATATTGATGCCCAGTTTATTCAGGAGGATCATCAAAAACAGGGTCCAGATGACAACCCTCCCCAGGCCATGCAGGATCCCCATGAGCGTATTCACCCGTTTTTCCGTTTCAGTGTTGTCTTCATCCTCTTTGCGGGTTGCGCGGTGAATGAGGAATTTTTTCAATCGGTTCACCGCGAATTTCACAACCCGCAGGGTAACGATCAGCACGACGATCAGGATCAGTATGGAAGGCAGCTCCGAAACCGACCACGCAATGAATTTATCCAAAATTTCTTTCCAGAATTCTGTTGTGAAAAAATCTTTCATACGCTTAAAAATTTAAGAATGAATATCAAGCGGCACCAACCCGCATCAATCGTTCAATTTCCCCGGCATCCATGGGGATCTGCGACATCAGGTCCTCCGCCCCCGTCTCAGTAA
>DSEO01000033.1 GCA_011056635.1 Bacteroides sp.
CATCTTTATTTTTTCACTGGTGGCCTTCCTCATCCTGCTCATTGCCTCCATCAATTTCATGAACCTTTCCACCGCCAGGTCCGCCATGCGTACCAGGGAGATCGGATTGAGGAAGGTGATGGGCTCTGACCGCAACCTGCTGGTCCGGCAGTTCCTCACCGAATCGGTGCTCTTCAGTTTGATTGCACTCGCCCTTGCACTGATCATCGTGGAGATCAGACTGCCCTGGTTCAACCGGGTCATGGACCTGCAGCTGGCAATGGATCCTGCAAAAAACAGGTATCTGTTGCCGATCGTCATCTCACTGGCCCTGCTCCTGGGCCTTTTCAGTGGTATTTACCCAGCCCTTTTCCTGGCCCGGTTCAGACCCATTGAAGGGATCCGGGGTGAATTTTCGGGAAGTCACAGGGCAAGCGCTTTTCGCAACATTCTTGTCATCGTGCAGTTTACCTTTTCGGTGGCCATCATCGTAGCGACCCTGGTTGTTTCCTTTCAGCTGCACTACATGCTGCAGAAGGAACTCGGTTATGACAAAGAACAGCTGATCGTCCTGAAAAGGATATATCCGCTTGAAAACAGTATCCAGGTTTTCAACAGGGAGATCGAAAAAATACCGGGGGTGGTGAGTGCTTCAAACTCGACCACCTATCTCGGGTTTAATAACAGCACAGAGACCTATCAGATCCAAGGACGCAATGCGTCGAAGAACTTTCTCTTCGCCACCAACTACGTGGATCATGACTTCATGAAGACGTATAATTTCCGGCTGGCCGGAGACGGTGGCAGGTTTTTCAACAGCAGTTTTCCCGGGGACAGTTCGGCCATTTTGGTGAACCGGGCTGCGCTAAAGGAATATATGATTGAGGATCCCTATGCGACAGTTATCCTGGAACCCACCCTGGAAGGAGATACCAACCGGCTCAGGATCATCGGTGTGATGGAAGATTTTCATCACAGTTCACTCCGGGAACCCATCGGGCCCTATATGCTCCGCTTTAAATCGGAAAGAACCGCCTGGCCCGGTTATATCACGGTGAGGCTGGGAGTAGCCGGACCGGGTATACAGAGTACCCTCAGAAAGATCGAAAAGACATGGATGAAAATGACCGGGGAAGCACCTTTCCAGTACTTTTTCCTGGATAAAGAGCTTGAGAACTACTACAAGGAGGAGAAACGGACCGGAAGACTGTCCCTGATGTTTGCCATCCTTGCCACCTTCATCGCCTGCATGGGTCTTTTCGGACTGGTCCTTTACAACACCCAGCGCAGAACCAGGGAGATCGGGATCAGGAAGGCCATGGGAGCCAGCATCCGGGAGGTGATCCTGGTGGTGGCCAGGGAGATCATTATGCTCATGGGGATCTCGGTCCTGCTTGCCTGGATCGTCGCCTACTTCTTTACGCAGAATTGGTTGCAGGGTTTTCCCTATAACATCGGGTTCAAGCCCTGGATCTACCTGATATCAGCGCTTGCTGCCATACTGATCTCATTTTTCACAGTTGCTTACCTGGCCTACAGGGCTGCCAGGGCCAATCCTGCACATATCCTGCATTATGAGTAAGGATCAGAACAGGTCCCGGATCCTTTCCAGGTCACCGGGGGTATCAACTCCCCGGGTTGGAAAGCGGGTGACCCTGGTCTGGATTCCGATCCCGTTTTCCAGCCATCGAAGCTGTTCCAGTGATTCAATGACCTCCAGCGGGGAAGGGGGAAAGCCGGCGATCTTCTGTAATACGTCGGACCGGTAAGCATAGATCCCCACGTGCTTGAAACAGGAATTACCGGGAGCACCGGACTCCGGTGCATCAATTTTCCGGAAGGGAATGACAGCACGGGAAAAGTAGAGGGCCCTGAATTGCAGATCCACCACCACTTTGACAATATTGGGATCATTCAGTGGTTCATCCCGTAGCGGACGGATCAGGGTGGCAATCTCCACCCCGGGCACAGCCACGCATTCGGTCAGTTCCTTCAGTTGCTCTTTCATGATCAGGGGTTCGTCACCTTGGACATTGACCACGTAAGAAAAGCTCAACTTCTGCTGATCCTCATAGAGGCGGAGCGCTTCCGCGCACCGGTCGGTCCCGCTCCGGTGTTCGACCGCGGTCATGATCACCCTGCCCCCGAAGTGACCGACCGCCTCCTTGATCCTGGGATCATCGGTGGCCACCAGCAGGTGGTCGAAGTGTTCGGATGCACGCTCGTAAACCCACTGGATCATGGGTTTGCCCCTGATCATCGCCAGGGGTTTTCCCGGAAAACGGGAAGATGCATACCGGGCCGGTATGATGCCGAGGAAGTCTGGCACTTTTTATTTCAAAAATAGGAATCTTTGGGATATATCTTTTTCAATCCGATCAAAATTGTAATTTTGTCATACTTTCAGGATATTTTGTCAGCAATCAAGATGGAGATTCAGCAAATAAAACAGCGGTTCGGGATCATCGGCACTTACAGCGGGCTCGATCGGGCCATCGATATCGCACGGCAGGTTGCCCCCACAGATCTGAGTGTCCTGATCACGGGTGAGAGCGGTACCGGAAAGGAAGCGTTCCCTCAGATGATCCATCACCTGAGCGGCAGGAAACATGGACCCTATATCGCGGTGAACTGCGGGGCGATTCCCGACGGGACCATTGATTCCGAGCTGTTCGGACATGAAAAAGGTTCTTTCACGGGTGCCCATGATACCAGGAAAGGCTATTTCGAGGTGGTGGACGGTGGAACGGTTTTCCTGGATGAAGTGGCGGAACTGCCGTCACCCACACAGGTGCGGCTCCTTCGGGTGCTTGAAACCGGAGAGTTCATCAGGGTGGGATCATCCAGGGTCCTGAAGACCGATGTAAGGGTGGTGGCTGCAACCAATATCGATATATCCCAGGCGGTCAGGAAAGGCAGATTCAGGGAGGATCTGTACTATCGCCTGAATACGGTTCCCATTCACATCCCTTCCCTCAGGGAGCGGGGCAACGATATTTTGTTGCTGTTCCGTAAATTTGCCGCTGATTTTTCGGAAAAGTACCGCATGCCGTCTATCCGGCTGGATGAAGAGGCCAGGCAGGTCCTTCTCAACTATGACTGGCCAGGGAATGTAAGGCAGCTCAAAAACGTGACGGAACAGCTTTCCATCATTGAACAGGTGCGGGATATTTCAGCCTCGATTCTTACGCGGTACCTGCCTGATTATCAGCGACCGCGTCTGCCGGCAGTCATCAACCGGGGTGCGGTAAGCGAAGAAGCCTTTAACTCTGAACGCGAAATACTCTACAAGGTGCTGTTCGATATGAAGAACGACATGAATGACCTGAAGAAACTGGTGCTTCAGATGATGGAGAAGACCGAGGTGAGCGATGCCCTTGAACCTGAACATGAAGGGATCATCAGGAAATTGTATGCCACGGTCGATAATGTACCCGACAGGGCCGAACAGCTGGGCCGCCCTGAAAAGGAATCCCTCCAGAAACGGAATGAGGAGGAAATATTTGACACCGAGGAGATTGTAGAAGAATCACTTTCCCTGGAGGATAAAGAAGTCGAGTTGATCCGGAAAGCGCTGGAGAAACATAATGGTAAAAGGAAATATGCGGCACAGGACCTGGGAATTTCTGAACGCACCCTTTACAGGAAAATCAAAGAATACAACATTGAATAGAAGGATGAGGGGAAAGCCGACAGGAAGCTGGAAGTGGGTCCTGCCCATACTCGGGTCAGTTGCGGTGATGATGCTTCAGCAGTGTAAGATCACCTATTCATTCAGCGGAGTGAATATTTCTACGGAAGTGCAAACCTACACCGTGGAGTACTTTCCCAACCGGGCCCCCATCGTCCAGGCCCAGTTGAGTCAGCTTTTTACCGAAACGCTGATGGACAAAATAGAGTCCAACACCGGCCTTGAACTGGCGGAAAGGGGAGGCGATGTGATCTTCTCGGGTGAGATCACCAACTATGAAACCAGGCCCACTGCCATTACAGGGAATGAGACCGCCGCCCGAAACCGGCTGACCATCACGGTGAGGGTCAGGTACACCAACAGTGCGGAGCCTGAACTTGATTATGATACAAGTTTTTCCCGGTATGAGGATTATGATGCCTCCCAGAACCTGTCTGATGTGGAGAATGAATTGATTGAATTGATCATAGAAGATCTTGTGGAAGATATTTTTAACAGGGCGTTTGTCTCCTGGTAAAAAACTCGAAATATGAACAGTTCGGATTTCATGCGCCTGCTATCCGCCGATCATTACTCACCGGCCGACCTGGAGGGAGTGGAGGATCTCTGCAGGCATTATCCCATGTGTAACCTGGCACATATGCTGCAGGTTCGCATCAGGGAGGCCATGGGCCGGGATAAGGAGAAGGAATTGAAAAGGGCGGCAGTCTATGCAAGTGACAGGAAAAGGTTTTATGAGTTTGTCCGTGAAGTGGCCCCGCTCCCGGCTCCGCCTGAGGAATCGCAGGAAGAACCCGCGGAGATCCAGTTTTCCGATGAGCCTCACGTGCAGGCAGATGTGATCATCGAGCAGCATGCCCCCTATGCGGGTACGGAAACGACTGCTGAAGCGGATCCCCATCTGCTCGAACTGGATGAGGATACAGAACTCTCGTCGGAAACCCTGGTGGGAGCTTTTATCAAAGATGAGGAAGATATGGAAGAGCCCGGGGTGGAACATCCGCTGGAAACCCCGGCCATTGATAAGCTGAAAGATGAGGAAGAAGCAGAAGTGAAGGGTCCGGTGAAGGAACGGCTGATCAAAGATTTCATCCTGGTGGATCCCGGACCCATCCGGGCTGACAGGGAAACGACCCTGAAAGGGGATGTGTCGCTGGCTTCCATCCGGGAGCATGACGGACTCATTACGGACACGCTGGCAAAGATCTACGTGAAGCAGGGGTTGTATGCAAAAGCGATCTACGCTTACGAAAAGTTAAGTTTGAAATATCCGGAAAAAAGTGCTTACTTTGCAGCTCAAATTGAGAAGATTAAGAATTTCAATCATTCATAATAAACAGAGGTTAAGGAGATGTTTGTATTATTTACCGTTCTGATCGTGGTCACCTGTATTTTTACCATTCTGATCGTGCTGGTACAAAATTCCAAAGGTGGCGGGCTGGCTTCCAATTTTTCCTCGTCCAACCAGTACATGGGTGTGCGCAAAACAGCCGATTTCCTTGAAAAGGCCACGTGGACCCTGGGGGCAGCGCTGATCCTGTTGAGCCTGCTGGCGGGGATCACCATTCCGAAATCGGGGCAAGATGAACAATCACGTCTTCAGGGACAGTTCGATGAATCGATCATGGATCAGCCGTCACAGGCCATCGATCTTCCCGAATCTTTCGGAAATGAACCGGAAGGAGAAGAGGAATAACGAAATTTAGCCGCCTGAGAAAGTGTCAGTCTGTCATGGTTCTGACACTTTTTTTTTGTCCGGATGCAAAAATGTCCATATTCCAGGCAGGAATCAGCTTTCCGGCCCTTTGGCACAAATTATGTTAAGGAGAAAGCGATTCTGATAATGTTGAACTTCTAAAACGAAAAAAGATGGCAGAACTTAAAGGTAAAATCCTGGCGGGCAAAATTCTTGTCAGACCTTCAGAGGCTGAGGAAAAGACCGCCAGCGGTATCATTATTCCGGATACGGCCAAGGAAAAACCCCAGCAGGGTAAAGTGGTCATGGTAGGCAGCGACAAAAAGGATGAACCCATGGAGGTGAAGGTGGGTGATCATGTCCTGTATGGTAAATTTGCAGGACAGGAGTTAACCATAGACGGCGAAGATTATCTGCTCATTTCACAGAATGATGTGCTTTTCATTACAAAGTAAATAACCAATTAAAAAAATAGACAATGGCAAAAGAGATCAAATTTGGCATGGAAGCCAGGGATCAGCTGAAGAGCGGTATGGATCAGCTGGCGAATGCCGTAAAAGTGACACTAGGACCGAAAGGCCGTAACGTAATCATAGAAAAGAAATTCGGAGCACCCCAGGCTACCAAGGACGGTGTGACCGTGGCAAAGGAAATTGAACTGGAAGACCGCTTTGAAAATGTGGGCGCCCAAATGGTGAAGGAAGTTGCCTCCAAGACCAATGATGATGCCGGCGACGGAACCACCACGGCAACGGTCCTTGCACAGTCTATCGTTCAGGTTGGCCTGAAGAATGTGACCTCGGGCGCCAATCCCATGGACCTGAAGAGGGGCATCGACAAGGCGGTGGCCGAAGTGGTAAAAAGCCTGCAGAATCAGTCGAAAGAAATAGGTGACGACAGCCGCAAGATTGAGCAGGTGGCCTCCATCTCTGCCAACAATGAGGCATCCATCGGAGCACTCATTGCAGAGGCCATGGACAAGGTGAAGAAAGAAGGCGTGATCACAGTGGAAGAGTCAAAATCATCCGATACATACGTGGAGGTAGTGGAAGGGATGCAGTTTGACCGCGGATACATCTCCCCCTATTTTGTGACCGATACCGAAAAGATGGAAGCGGTGCTGGAGAATCCCTATGTCCTGATCCATGACAAGAAGATCTCCACCATGAAGGACCTGCTTCCCATCCTGGAAACCACGGCCCAGAGCGGGCGTCCGCTCCTGATCATTGCCGAGGATGTGGACGGTGAAGCGCTGGCCACCCTTGTGGTGAACAAGCTTCGCGGCTCACTGAAGATCGCAGCCGTCAAAGCTCCCGGCTTTGGCGACAGGAGAAAAGAGATGCTCGAGGACATTGCTATCCTTACCGGGGGCACCGTCATTTCCGAGGAGAAAGGATTAAAACTGGACGGAACACAGCTGGATATGCTGGGCCAGGCCGAAAAGATCACCATCGACAAGGAGAACACCACCATTGTGAATGGCGCCGGTGAAAAATCCATGATCAATGCAAGGGTCGGCCAGATCAAAAAGCAGATCGAGAACACAACTTCCGATTATGACCGCGAGAAGCTGCAGGAAAGACTCGCGAAGCTTGCAGGAGGTGTGGCGGTTATCTATGTGGGGGCTGCTTCCGAGATGGAAATGAAAACCAAGAAAGACCTGTTTGAGGATGCACTCAGTGCCACCCGTGCAGCTGTCGAGGAAGGGATTATCCCCGGTGGTGGTGTGGCTTACATCCGCGCCATCAAGTCCCTGGAGAAATTCAAGGGAAGCAATGACGATGAAAATACAGGAATCGCCATCGTTCGGAGGGCGCTCGAGGAGCCCCTGCGCCAGATCGTGGAAAATGCCGGAATGGAAGGTTCTGTGGTAGTGAAAGCCATCAAGGACGGGAAAGATGATTACGGTTACAATGCCCAGACCAACCAATACGAAAACCTGATGGAATCCGGTGTGATCGATCCGACCAAAGTGGCCCGCATCGCGCTGGAAAATGCAGCATCCATTGCCGGAATGTTCCTGACCACCGAATGCACCCTGGTGGAAATTCCGGAGCCTGAGCCTCCAATGCCTGCCGGTGGCGGTGGCGGAATGGGGATGATGTAGGATCATTCATAACCAGATAACTCAGAGGTCATCTCCCGGGGATGGCCTCTTTTTTTTCCCCCGATCCCTCCGGGAGCACTACCCTGCAGCTGATGCGGTCATCGCTGCCTAAGCTGGTGCGAAGCAGCAGGTTCCTGTTTTCGTCACTACTTTCGAGATGATTTCTTAAAAGAGCCAAAGGTTCCTCGAGGCAAGCTTCGAGGAGAATCAATCTTGATGCTTTTGGGTGTGTCGTTTTGCG
>DSEO01000032.1 GCA_011056635.1 Bacteroides sp.
ATATTGGCCCCCTCGCATACACAGATGCACCCGTGATCGATCAGCTGCTGGGCATCCGCTTCGTTGAGCTCATTCTGCGTGGCACAGGGCAGGGCGATGTCCACCTCCACCTCCCAGGGCCTTTTCCCCTGGATGAACTCGGCGCTTTCAAACTCCAGCGCATAGGGTGCCACAATATCTTCATTGGAGGCCCTCAGCTCCAGCATGTAATCGATCTTCGCCCCGGAAACACCTTCATGGTCATAGATGTAACCATCAGGGCCCGAAAGTGTGACCACCTTCCCGCCCAGTTCGTTCACCTTGCGGACCGCTCCCCAGGCCACGTTCCCGAACCCGGAAATGGCCACCCGCTTCCCCTTGAAGGATTCTTTGATGGTGGCCAGCATCTCCTTGGCAAAATAGACACACCCGAAGCCGGTCGCCTCCGGTCTGACCAGCGATCCACCCCAGTTGAGCCCCTTCCCGGTGAGCACCCCGGTGTTCTCTCGGGCCAGCTTGCGGTACATGCCGTACAGGTAACCGATCTCGCGCCCGCCCACGCCGATATCGCCGGCCGGTACATCGGTATTGGGACCGATCAGGTTCCAGAGTTCCACCATGAATGACTGGCAGAACCGCATGATCTCGGCATTGGATTTGCCTTTGGGATCAAAATCGGATCCGCCCTTCGCCCCGCCCATGGGCAGGGAGGTCAGGCTGTTCTTGAAAATCTGCTCGAAACCCAGGAATTTCAGAATGCTCAGGTTGACACTTGGGTGGAAACGGAGACCTCCTTTATACGGACCGATCACGTTGTTGAACTGGATCCGGTACCCGAGGTTCACATGCACCATCCCCTGGTCGTCCGCCCACGGGACCTTGAAGATATAGGTCCGGTCGGGTTCAATGAGGCGTTCCACAATATTCGCCGAGCTGAAATGAGGGTTTTCGTTATACACCTCTTCAATGGATTCTAAGACTTCGCGAACCGCCTGGTGGTATTCCAATTCGTTTGGATGTTTCTTTACCAGGTCATTCATAATGGCATCTACGTTCATCTGGAAATATTTAAGTTGTTAAAGGTCATCATCTCATCCCGGCGAAAATGGGTCGGAAAGCATGTGCCGGAAATCACAAAGTAAATTTGGTCTTTCTGGAGAGATTATACAAGCCCGGAATGTATGATTAATAGCAGGTTTGCGGGGCTGTATTAAAAGGTTGGCACTAGGAATTTTCGAGGGGCAGGCATGCCCCTGAGGAAGCCTACAAATACTTGCGCAGTAAGGATTTTCAGCGACGAGGGGGTATGCCTGACCCATAAAAAACCCCCGGGGTGAGCCAGGGGTGTTATGCGGTCAGAAGGTCAGGTGGCCAGGCATGCCCCTGAGGAAGCCTACAAATGCTTGCGCAGCAAGAATTGGCTACGCCGAGCTCGCAGGCTCGGTTTTCAGCGACGAAGGGGTATGCCTGGCCAATAAAAGCACCTTTTTTCAGGCGATCGCCTCCTGGTAGAGCGCTTCCACGAAATTCCAGTCGATCACATTCCAATACGCTTCAATGTAACTGGTGCGCTGGTTCTGGTATTTGAGGTAATAGGCGTGTTCCCATACATCGATATTGAGCAGGGGCTTTCCGTACACATCGGACACATCCATCAGCGGGTTGTCCTGGTTGGGGGTGGAGACCACCTGCAGGTTGCCCGTGTCATTGAGGATGAGCCATGCCCAGCCGGAGCCGAACACGCTGCCTGCCGTGGCCGAGAACAGGTCTTTGAACTTGGCAAAAGAACCGAAGGTCTCGTTGATGGCCGCGGCCACCTTCCCGGCGGGCTCTCCGCCTCCTTCGGGGGACATGAATTTCCAGAAAAGGTTGTGGTTGTAATAACCTCCGCCGTTGTTCCTCACTCCATCCGAGTAATTGGAAATCTGGGCGAAAATCTTGTAGATATCGGTGGAGTGCAGATTCTCGCTCTCCAGGGCGGCATTGAACTTACTGGTATAGCCGGCATGGTGCTTCGTGTAGTGAAACTCCATGGTCATGGCATCAATGTGGGGTTCCAGGGCATCAAAAGCGTATCCCAGCTCGGGCTGCACGAACTTGCCCGTACTGTCAGTGGAGACCAGCGAGGCGGTTACGCCGTTTGCACCGGCAGTGTTCATGCAGGAAGTGGCAAGGTGGGGGGTCAGCACGGCTCCCGCACCGAAAATCATGGATGTTTTCAGAAATTCACGTTTGTTCATTGGGTTTTAATTTTTACTGGTGGGTGATTAGCTTTTCTAATACTAAACGTACCTGCCCCTTTTTTGTTTAGCCGGTACCTGAAATTGATTCACCACCAAGTCGCGCTGGGGCGCCTGGTTTCGGGTGGCAGCGTGCACCGGGTTGCGGGCGGTCACGGCCATTGGATCACTGGGACAGGCCATCCGGTTTCAGGATGGCGCCGCGGTTGGTGCGGCCGTCGATGCGGATCACCAGTTCATCGTCGAACCGGATATGCCGGATGTGCTCGTTCTCGAACGCGGCGGGGAGTCTGTCCAGGAAGGCAGGATCATAGTAGCCGTCCCGGATATACGGATTGATGGTCATGTACCCCACCCGGAAGGAGGTGAGGTTCTGGAAGAAATGGGTACCCTGACTGGGATCGATGCGGTAATCTTTCAGGCTGGATTCCACGATGATCCGCGCCTCCGAGATCTGCGACCATTTCACCGGGATCCCCAGCCACGCATCGTTGGAACCCCAGCGGCCGGGACCCACCAGCACGTAAGGCCGCTTCTCTTCCCTGAACCGGCTGTTCAGCTTCTCCATGTGGGAGGCGATCGCCTTGGTCATGGATGGTTTGAAGCTTTCAGGTCTCACGTAGACCAGGTCCCTGATCCCCTTGAACTCCCCGTTGCCAAGGGCCGAATTGGAATAGAGGATGGTCTCCTCCTGCTTCACATGGTCCATGTTGATCCGCACCGACTGGTCCGTTTCCACGATGGGCCTGACCTGCAGGAAATTAAAGATGTACGGTTCTCCCTCCGGCACATCCATGTTCACCGCGAACTCGATCTCGATGGGCATGTTCATCTCCCGCTGTCCGATCTCCAGCAGCTCCCTGATGATCTGTGCCAGGGGGAAGGATTCATGCTGCAGGACCCCGGCAAAGGTGAGGATCTTCTTCCCTTCATAATTGATCCCGTCACGCACCATGTCCGACTGGTGGTCGTACACCGAAGCCACATGCCGGAGCGCTTTGTCCTTTTCAGCCTCGGTGATCTTGAGCCGCAGCAGGTTCACCGCATCATCGGTGGAGGTGTGGTAACTTCCCTCCTTCAGGTTCAGTGCATAGAACTGCCGCTGGGTGTCGCGAAGCATCATCCCGGTGGATGAAAGCTGCAGCACCTTTTTGGGATAGGTGGGGGAGAAACGGAGACAAATCCCGCCGTCCATGATATATTTCCCCAGTCCGAATGCGATCTTCGCAATGCCCTCCCCCGGTTTTTCCGGAGCGATGGGATAGAAATTGATGGAGCGGGCCACCCCGGAGATGGTGGGATAGTAACGTTCACCATGCCTGGTCCCGCACACTTCCTGGAGGACGATCCCCATTTTCTCCTCGTCAATGATGTTGGAGGTGGCCTGGATGTATGCCTTGCTCTCGCTGAAATAGACCGAAGCGTAGACCGACTTGATGGCGCTGGTGAGCAGCTCCATGGTATGGGCCCGGTCCTCCGGGATGATGGGGATCATGTAGGTGGAATAGATCCCCGCGAAAGGCTGGTAATGAGAATCTTCCAGTTTGCTGGAGGAACGCACGGCCAGGGGGGCGGTGGAGACCGAGATCACCGCGTAGAGGTCCTGGTGCAGCCATCCGGGCAGCCGCGCCGCCTCGAAATGGTTCAGGATCTCCTCGTCAGGCAGGTCCGACAACCCGATCTTATACAGGTCGTTCGTTTCCATGAACTCATCGAACACATCGGTGCTCAGCACCACGGTGCGGGGAACGGTGACCAGCACATTGGGATATTTGTCCATGAGCCGGTGCTGCTCGATGACCGAATTGATGAAGGCCAGTCCCCGCGCCTTCCCCCCGATGGACTCCTCCCCGATCCTGGAAAAGGTGGTGTAGGTATCGTGACTGTGCTTGTCGAATTTGGCAATGATCCCCCTCCCCTTGCTGATCCGGAAACTGGAGATCGCCTCGTGAAGGTAATTCCTCGCCTCCTGTATATTCCTGAAATCCTCCTTGCTAATGTATTTAAAAAGCTGGGCCACGGGGAAGATCGCCCGGGCGTTGAGCCACTTGGAAAAGTGGTTCCGTTCCGCATGGTAGGCGAGCACCTCATCGGGCACCTCCAGGATCTTCTGCTGCATAGCCTGCAGGTCCGCCGCCCGTCCCACTTCCTTCAGTGTCTCCGGGTCCCGGAAGATGAATTCCCCGAAGGCAAAATGCTGGATGATGTAGTTCCGCAGGTCAATGGAAAGCGACTTGGAATACTTGTGCATGAAACCCGCCCCCAGCTGTTCGGCCAGGGCTGCATTGGAGATGTCGGAGGACTGCAGCAGGGCGGGCATGTGCGGATCCTCCTCCCGGATCTGCTGCACCAGCCTGATCCCCAGCTTCTCCTCCTTGTCCCGCTGCTGGTTATCCATTTTGAAGCTCACATCGGAGATGATCCCCAGCAGGTTCTCCTTGTACCGGCCGTACAGTGTAAGGGCCTCGTCGTAGGTCTTCGCTAGCAGGATCTTGGGTCTTCCGCGCATGCGGAGCATCCGCTGGTGCTCGTTGAGCGCCTCTTTGGAGAAATTCCTGGACTGCTGCATGACGATCTTGTAGAGCTCGGGCAGATAGGCGGACGTATACCGGATGGAATCCTCCACCAGCAGGATGCACTGCACCCCGACCTGTTCGATATCATGGGGCGCATTCATCCTGTCCTCCAGCAACTTGATGATGGCCAGCAGCAGGTCGGCGTTCCCCAGCCAGCAGAAAACATAATCGATGGCTGACAGGTCTTCGTTCTGCAGCCGCAGGCTCACCTCCCTGTTGAAATGGGTGAGCACCACGATGGGAATGTGTTCGAACCGGCCCTTGATCCGTTTGGCCAGAGTGAAGGCATCCGCATCCCCCAGGTTCAGCATCTCGATCACCAAATCGATTTCGTCATGCTCCAGGATGCTGAACGCTTCCGTGGCATTGGTGGCTTTGATGAACACCGGCGGATAGCGCAGGTTCAGGGAAACATACTCGTTGAAGATCTGTTCATCGATCCGTCCGTCTTCCTCCAGCATGAAGAAATCGTAATTGCTGCTGATGATCAATACCTTCCTGATGCGTTTCTGCATCAGCAGGTTGAACGCGGTGTGACTGAAATCGATGGTGGGATAGACCACCTGCCTCTGTTTTTTATCCATACCCTGTTCCTAATTGCCGCGCTGCAATGCAGCTTCGCGCTTTAATACAATGGATATTCGTTTCTTCCCGTCCATCATGATGGGGATGGGCTTTTCAAAACGGATGTGCCGCACAAATTCCGTCCTCCCCATCTCCTTCTGCTTTTTCAGCTCATCCCACCGGATAAAGGAGTCGGTCCCCTCATACTGGATGCTGAAATACCCCACATTCATGAAGGTCAGGTTGTGAAAGAAATGGGACCCCAGCGATGCATCCAGCGGAAAATCCTGCAGGCCCATCTCCACGATCACCTTCGCGTTGGAGATCTGGGACCAGTCCACCGGGATCCCGATGAACGGATCGCGCGTGCCCCAGCGGCCGGGACCGATCAGGATGTATTTCCTGTTCCGCTCCGTCAGCTTCCTGTTGAATTGTTCGATCTGTCCCACCATCTCCTTGGTCCTGAGCCTGTCGAATGTATCCGGGTCCACATACACAACGTCCGAAATGTCATCGATCTTCCCGTTGCCCATGCTTTTTTCCGCAAAGATGATCATGTCCGCTTCCGGAATGCTTTCCGCATCAAAGGTAAATTCCTTGCCGGTACCGAGCAAGGGCTTGATCTGCAAGATGAAGAAGGAAGGTTTCCCGTTGGCGGCTTTGTCCAGGTCCACCGCATACTCCAGTTCCACCGGCGAACCCAGCGCTTCCTTCCCCACATCCATGATCAAATCCAGCGTATGGGCCATGGGCACGTATTCGTATTTGAGGATGTCCGCAAAATTGAGGATGCGGGGACCGGCACCGGACAGGCCCGGGTCGACCCGCTCATTCTCCGGATCATAGACCGAAGCCAGGTGGTCCAGTACCCCGTGCTCCTCCGCCTCCGATATGGGAAGCCTGTGCAGGTTGGCCTCGGAGCCCTCCCGCACGAAATCCACCTGTGACCGCTGCATGTCCAGGGCCAGGAACTCCACCTGGGAGTCACGCACCTGGTTTTTCAGCGAACTCATTTCCACGGTGGGGAACCTGGGAGAAAACCGGTAGGCTTTTTCCCCGTTCACCACATAATGGCCCAGTCCCAGTCCGGCTATGGCAAACCCGTCCTCCGGCTCCATGTGGGCCACCGGGTAGTAGTTGTGCGACTGGGCGGTCCCGCTGATGTGCGGATAGAAATGATCACCGTGGCGGGTACCCACCACATCCTGGATCACCACCGCCATCTTCTCATCCTCCAGCTTGAAATTGATGGCCTCGAAGTAGCTCCTTGACTGGGGGGAGAAGATGGAGGAATAGACCAGCTTGACCGCATCGGTCAGCTGTTTCAACCGCTCATTGAATTCGGGATGGTTGTTGGGGATCAGGTAAGTCTCGAACACCCCCGAGAAGGGCTGCATGGTGGAATCTTCCAGGAGACTGGAGGAACGCACCGCAAGCGGCCGGTCCAGCATCCTGACCATCTGTTTCAGTTTCTTCTCCAGGTTATAGGAGAGATCGGCCTCCAGGAACCGGCTGCGGATGGTTTCATAGTCATGCTCCTCGCTGATGACCTCATGCAGGTTGTTGCGCTCCATGAAAAGATCGAATTCGTCCGTACCGATAATGGCCGTCCGCGGGATCCGGATGTTCATCTCCGGAATGATCTCGGAAAAGTTCAGGTTGTAGATCAGCGCGCTGATGAAGGCACAGCCCCGCCCCTTGCCTCCCAGTCCCCCGCTCCCCAGGCTGACGATGTTCGACTCATCCACCAGGGCCGTTTCATCGAAGTTCACCACTTTCCCGGTGTTGGATTCGTTGCGGTACTTCCGCACCACATACTGCAGGTAGTTCCGGAATTCGTCGGCCGATCTGAAATCGGTCACCTTGATGGGATGGATCATCTTGGCGATCTTGATCTCTCCCCGGGCCATGAGCCAGAGCGAAAAATGGTTGCGCTTCCCGTGGTAGATCAGCGAGTCGTCGGGGATGGTGGCGATGTGTTTCTCGAATTCCTGGAGCGATTTGGCTTCTGCGATCTTCTTTCCCGCCGAATCGCGGTAGACAAAAGCACCGAACCCCAGGTGGAAGGTGATGAAGTTCCGGATATCCTGCAGCAGCGTCTCGCTGTTCTTGTTGATGTAGGTGGATTTCAGCTCAAATGCCCGCCGGGAGTTCCTCACGTCGGAGGACTGGATCACGGTAGGTAGCTCACCCACCAGCTCCCGTGCCTGGGTTACCAGCCTGAAGCCCGCCTCTTCATCCATTTCCCCGTTCCGGGGGAAGATCACATCGGTGATCAGGCAGAGCAGGAACTCCTTGTATTTCTTTAGAATGGCAATGGCCTCCTCGTAATTGG
>DSEO01000140.1 GCA_011056635.1 Bacteroides sp.
AATGGATATAGCTCAGGTACACGGGAGACAACTCCAGAGCACGGGAATCTTTCATTTGCCGGTAAGCCATGAGCACCATCAGCAATGCCCTGGAATTGTCATCCAGGCAATATCCTTCTTTTAAATTGGGAATTCCAAATTTTGCATGCTGGATAATCCCCGTGTCATCGGTCAGGCGATTGATATGTGTCAGGGAAAAGGAGGGCAGAATGAGGAAATCCAGCTCCGTCACCTTTTTTACGATGGTGGGATCCCGTTCCATTAAGGCTGCGCTCCCGGCAATCGCCAAATATTTTTCTCCTGTTTTGGGCCATGTAATTTTACGGCCAAAAGCATAGGCCCGCTTTTTAAGATCATGTAACACTGCGGGTTTTTCCAGCAGATCGTTAAGAATGGAAGCAAGCTCTCCGCTGTCATTAAAGTCAAACAGTTTTCCCCTGCCTTCTGACAGCAATTCAGCAGCATGCCAGTAAGGTGTGGAGACCACAGCCGAACCAACTCCAATCGCATATGAGAGCGTTCCGCTGGTGATCTGGGCCTCGTTTAAGTAGGGCGTGATGTATATATCAGCTGCATACAGGTATTTAAACAGATCCCTTTCATTGATGAACTCATTCAGAAATATCACATGATCTTCCAGTTGAAGGTTCTTCACCTGGCGCATCAGAAAAATGCGGTACTCTTCACCGGAATGTCTTAGTACATTGGGATGTGTCTTGCCGATAATGATGTAGATCACATTCGGGTTTCTGTCCACGACGGAGGGCAGAGCTTTTATGACAGTTTCTATCCCTTTGTTACGGCCTATAAATCCAAAGGTCAGTAATACTTTTTTCTTTTCAAGCTTAAACTCTTTTTTCGAATCTTCCTGGCTGAATTGGATATCAGGCACCCCATGCTCGATAAATTCAATTTTTTCTTTCGGCACGTCATAAACATTCACAAGGAATTCAATGGCTTTATGACTCATTACCACAATTTTATAAGCCATTTTACATATCTCCTGCAGCACCGCCCGCTCATTGTAAGACGGTGTTTTCATGATGGTGTGCAGTGTGACGATCAGAGGAATTTCCAATCTGTGTAGCAGGGGAAGGATATAAACCCCATTCTGACCGCCGTAAATCCCGAATTCATGTTCAAGGATGCAAAGGTCGGCACCGCTCAGGTTGATGAATTCAACTGCTTTCAGATAATCCTCCTGGTGTTCCTGCCTGACTGTAATTTTTACTTCCTCGGGGTATTCATAGGTGAGATCGTTGTCATTCATGGCAACCACAAACCCTTCATGCTCCCGGTTCCTGCCTCCATCCCCGTTCTTCATCGATTTGCGCAGATTGTGCGTGAATGTGGCTATTCCACATTCGCGGGGTGGGTATGTTCCTATGTAAGCAAATTTCATTATGGGGAATATAATCAATTCTTGCTGCGACAAAGGTAGTCAGGTCAGTCTGCATAATTGTTATAATTTGCAGGTATTTGTTACATCATTCCCACATTCTCAATTCACCTACCCTGTCTACTTCCCCTATGAACTTACGGGCAGTCGCCCGATTGGAGCAGCACTTTTTCCTCCTGCCACAATACCGTATTGGCTTTGTAGCTGAAACCCAGGAACGACAGGTCCAGACCGCAGGCTCCGATGAACTGGGATTTGGCCTGCTGGCAGGCCGGGTGGAATGTATAATCGCCGCCGATCAGGAATGCCGTGTGGATCCATGGCACGATCAATTCATCGAAAACCCCGATCTCAATCCTGGGAAAACCCAATCCGAAGCTGGCTTCAATGGCCGAAGATGCCCCTGTCTGCGCCTTGTTTTTTTCCATGCTCTGATCACCGATGGAGGCATCGGCCGATACGGTGGTGCCGTTATATTTGATTCCCGTGGTGGAATTGTAGGTGAATTTAACTTCCACCTGTGAAGAACCGTCGACGGGTACGGCACAGGTAAAAACGAACAGCACCTTGATATTGATCGTGACCGGGATGGGGCCCACCATCATGGGGAATTTCAATAGGACCACGGGAAAATCGAAGACCATTTCATCCCTGCCCGAACCCGCCACGGTGAGATTCAGTAACAGCTCGCCCTGCATGCCCGGATTCTTCTGTTCGAAACGGGTGAGTTTCTTGTTCTCAAATTGCATTTTTGTGTTCGAATAGAAATTCTCGACAGAGCCTTTGGTCAGGAATTTTGCAGTCACCGGGCCCGCCAGGTCCTTGGAGATCTCGAATTCCACATCCGCCTTCTTATCCGTAAAAGAGAACTTAATCCTGTAGGTGAAATCGCCGTAGGGGAATTCAAACTCAAAACCGTCCTCGGTAACAGATTTCAGGTCGATGTGCTGACCCTGCATCTGTACAGTCGGAATGACACCGTCATTAAAACTGATCGCTTTGTTCCAGGAGATCTCTCCGTCTTTGATCGCTTCGTTTAACGTGGCATAGCCCGTTTCAACCCTGGTCTCATTACCATTGTGGGTTACACCCGTTACCCGGCGCAGTGCCACCCCGTAAATCAGCAGGATGTCATCCGCTTCCAGGTTTGCGATCCTGGGATTGGTATTATCAAAATAGTAGATGTAGTTGGCGGTATCGATCCGGACCAGGGATGCAACGTCAAGGCTGTCAATGAAAACCGTCTCATCTGTCAGCGTGACGTCGTATACGACGGAATCCCCGTTGCCAGGCAATTCGGGATCTTCTTTCTCGCATCCGCTGAACAGGAAGAAAGCAATCAGCCAGGATACGGAAAACGGAAAACTTTTCATGTCAGGGCGTTTATCAATTAAATGTAAGCAATAAATTGCTCCACCAGTGCTTTTATTTCATCGGTTTTCCCATTCAATCTTTCACTCAGGTCCCTGTCGCCATAGGATTTAAGTTTTTCTATCTGACTGTCGATCAATCCATGCGGAAAAATTTTCCCGTTTTCGAAGATCTCCCGTTTATGATTCAACGCTTCGGCCGATTCCCAGCATGACCGGGGCAGTTGTCTGAGCCTGGCCAGTTTGTCCCGCTGCTCCGGTTTGAAAATATCCGCATCCACATATAACTGAGCCGCAAGCTCAAGGGCATCCGGCATGGTTAATCCCCGCAGGGCCGCCACAACCAGTCCCGCCAAAGTCAGGTAGATATCGGCCGAACCGTCCGGCACCCTGAATTCGAAGGTCTGTTCTGACGGACCAATGGCAGGGATTCGGGCTTCATTGGGATTTGCATCCTGAATCATCTCCCCGGCGCCTGTCCATGAGAGTGGCACACGGACGACAGCAAGCCGGTTGCTTTCCCCCCAGCAAATTCTCGTGGGAGCCTCCTGGTGTGGTACGAGCCTGAGGTACGAGGTGGGTAAGGTATTCCCGAAAGCGGTAAGGGCACCGGCCGAATCCAAGATCCCGGCGATCATTTTACGCGCCAGGTCGCTGAGCTGACCGTTGGCGGCGGTCAGGTTCTCACCATCTTTCTCAAGCAACATGTGAAAATGCAACCCGCTCCCGGCCTGTCCCACATGAATTTTTGGAGCGAAGCTAATGCGAACCCCGTATTGATGGCCGAGCTTCCGGAGGATCCATTTGGCCAGCACGATTTGTTCGGCGGCCAGCACGGCCTGGGCCGGGAGGAACTCAATCTCATGTTGTTCGTAGTAAGTATCGCCGTCGGTGAAACATCCCACTTCGGCATGCCCGTACTTGATGCTGCTGCCGGTTCTGGCCAGGATCCTCATGGCCTCGTTCCTGATATACTCAAACTTGGCAAAGGGCCCGCTGGCATGGTATCCCTTCTGGTCTTTACTGCGGTAAAATTCTTCCCTGGGAGCCATTACGTAATATTCAAGTTCGCCCATGGCCAGGAATTGAAATCCTGTTTCACGGGTAAACGCTTCCCCGGCCCTGCGCAGGATATAACCGGGATCACTCTCCAGGGGACGTCCCTCGTGGTTGTAGAAAGAACAGAAAATATCAAGTGTGGGTACAGCGGTAAAGGGATTTAAAAAGGCTGTCCGGTAACGGGGAACCACATACAGGTCACTGTTCCCGGACTCCATATAGGCAAACAGGCTGCTTCCGTCCACCCGCTCTCCCCGGCTGAGGATGGTTTCAAGATACTTCCTGGATGTGATTGCAAAGCTGAGGGTCTTCAACCGGCCATCCTCCGCCAGGTAACGAAAATTGACCATCTCTATCTGCATTTCTTCGCAGAAAAGCATGAGGTCATTGCGGGTAAATTCTATCGCCGGTTTTTTAAGAAATCGGACCAGGTCATTGGGATTCAGGGCAACATCGAAAGATTTCATATCGGGGGAATGTGGATTAGACAATTTCTACAAAATTGAATTTCTTTATTGACTCCATCAATGATTTGTGTCACGCTTCACATTCCTTCCCGGTTACGGTAAACACATTGTCTTACCTTTTCACAAAAATGGCCCCCCTGCCCCGGCCGGTGCAATTGCCTATATGTGTGGCCGACCGGATCCCGGCATTTTTCAGCTCCAGGATCACCTGCTCCTTTTCATTTTCCGGAACAGTAAACAACAATCCGCCGGAGGTCTGCGCATCACAGAGAATGATTTTCGTGAGGGCAGATATTTCTGCATCCCAGGTCACAAATTTGGAATAGTAATTTAAATTATTGGTCGTACCTCCGGGGATCACACCGGCTGCTGCAAAATTGACTGTTTCATCCAGCAGAGGTATCCGTCCGGCGAACAGTTCCATATTCATCTTGCTTGCCGTGGAGATTTCACTCAGGTGACCGATCAGACCGAAGCCGGTCACATCGGTGCAGGCATGGACCGTGTAACCTTCCAGTATTGCCGCAGCCTTTTTGTTCAGTTCGGCCATGGACCGGATCAATTCGGCTTTATTCTTTTCACCGATCAATCCCCGTTTGAGTGCGGTGGTCAGGATCCCGGTGCCGATCGGTTTTGTGAGAATGACTACATCCTTATCCCTGGCTCCGGCGTTGGTCCAGATCCTGCCGGGATGGACCAGGCCGTTTACCACCAGTCCGTATTTTGGCTCAGGATCATCAATGGTATGTCCCCCGAGAATACTGATGCCCGCTTCCAGGGCTTTGTCACGGGCTCCTTGAAGGATCATCTGCAGCACATCCATGGGCAGCCTGTTGGAAGGGAAACCCACTATATTCAGTGCAAACAGCGGCTTTGCTCCCATGGCATAGATGTCACTCAGGGCATTGGCTGCGGCGATGGCGCCGAAATCATAAGGATCATCCACGATCGGAGTAAAGAAATCCACCGTCTGCACAAGAGCTGTGGTATCATTGATGCTGTAGACTGCCGCATCATCGGAATTTTGCGTATCTACCAGGATGCGGGGGTCGGATGAAACGGGAATCTCCTTCAGTATTTTTTCCAGTTCCCCGGGGCGCAGTTTGCAGGCACACCCAAGTCCCTGCGTGTAACGGGTAAGTTTTATCTGTTCCGCAGGAATGCCGGATTGCCGGGGTTGTTCACCTTCGGAGGATTTAAATTGATGGACCGTATCAATGATGATCTCCGATGCAAGGCGGATCTCTTCCTTCGTGGTATATCTGCCCACAGAGAAGCGGATGGTTCCCATGGCATAACCGGTATCCAGGTTGATGGCGGCCAGCACCGGGGATACATCGATCGAATCGGTATGGCACGCTGCACCTGCCGAGGCTGCGATCCCTCTGATTTCCAGCTCGTTCAGAATCATATTGGCTTCGAGTCCCCGGAAACTGATGCTCAGTGTATTGGGAAGGCGCAGCCGGGGATGGCCATTCAGCCTGATATCCGGAAGCTTTTCCTGCAGGTGTCCATAAAGCAGGTCCCTCATGTGTTGAAGGTGCTTCATGTTTTTTTCCAGGTCACGGGATGCAATCTCGCAGGCCTTACCCAGTCCGACGATCTCAAGCACATTCTCTGTCCCCGCCCGTTTGTTCTGTTCATGGTCCGCCCCGTGGATCAGTTTTTCAAGGACCACGCCATCCCGGATATACAAAGCGCCAGTCCCTTTCGGACCATACAGCTTGTGCCCGGCGATGGACAGCAGGTCCGCACCCAGCTCTTTCACATCCACAGGGTACTTCCCGGCGGACTGGGCAGCGTCCGTATGAAGCGCAATGTGGTACTTTCCCGCGATGGCAGAGATATCCCGGATGGGCTGAACCGTACCTATTTCATTATTGGCATGCATCACCGAGATCAGGATCGTCTCCGGGGTGATCGCTGCTTCCAGTGCATCCAGGAGGACCAGTCCGGTTTCGTCCACGGGAATGTAGGAAACACGAAATCCTTTTTCCTCCAGGTATCTACATACCTCGGTAACTGATGGATGTTCGATGGACGTGGTGATGATGTGCTTTCCCCTGTGTGCATTTGCATAAGCGAATCCTTTGATGGCATGGTTGTTGGATTCGGAACCCCCGCTGGTGAAAATAATTTCACCGGGAGAACAGTTGATCAATCCCGCAACCTGTTTCCGTGCATGTTCCACGGCTTTCTTCGCATCTGCGCCGAAACTGTGTGCACTGGATGGATTGCCGAAATATGTATCCAGATAAGGCTGCATGGCGAGTGCAACCTCCCTGTCCACCGGGGTGGTGGCATTGTAATCCAGGTAAATGTTCATGCGTTATTTCCCGTAATTTTCAAGGATCAGTTTGACCATGTCGTAGCCCACGGCGTCGAACATGACCTCCACATTGTTCGTAAATTCTTCGTTATGGCTCATGATCGCATCCTTCAGCAGAAAAGCATTGTAGTCATGATTGTTTGCCCCGATCCAGGTTGCCAGTACACATCCCACCGCACTCAAACCGGACAGGAACAGTGTATTGCTGCCATGCTCCTTCAACACCCTGTCAAGATTGGTTTTATTGAAGGCATCGGGATAGGTTTTAATAATTTTGGGATCATCGGATTGAACGGATACGGAAGCCGGGAATTCAAAAATATCCGTACCGGGTACGACACCGTATTCCTCACCGTGGTGATAGACCCGTATAACCGGGCATCCATGACTCCTGAAAAGTTCAATGTACATGTTGATACTGTAGAGGGCCACTTCCTTTTCCCTTTCGGGGACCATGGTCAAAAATGCATTCTGTATGTCTATGATCAGCAGTGCAGGTTTTATCGGGGATTTTTCTGACTCCTGACCCTGTGAGAATGATACATTGGAGATCATCAACGAGAGGACGATCGTCAAGGCAATAATCATTTTGTTTTTCATGGATTAAAAATTTGTATATTAGAATTTTATGATCTTAATACTACAAGCCAAGATAAGCAATTTCCCTGTCAGATGGTTAAAAAATGAGGTCCGGTGTGGCAGGGTCTGCCGAACAGCGTTTATTTCAGTTCAAATCTTACCAGGACCGAATATTCCAGTTTTATTTTATCGAATTCGATATCCGGCACCTGGGCGATGGATTCCTCCCCGGGAGCGCTCCGAAGCATGATGTTGGAACTCCGG
>DSEO01000141.1 GCA_011056635.1 Bacteroides sp.
GTTCTGCGCATACCGGTTACAGACTCCGAGCAACAGGCGGGAATATTTATCGAACAGCTTCCGCTGCGCATCCTGCCTGCCCTTGATACAGCCTGCAAGTATTTCCTTGTCACCGGTCATCCATGCCTTCAATTAATATGACTCCGGGTTGATTGTTTTGGTTGCATCCTACCGGGTAAGAAAAAACGGATTGTGGAGGTCCTCCTTGTTGTATTCCAGCTCCTCCCCGGTGTCGAACCGGCAGACATTCTTCCCGGTGGCCTTCACCACCGCGTGGGCCGCTGCGGTATCCCATTCCATCGTGGGACCCATCCGGGGATACACATCCGCTTCGCCGGTGGCCACCATGCAGAGTTTCAGGGAGCTGCCGCGACTCACCAGGGAGACCTTCTTCCCCTCCAGTTCCAGGAAATGGATGTACAATTCTGTCTCCCTGTTAAAATGGGAACGGCTGGCCACCACCCGGAAAAGCCCCTGCGCATCTTCCTGCTCCAGGGGAAGTTTCTCCGAGAACTGTATCAGGTAATCCAGGGGCTGGTGGAAATGTTTCTTGTTGACGCACCGGTAGGACCCCATACCGGGCAGACCCACGAACAGTTCGTTGATCCAGGGGGCGAACACCACCCCGAACTCCGTCCTTCCCTTTTCGATCAGCGCGATGTTCACCGTGAACTCACCGTTCCGCTTGATGAATTCCTTGGTCCCGTCCAGCGGGTCCACCATCCAGAACTGCTCCCACCCGCGTCTTTCTTCGTAGGGAATTTCCCTGCCCTCCTCGCTCAGCACAGGGATCCCGGTCTCCTCCAGCGCTTCCCTGATGATCCTGTGCGCCATTTTGTCCGCCCTGGTCAGCGGCGTCTCATCCGCCTTGGTCTCGATTTCCAGATCCTCCTCACTGTATACTTCCAGGATCGCTTCGCCGGCCCTGAGGGCTGCACGGGTGGCAATGGTGTACTCATTTTTCATTACACGAAGATAGAAAATTTTGGCTTCAGCTCATTGCGTCATTTTTTTCTCCTTTTCAAGATTCATCGTTGATAAGTCTGTTTCAGGAACAGATTCTTTTTATTAAATTCACAAGTGAATTCTGACCCATGAAGCCTCCTAAGACTGGTTTGATCATTACGGACCTGCTCATTCTTGCAGGGGCATATGTGTTCATGGCGGGCCTGAAGCCTGTGATGGTCTCTTACATGAACAACCGGTATTTGCTGGGGTTCGGGGTGACCCTCGTCATCTGGTTGATTTGTTCCTTCTACCTGAACAAGTACCACATCGGAAGGAAGGAACGGCCCACCTTCCTGATGCGGAACATCCTGTACCCCAATCTCCTGACACTGGCTTTCGTGGCGTTCATCATCTATGCCTTCAATACCACCTTCTACTCACGGATGATGGTATTCGGCACCTTCGGGGTGGCCACCCTGGTGGAGATACTGGTTTTCGGCATCTATACCTACGTGGTCTGCGCGCCGGAATATGAGACGGCATCGGCCTTCCTGGAAAAGCCTCCCACCGTCCTGGACAAGCGCAGGCTGAAGCAGGCCAGGGTGCACAGCGATATACAGAACGGGGGCCGCTTCCTCCGGGATGCCATCGCCGAGGAATGCGGAGAGAAAGCGGCGCAGTACGTGGAAAACCATGTGAACCTGGACGACCGTAAAACCCTGGTGCTTTCCACAACCACCCGGTTCAACATCCTGCGGCAGCCCGAGAACCAGTACAGGACCATGATCAACCTGCGGCGGGTGAACGACATCCAGTACCTGAACAAATTCTTCGAGTCCGTGAACCACAAGCTCCCGGAGGGGGGGACTTTCATCGGGTGTGCAGAGACCGCCGAACAGCGGAAGAAGCGGATCCTCAGGAAATACCCGCCGGTGTTCAACTGGATCATGTACACGTTCGATTACATCCTCAAGCGGGTCTTCCCCAAATTCTACCCTACCAGGAAGATCTACTTTTTGCTGACCCGCGGGAACAACCGGGTGCTTTCCAGGGCGGAGATCCTGGGACGGCTCTACTCCTGCGGATTCGAGGTCACCGAGGACACCTTCGTCAACGGCCTGTTCTTTTTCGTGACCAGGAAGGTCAGGGAACCGGCATTCGATGAGAGCCCCACTTACGGACCCTTCGTGAAGCTGAGACGGGTCGGCAAGGGCGGGGAGCTGATCAATGTGTACAAGCTGCGCACCATGCATCCCTTCGCGGAGTACCTGCAGGATTACGTGCACAAAAAAAACCACCTGGACCAGGGAGGCAAGTTCAGGAACGATTTCAGGATCTCCCGCTCCCGTGCCATCATGCGGAGGCTCTGGATCGATGAGATCCCCATGCTGCTGAACCTGTTCAAGGGACAGATGAAACTGGTGGGGGTCCGCCCCCTGAGCGAGCACTATTTCAGCCTTTATTCCAAAGAACTCCGGGAAAGGCGTATCAAATACAAACCGGGACTGATCCCCCCGTTCTACGCCGATATGCCGGACACCCTGGAAGAGATCCAGGATTCGGAGATGCGCTACCTGGATGCATTCGAGAAAAAACCCTTCCGCACCCAGTGGAGGTATTTCTGGAAGGCCGTCGGGAACATCCTTTTCAGGGGGGCGCGGTCTGCATAGGTTACTAACTGCACCCTCCGGATCGATTTTTTCCGGTGCAAAAGCCGTTCAGCTCACCGCCCAACCTATTGACTGATATCCGTTTATTTCATATCTTCCCGTTGCCCTAACAACCTGAATATGTTAACCAGAGCCTGTATGCTGCGCGCAGTATTACTGTGCCAGTTTTTTAACATTTTCCCGCCGGATTGTCTTTCCCAGGAACCAGAAATCACAATCGATACAGCGGCTTTAAAAATCCCCCGCATCACTACCCCGGTCACACTGGATGGGTATAGCACCGAACCCGCCTGGCAGCATATTCAGCCGCTTCCCATGACCGTCCAGCGGCCTGTATTTGGCATGGAACCGGCCAACCCCACCGAGATCCGCATGGGTTTCGATGATGAATACGTGTACGCGGCAGGCCGTTTTTACGACAGCGAGCCGGATCAGATCCAGTCCCCCTACCGCAAAAGGGACAACATCGGGCTGTCGAGCGACTGGTTCTGGCTGGGCCTGGATTGCTTCAACGACAACGAGAATGCACTGGTGTTCATGACTGCCCCTTCCGGATTACGGGTGGATTATACCATATTCAACGATGCTGTCGGGGATGCTTCCTGGAACCTCAGCTGGAATACTTACTGGGATGTGGAGACGGTCAGGAACGACAGCGGCTGGTTTGCCGAGATGCGTATCCCGGTCTCCAGCCTGCGGTTCAAAGAAGCTGAGGGAAATGCAGTGATGGGCATGGTGGTGGGCAGAATGACCGCGCGCATTCCTGAAATCCTTCTTTATCCGCCCATCCCTTACAAATGGGGATTCTGGAGCATTGCCAAGCCCTCCAAAATGCAGGATGTCCTGTTCGAGGGGATCCGCAGCCGGAAACCGCTGTATATCGCACCCTATATCATGGGAGGGTTCGGTCGCTCGAAAATCCTGAATGATGCGGAGACAGCATACATCAATGAGGATCAGTTCGTAAGGAACATCGGACTGGATGTCAAGTACGGGCTGACGAGCAACCTGACGCTGGATCTGACGGTGAATACCGATTTTGCACAGGTTGAAGCGGATGAGCAGCAGGTGAACCTGACCCGTTATTCCCTCTATTTCCCTGAGAAGAGGCTTTTTTTCCAGGAGCGGTCCAGCAACTTCGAATTCAATTTCGGTCAGTATAACCGCCTGTTCCACAGCAGGCGCATCGGGATCCACCAGGGAGAGAAAGTGGGTATCTACGGCGGAGCCCGGCTGGTCGGCCGGGTGGGACGCTGGGATGTGGGTTTTCTGGATATGCAGACGCAGAAGGCCGATGGTCTGCCTTCTGAAAATTTCGGTGTGCTGCGGCTCCGGAGAAGTGTGATCAATGATCAGTCCTACGTGGGGGGTATCATGACTTCGAGGATCGGGACGGACAGTACCTGGAATACGGTGTACGGACTCGACGGGGTGTTGCGCATCTGGGGAGACAATGTGATCCGGCTGAACTGGGCACAATCGTTTGAAAATAGCGGGGACAATGAGGTGTTTTCGCTGGACCCGGCCCGGATTCGGGTGAACCTGGTAAACCCCTCCTATGACGGCCCCGGTTACGATCTGGACTATTCCAGGGCGGGAAGTGCATACAATCCCGGCATCGGCTTTGAACAGCATGAAGATTTCACCCGCCTGGGCAATTCATTAAGGTACGGATGGACACCGGGTGAAGAATCCGGGATATACCGCCATTACACCTTCCTGGAAGGATATACCTACCTGCGCAATGCGGACCGCTCCCTGGAATCATCGGAGGTCGGCTGGGGGTGGGATGTGGCCTCAAAAACAGGTTATGAAGCCGCACTCGGGATCTACCGCTACGATGAAGATGTTCCGGGAACCTTTTATCTGTCCGCAGATGCCGAAATACCGGCGGGCCGCTACACCTTCTACGGAATGGAAAGCAATTTTAACTCCCCCCAAACCAACCTGACCAATATCACGGGGTATCTCCGGGCCGGCACATTCTATGACGGGAAGCGCATTACCCTGGGGATCACTCCGCTGACCAATATCGGATCGTTCCTGGAACTGAGCTGCACCTATGAGCTGAACCGGATTGCATTTACCGGACGGGACCAGCAATTCATCTCACATCTGACCCTGCTCAGGGTCGTGGCCAACCTCAGTACCAGGCATTCACTCACCAGCCTTGCCCAGTACAACAGCGTGACCGACCAGATCATCACCAACATCCGGTACCGTTACAATCCCCGGGAAGGCGTGGATCTGTATATCGTGTATGACGAGGGACTGAACACCGAAAGGTACCGGGAACTACCGGTATTGCCGGTTTCCCGCATCCGGACAGTGCTGGTCAAGTTCACTTACACCTTCAACATCCAGCTCTGAAAATCGGGATGCACCCGGACATTTTGCCTCATCCGTGCCCGAGATGTGCCTGAAATACCTATTTTTAATCATCAAAAAGAATGATCCCCATGAAAAATTCTGATTGTATTTTATTCCTGGTGTTTCTGCTGGCGTATGTCCCGGACATGCAGGCACAGAACACCGGCAACGTGCACATCATCCCGAAACCCCTGGAGCTGACGCTTACCAACGGAGCGTTTGAGATTGCCCCCAATACCCGGATCCTGGTCTCCCCGGATGCGGAGCAGGTCGGCATGTACCTGCAGCAACTGCTGGAACCCCCCACGGGATATATGCTGCGTGTGGATGTGCTGCAGGACGAATTGTCCCTCGAAAACACCATCGTGCTTGAACTGGATCCCACTGCCGCACAGCACGGGGAGGAAGGCTATGCGCTGTCGGCCTCCCCCGATGCCGTGGTGATCAGCGCGCGGACGGCGGCGGGACTCTTCTACGGAGTGCAGACCCTCAGGCAGCTGCTGCCTCCGCAGGTGGAAGAGCGGAGCGCGGTGGCCGGGGTGACCTGGGAGGTTCCCGGGGTGGAGATCACCGACCGGCCCCGGTTCCCGTGGAGGGGCATGCACCTGGACGTGGGCCGGCACATGTTCCCGGTGGAGTTTGTCAAAAAATACATCGACCTGCTGGCCCTGCACAAGATGAACACCTTCCACTGGCACCTGACGGAGGACCAGGGCTGGCGGATCGAGATCAAAAAATATCCCCTGCTCACGGAGATCGGCTCACGGAGGGCGGCCACACCCTTTCCGTCGGACCGCAACAGGCTGGACGGCCAGCCCTATGGCGGATATTACACGCAGCTTGAGGTCCGGGAAGTGGTGGCCTATGCCCAGGAGCGGTTCATCACCGTGGTACCCGAGATCGAGATGCCCGGTCACTCCGTGGCCGCACTGGCATCCTACCCGGAGCTGGGCTGCACGGGAGGGCCTTACCAGGTAAGGCAGTACTGGGGCATTGCCAAAGATGTCTACTGCGCCGGAAATGAGAAGGTTTATGCCTTCCTGGAGGATGTGCTCGGGGAGGTGATGGAACTGTTCCCTTCGGTGTTCATCCATATCGGGGGGGACGAGTGCCCCAAGGACCGGTGGGAGGAGTGCGAAAAATGCCAGGCCATGATCGCAAAAGAGGGACTGGCAGACGAGCACGAGCTGCAGAGCTATTTTGTCACCCGCATGGAAAAATTCCTGAACAGTCACGGCAGGCGCATGATCGGCTGGGATGAGATCCTGGAGGGGGGACTGGCACCCAACGCGGCGGTGATGAGCTGGAGGGGGATGGAAGGCGGGATCGAGGCTGCTACGATGGGTCACGATGTGGTCATGACGCCCACTTCCCACTGTTACCTGGACTATTACCAGTCACAGAACCGGGAGGAGGAACCTCCGGCCATCGGCGGGTTCCTGCCCCTTGAAAAAGTGTACAGCCTGGAGCCGGTGCCGGCGGAGCTCCCTGCGGATAAGACCCGTCACATCCTGGGAGCACAGGGGAATCTGTGGACCGAGTACATCCCCACCGCATCGCAGGCGGAATACATGGCCTTCCCGCGCGCCTCGGCCCTGGCCGAAGTGGTGTGGACGACCCCGGGGATGCGCGAGTATGGAGATTTTATCGAACGCCTCCCCTCCCTGCTGAAGCATCTCGACGGGCTCGGCGTGAATTACCGTCCATTACTTAAATAAGACCATCTCTTATTTAAGTTTTTTGTTCAAATCTTAAATAAGGATTATTTTTGTTTCAATTGGACCATATGAATCATGCATGAAACAATTTCGATCAGGCAGATATATCAGTCAGGGCTTCTATAAGAGTTTTCACCCAGCCTTCATTAACAGACAATTGTATGTGGATGACATGGAAGTACTGTACCTTTTAAGTCAGGCTGATATGGAACTGGGCAGACTTGATATGTACTCAAAATATATTCCCAATATTGACTTATATATAAGTATGCATGTGCTGAAAGAAGCAACCCGAAGCAGCAGGATGGAGGGGACTCAGACCAATATGGATGAAGCAATACTTGATAAGGATGATATTCCCCCGGATAAAAGAGATGACTGGGAAGAAGTGCAGAATTATACGAAAGCCATGGAATGGGCTATTCGTGAATTGGTAAAATTGCCCTTTTCAACAAGACTAATAAAGGGGGCTCATAAAATACTTTTAAAGGGAGTAAGGGGTGAAGAAAAGCAGGCAGGGCAATTCAGGAAGAGTCAAAACTGGATTGGGGGCGCTACGATCAGTGATGCTGTTTTTGTTCCACCAGCGCACACAGCTGTGCCTGAACTGATGAGTGATCTGGAGAAGTTTCTGTATAACAAGAAAATTCAACTCCCTGAATTATTAAAGATCGGATTGGTACATTATCAATTTGAAAC
>DSEO01000142.1 GCA_011056635.1 Bacteroides sp.
CACAAAGATAGTGTTTTTTCAGCTGCATGTTGATCCTTATTCGCATTCATTCCAAACTGCATTTCATGCCAAAAATCATTACGCTTCCGTTGGCGGGTTTTATCGATAATTCATAGATTTAAGCAGATTAAATCATAATAACGATACCTTACGTATGAGTGGCTTTTTTGGTGTAATTGCCAGGAAAAATTGTCTTTACGATGTGTTTTACGGAACTGATTATCACTCACACCTGGGCACAAAGAGGGCCGGCCTCGTTTTCTACAACGAGAAAGAAGGTTTCAGGAGGTCCATTCACAGCCTGGAGAACGGCTATTTCAGAAACAAGTTCGAACCGGATCTGGATCAGTTCAGCGGCAACAGCGGGATGGGGATTATCAGCGATACCGATCCGCAGCCGATCCTGTTCAACTCCCACATGGGAAGGTTCGCCATTGCTTCGGTGAGCCGCATTGTGAATTTGTCCGACCTGGAAGAATACTTCCTGAAACGGAAAAAACACTTCACGGAAAATTTTGAAGGAAATGTAAATCCCACCGAGGTGGTGGCCAACCTGATCTGCGAGGAGGATGACTTCATTTCGGGTATTGAAAACGTGCATGACCGTGTGAAGGGCTCCTGCAGCATGCTGATCCTTACTTCCAGCCGGTTGATCGCAGCCAGGGATAAGCTGGGAAGGACCCCGGTGATCATTGGGAAAAAAGAAGGCTCCTATGCTGTGGCATCGGAGACTGCTTCATTTCCCAATACAGGCTATGAGATCGAATATTACCTGGGGCCGGGTGAAATTGTGGAAATTACGGCCGACGGATACCATGTTCTGAAACCTGCGGGTGAACAGATGCAGATCTGCGCTTTTCTATGGGTCTACTTCGGATATCCGCCGTCCTACTATGAAGGGATCAATGTGGAGGAAGTGCGTTACCGCTGCGGCGCATGTCTGGCACAAAGGGATACGGTGGAAGCCGATTTCGTTTGCGGGATCCCCGATTCCGGGGTGGGCCATGCCATCGGATACGCCAATGCCAACGGACTGCCTTACAAAAGGGCTTACATCAAATATACGCCTACCTGGCCAAGGAGTTTCATGCCCCACCTTCAGGAGATGCGGGATCTGGTCGCAAAGATGAAGCTCATTCCCAACCGGGAATTGATAGAAGGAAAGCGGATCGTATTCTGCGACGATTCCATCGTCAGGGGTACCCAGCTGAAGGACAATGCCGTGGATCTCAGGTTAGCCGGGGCAGAGGAGGTACACATGCGGATCGCCTGTCCTCCGCTTACATTCCCGTGCACATTCCTGAATTTCTCACAGTCGAATTCCACCTTGGAACTGGCCACCAGAAAAGCCATCAAACAGCTTGAGGGAGAGGAAAAACACCTGGAAGAGTATGCCGATCCGGCTTCCGGCAGGTACCGGGATATGGTGGAGCAGATCGCCGCCAACCTGGGAATTGATTCACTGATATACCAGGATCTGGGCGATTTGGTAAAAGCGATCGGACTGCCCAAACATAAGCTCTGCACCCATTGCTGGGACGGATCCGGTTATTTCTGATCCGAATATTCTCCCGGATCGGTCAGAATATGTATCTTGCAGCAATCCCTAAAAACTGTTAAATGAACCCTAACCCTGTACGCACTTTCGATCTTCTCGACCGCTGTATCGACCTGTATCCCAATCGCCGGGTCCTTGCCGAGAAAACCAACGGACAATGGATTTACCACACATCCGAAGATTATCATGAGATTGCCCGCCAGTTTGCGTGGGGATTGCTGGAACTCGGCTTCAGGAAAGGTGATAAGATCGTGACCATCACCAATAACCGTCCACAGTGGAATTTTGTGGACCTGGGGATGGCCATGGCCGGGGTGGTGCATGTCCCCGTATACACTTCCCTGAATTTCCTTGAATACAGTTTCATCCTGGAACATTCGGATGCCCGGATGGTGATCGTATCCGACAAAAAACTCCACGATATGGTGATGCCTGCCTGCAGGAAACTGAAGAAGGTGGAGTGGCTCTTCACTTTCAATGAGGTTGAGGGCGCATCAAACTGGACAGAGGTGCTTGACACTGGAAAAAAGAGCAGCGACAGGACCAGGCAAAAACTTGAATCCATTAAAAAGGAAATCGTTCCCGATGATTTTGCCTCCCTGATCTATACTTCGGGAACCACGGGAACGGCAAAAGGAGTGATGCTTTCACACCGGAACCTGGTCGGGAATTTCCTGGCCGCAGCAGGGGTCTTCCGGCTTACGAAGGAAGACCGCTACCTGAGCATCCTTCCCCTCTGTCATGTTGGCGGAAGGATGGGGAATTACCAGACACAGTATTCCGGCGCCTGTATTTATTATGCGGAAAGCATGGGAACCATCGCCGAGAATCTGAAGGAAATCCGTGCCACGGGATTCGATGCCGTACCCAGGATCCTGGAAAAGATCTACGACAATGTACTTGCCCGGGGACGCAGCCTGAAAGGAATGAAAAAGAAGATTTTTTTCTGGGCGGTCGGGCTGGGTCTCCGGTATGCGCCCTTCGGTGAAAAAAGCTGGTTCTATTACCGGAAACTGAAGATCGCCGACCGGCTGATCTTCTCCAAGTGGCGGGAAGCCCTGGGCGGACATGCACGCATTGTGGGTTGCGGGGGTGCAAGCCTGCAGCCCCGGCTGGAAAGGATCTTCTGGGCGAGCGGACTGAAGATCCTGAACATGTACGGACTCACTGAAACTTCTCCCATCATCACCATCAACCGTCAGGATCTTCCGCTCTGTAAACTGGGTACGGTGGGAGCACTCATCGACGGGGTGGAACTCAAGATCGCAGATGACGGAGAGATCTGCTGCCGGGGACACAATGTAATGCTGGGGTACTACAAGGACGAATTACTGACCAACAGTGTGCTGGATGAGGAAGGATGGTTCCATACGGGAGACGTGGGCCATCTGGAGAACGGTACCTTTTTGCATGTGACCGACCGTAAAAAAGAGATCTTTAAACTTTCCAGCGGAAAGTTCATCGCTCCCCAGCTCCTGGAAAACAGGATCAAGGAGTCGCTTTTCGTGGACCAGGTCATGGTGGTGGGAGAGCACCAGAAATTCGCCAGCGCCCTGCTGGTCCCCAATTTCACTTTCCTGAAGGACTGGTGCCTGGCCAGGGAGATCCCAATCCCTGTAGCAGCAGCTGAACTGGTCTGTCACCCCGAGGTGGTCTCCGTCTACCAGGAGGAAATATCCAAAATCAACCGGACCCTGGCCGTCGCGGAACGGATCCAGCGCATCCGTATCGTACCCGATGAATGGTCGCCCCAGTCCGGGGAGCTGTCGGCCAGTCTAAAATTGAGAAGAAAGGTACTGGAAGATAAATACAGGGAGTTGCTGGACTCCATTTACCGAAGACAATCCTGATCTTGGTATTCATTCTCCGGAACAACATGAAGATCACCGAGGTCAAGGATAAAAAAACCGGGCAAGAATTTCTGAGGGTCCCAAAATTACTTTACCGTGACGATCCCGTCTGGGTCTGTCCGCTGGATAAAGAAATAGCATCCATTTTTGATCCGAACCGCAATGTATATTTTTCCCACGGTGAAGCCACCCGGTGGGTCATGCGGGATAGCCAGGGCCGGCTTGCAGGAAGGATCGCGGCGTTCATCGACCGCAATACAGCCTTCGGTTATGACCAGCCCACAGGAGGGATCGGATTTTTTGAATGCATCAACGACCGGGAAGCCGCCCACCTGTTATTCAACACCGCAAAACAGTGGCTCCTGGACAGGGGCATGGAAGCCATGGACGGACCGGTCAATTTCGGTGAGACGGATATGTACTGGGGTCTGCTGGTGGAAGGTTTCACCCATCCCTCCTACGAGATCGCCTATAATCCGCCCTATTACCGGGAGCTATTCGAGTCTTACGGCTTCATGACCTATTACCGGCAGGAAGGATTCCACCTGGACCTGAAAAAAGAATTGCCTCCCAGGTTCGAAAAAATTGCCCGGTGGATCGCCCAAAAACCCGAATATGAATTCAGACATTTCGAGTGGAAGAATTCCGACCGGTATATCCGGGACTTTGCCGTGGTCTTCAATGAAGCCTGGGCCACTTTCAAGGAAAATTTCAAACCCCTGGAGGCGGACTATATCAGGAAAACACTGAAAAAAGCCAGGGCAATCCTTGACGAGGAATTCATCTGGCTGGCATACCATCAGGGCAAACCCATTGCGATCTACCTGATGTATCCCGATGTGAATATGATCCTGAAACACCTCAACGGAAAACTCAACCTGCCTGCAATGATCAAATTCCTTTATCTCAGGCAAAGGAAAACCATGACCCGGGCAAGGGGCGTGCTGATGGGGGTGATCCCACGCTTCCAGGGCCTGGGGGTCGAAGCAGGGATCATCCTGCATGTGGCCGACGTGATGAAACGGAAACCCCATTACACCGAGATCGAATTTTCCTGGGTGGGCGATTTCAATCCGAAAATGAGGAAAATCTTCCTTTCCGTGGGAAGTGTTTCCGCAAAACACTACATCACCTACAGGTACCTGTTCGACCGGAATGCACCTTTCAAACGCTATCCCATCCCCGAAGAAACGGGAAAGGAGCAGAAAGCATAACGAAGAATATGAACTACGACATCATTGTTATCGGAGCCGGACTGGGCGGCCTGACGGCAGGGGCAAAGCTGGCCAGAGAAGGAAAAAAGGTATTGCTCATCGAACAGCATGACAGGCCGGGAGGATGCGCCACCACTTTTGAACGCAGGGATTTTACCATGGAGGTGGGACTGCATGAGATGGATGGTCTCCACCCGGGCGACCTGAAGACAAGGATCTTTCGCGACCTGGGGATCTTTGAACGGGTAGAGTTTCTCCCCTTACCCGAATTCTACAGGTTCATGAACGGGAGACAGGACATCGTGATCCCCCACGATCCGGTTCAGGCTAAGCAAATCCTCATCGAGCGTTTCCCGGGACAGGAGCATGGGATCGAACAATATTTCCACCATGTGCTCAATGCAAGAAAAATCAACAGCGAACGTGGCGGAGGTCCTGAGAAAAGCGTGGGACAATTCCTGGATGAGATTATTTCCGATGAGGACCTGAAGCTGGTGCTGCTGGGGAACCTGGGCTATTTCCATGACGATCCCTATACCCTTTCACTGGGCTATTACCTGACCGCCCAGGGCAGTTACTACGGGGGAAGGGCCAACTTTATCCGGGGCGGTTCCCAGGTGCTTTCCAACGCCCTGATGCAGATCATTGAAGAACACGGGGGTACGGTGAAGCTGAAACACCTTGCCACCGGGATCGCTTATGAAGGGAAACGGCCCGCAGGAGTCACCTATGAAAATACAAGGGGAAAACAAAAGGAAAGCCATACCGATCACGGCGGACAGATCATTGTGAATGCGGCTGTGCCCAATCTGGCAAATACCCTGCTCCCACGCGCCGAAGGAAAGAAGCTATCCGCGGCCATCAGCGAAAACCGGGTCGGCGCTTCTCTTCTCACCGTCTATTTCGGATTCAACAAGCCTCTTAAAACACTGGGCAACAAGTACTATTCCACCTTTATTTACCACCCCTCGGTGCAATCACAGGCCGATATTGTGACCAACAACCACAGTGATTTCGGCACCCGGAGCTTTACTTTTGTGGATTACAGCCTGGTGGACTCGGACCTGGCTCCCGAGGGGAAAAGTGTGGGAGCCGCCTGTTGTGTGGACTATCCCGGAGACTGGCAGGGAATGCTCAGGGAAGAATATGTGCGCCTGAAATCCGATGTGGCCGATATCATTACCGAGCGCTGCGAACAGTTCATCCCGGGATTCAGGGATGCGGTGGAATATGTGGAGGTGGCCACCTCGCTGAGTGTGAAACGCTTCACCCTGAACCCCGGGGGCGCAGTATACGGATTCGCACAGGAACCTGACAAACCCACCGGTTACCTCTCCGCGCTTCCTGACAACATCCATGTTGCATCAGCCTGGGGAAAGTTCGGTGGCGGTTTTTCCGGTGCCATTTTCAGCGGGTACATGACCGCCATGAATATTTTGAGAAAGCGCTGAATGCCGTGTGAACGGTATTGTTTCTCTCAGGGCATCCACATATCACCTGATCCCAGGCCGCATTCTTCGATCATGGCAATGGCATACTCCATCCGCCCCAGGTCGTCCGCACCCCCGTTGTTGGTCCCGAAAGTGAACTTCACCCCGGCCTCTTTGGCCCTTTTGATGAAGGCCGGACTCGGGATCTGTCTCCGGTTATTGATCTCCAGGGCCACCTGGTTTTCTGCCAGCACCCGGATGACCCGGTCCATCCGTTCAATGGTCCACAGCTCATCGTACCGGTCGCTGATCTCATCCGGCAGGTAGGTGGGATTCACATAAATGTCGATGGGCTCTGTGCTCACGATCTTTTCGATCCGGTCCACCAGCTGGTCCATGAAATCCTGCGGATCGCCCACTTCGGTCTCTTCCGGGATCCATAACCTCATCCGTTTGCCATCGTCATTGGTCCAGGTCATGGCATCGGTAAAGACATAATCGAAACGGGAGACCGTCTCAGGGGAAAACAGCTCCACCCATTCCCGGCCTTCTGCCTGCATGGCATGCCATGTAAGCGGAGATTGTTCATACTGATCCAGGTATTCATTCAGTGCAGCATCGGTCTCATATCCCATTTTCAGTCCGCAATTCACCGCCAGTCCATAATTGAATCCGTATTTTCTGGCATGGGCCAATGCCTCTTCCCGGGTGAGGCCGCCTTTCAGATGTACGTGCAAATCTATCAGGGGAAACCCATAGGTATGCGCCATGATCAGCTTCTTTTCGAAATCCAGGTCCTCCGGCGGTGTTCCGGCAGATGGCAGATCGTCCGGCAATGGTTTGACCCGGATGTTTTTGTAATAAACAACGCTTCCCGGATCATGGCACTGAATTGCAAACGTGCCCGAGGAGAGCACCCTTCCTTTCATGCCTTCGGTCCTGTAGATCTCATCCGGTTCGGTGTATTCGGCCACCAGCTCCCCGTTGATGAAAGTCTGGATGGTCTTCCCTTGTACTTTAATACGGTAGTTGAACCATTCGTTGTCGGGTACCGGTGCTTTCCAGGTATTCCTGACGGCATAGATACTGCCCGTCATTTTATTTTCTCCGCCGGGAATGGCTGTATTGATCACCTGGCATTCATACCCTTTTGCAGGCCATCCCTCCTTCTGGAATTCAGTATGGATATAGATGCCCGAATTGGATCCGGGTTCGGTCTTCACATCGGCCATGAACTCAAAATTTTTGAAATCATGGTCCATTACCTCCCCCTCGTAGAACAGATGTGACCGCGGTCCGGCTGTGACCAGGGCACCTTCCTCGATCTTCCAGGAATCC
>DSEO01000143.1 GCA_011056635.1 Bacteroides sp.
CGTATTCAATGAAACCAGTCCGCTGGTAGTCCGGTGGGATGCCGGTGTGGAATATTACCCGGGTGCCGGGGATATCCCTGCCGGACCCAGGACCTATTTTGGTTTCGGGAATGACAACGCAGGGTGGCCAAACTTCTTCCCGCTGACCAGGGAGGCCAAAAAAGTATACCTGGCAGAGATCGCCAGACTGGCAGGCCTTGAAGAAGTTCCAGAGATTAAGTATACCGCGGCTGATTTCAGTGCCATCCTTATCACGGATGATGAGGAAGATGATCCTCAATTCAACTGGCTCAGGAAAAATGGGCTCCATGTAACCAAGTTCTATCCCGGAAAGATTGGAGCAGCGGGACAGGATACCATTGACATGCTGAATGCTGCGGAACTGATCATCGTGGGACGGAGCCCCAACAGCGGAGATTTCCAGCAGGCCCCTGACGTGGAAGCATGGAACGCGTTGACCACTCCGCTGATCCTCAATACCCAGTGGGCGGCCAGAAGCAGCAGGATGAAAATGTTTGACAGCGGAAACGCCTACCATATGAATGACGGACCGGCTGTTGCCTACGCCTTTGCCGAAATGGAGAACGACGTGATCTTCTCCAATGTAACCCTGGAAGGTGATTCGCTGCCATTCTTCCTGCCGCCGCACGATTTCATCGAGAATGCCGACTCGGCGAACAACGGAGATTTCGTAGCAGTCTTTAATGAAACCAGCCCGCTGATCGTAAGGTGGGAGGCCGGCGTGGAATATTATGACGGTGCCGGGTCCACTCCCATGGGTCCCAGGACTTATTTCGGTTTCGGGAATGACAATGTCTATGCATCCAACTTCTTCCCGCTGGTCGAGGAAGGACAGCAGGTGTACTGGAACGAGATCAGCAGGATGCTGGGTGCGGATCTGAGTATTGTGAAAGTTACAGATACGGATGCTTCGCTGGCATCTCTGGAATACGATGTGGCCGAGGCCATACTGACACCCGAATTCGATCCGGACGTGTTGGAATATACGCTGGATATGCCCGAGGGAACCCCAGAGGTAAGACTGACCGCGAACGCCAATAGCGAGAATGCACTGTCGGTCGAGGGGGACAGTACCATTGACGTATCCGCAGGAGAACCGATCACCACGGAAATTGTGGTTACGGCAGAAAACGGGGGCAAGTGGTTCTATGCTGTTACAGTGGTTCCGTTCGGAACGGGTATTGACGAGCCCGAGGCGTTGGAGAACGGTGTGCTGAAACTGTATCCGAACCCGGCTTCCGACCGGCTCTATCTCGAATCCGATAAGGGGATCAGTCATGTGACCATCCTGAATGTGATCGGGAAAGTCGTGATGAATCAGTCCGTCATGAACCATAGCAGGGTTGAGCTGAACATCGGTTCACTCACACCCGGATTGTACATGATCAGGGTTGATAATGGCGAAGCGGTCTCTATGGCCAAATTCCTTAAAAAGTAAAAGATTGATTTTAAATTGTGGCTGCCCCGGTGTGGGGTAGCCACTTTTTATATTAATCGTTGATTATTCATCTTAAAAATCATAGCATTATGAAAAAAATCTACACGCGAATATTTATTTTAACACTGGCTGTATGTGTGTTTGCTGCGGATGGTTTCGGCCAGAAACCGGTACTCTTTGTAGGACGGGATGCCCTGGGGGATTACCAGTCTGACCAGGATCTGTATGACAGCCTGACAGCCTGGGGTTATGCCCCGGAATTCTGGAACAGCAACGGGGAATATGACGTGGGCACCGATGCGGATTTCAATGAACTGGACTACAACAATTATGAAGCCATGTTCATTGCCGAATCCGTGGATTCAAAGGCCATGGCACGCTTTGCACAGGACGAAGGCGGATATCCGCTTCCCTGTGTCAACCTGGAGGGCTATTGTGTGGCCACAGGGAATGACCGCTGGGCCTGGCTCAATGATAACGGGGCAGAGCTTCTCCAATCTAGTGGAGGTACAGAGGATGACCTGGTAGTGATCATCAAGGACAATTCCCATTACATCACCCAGGACTATAATGTGGGAGATGAAGTCCCCTGGTCGGCTTTAACGGAAGCATCAGATATTGCTGCGAACGGACCAGTTTCCATCAAAGAGGTGAATGTGGATTATGACGGCAAGCTGGCACAGATGAAATCGCATGCCGGTGAGGCTGATTTCTGGAACCTGGTAACGGTGGATGACATCGATGGTTCCGGGAATAAAATAGTCTTCTGGGGACTGAATCATATCGCATTGAATGGGGAAGCCCAGGATGGCAGTTACGGAACGCCTGAATTCTTTACCCTCATCAAGCGTGCCTGCGCATGGGCGTATGACGACGCGGGAGCCAATGCTGTGGAGCAGATCACCACGGATCGGATCAATCTGGTTGCATTTCCCAATCCTGCATCCGAACGTGTGACGATCCGTTACAAAGCAGATGTAAGGGTTCATGCCACAGGTACACTGTATAACCTGGCGGGTCAGCAGATAGATATCTTCCACCAGATGACAAAGGAGGGGAAAAACTTCATGTACCTGGATGCCGACAGGTATCCTGCGGGGATCTACCAACTTCGCCTGGATGTGGACGGAGAAACTGCTGTGACAAAAGTAGTGATCCAGTAAACACTTTTCTTTTATTATCAGGATCGGGGCATTGGCCCCGATCCAATTTTTCATCGAACCATCTCCTGCGAGGATGATCAGCTAAGACTGGCAGGCTATAACTAAACCAAATCAGCCTAATCAAGATGAATACAAAGCACATTGTACGTACGCTTCTGGTTGTACTGGCATTCATTACTTCAGCGGCGCTGTATGCGCAGAGACCCATCACGGGTGTGGTCTACGATGAGGATTCCCAGCCGATCCCGGGCGTCAATGTTTTCCTCAAGGATGCGACTGTGGGGACCATTACGAATGATCAGGGGGAGTTCTCGCTGGATATTCCGGAAGACCGTTCAGTTGCCCTGGTCTTTTCTTTTGTAGGGTACAGCACACAGGAGATAGCCATCGAAGATCAGACCCGCCTGGAGGTTTCCATGGAGCCAGACTATGTGGGATTGGATGAAGTTGTGGTGATCGGTTACGGAACCGCCAAGAAAAGTGATATCACAGGGTCCCTCGCATCTGTTTCCGAGGAACAGATCAAGGAGATGCCGATCACCAACATCAACCAGGCCCTGCAGGGACGTGCCGCCGGGGTGGATGTGGTAAATACCAGCTACGGGTTGAATACCAATCCCGAGATCCGTATCCGGGGAAACAGGTCCATCAAGGCCGGGAACTCCCCGCTGTATGTGATTGACGGGGTTCCCATAGCCGGTAGCATCGCCGATATCAATGCCGGTGATATTGAATCCATTGAAGTATTGAAAGACGCCTCTGCAACAGCTATCTATGGCTCCCGGGGAGCAAACGGTGTGGTGCTGGTTACCACCAGGAGGGGCCAGAGCGGACAGTTCAATGTGAACCTTGAAAGTTCATTTACCATGACAAATTCCCTGAGGTTTTTCGATCAGCTCTCAGGACATGAATGGATGGAAATTGCCCGGAACAACAACCGCAGTTCAAGCCGTTACACCACACCGTTCCCAAATCCCACAGATGACTATGCCATTGTCAGAAACATGCCTTATACAGTCTGGGAATCCGTGGAAATGGGATACGAATGGAACGAGGACGGAACCGTGGCCATGCGCCCGATATCCGATGAAGAAAGAGAAAGATGGTCCCAGGTGATGGAAGATGTTCCGGATGAGGTTCCGGTATACAATCCCGACGGAGTACGGACCTATGACTGGTTCAGCGAGGGTCGCAACCCCAATGCCCTGACGCAGAACCACCTGTTCAGCGTGGGCGGAGGCACCGACAGGCTGGCAGCTTATTTCTCCCTGGGATATATTGATGAAGAGGGACAGGGAGTCGGCGAGAGGTACCAGCGGATCAGCCCGAGGCTGAACCTGGATTTCCAGGTAACGAACTGGTTGAAGGTGGGGATGAGCACCATATTCAATTCTGAGCTGGCTGATTACGGGGAAGGATTGCTCTGGGGAGTGACCAGCATGCTACCGGTATCAGTCCCTTACGACTCCACCGGTGAATTCCTGATCAACCCGACCAACGATACACAGGTAAAGAACCCATTGCGCGACGAAGAATTGAACACCCGGGAAGACAGGACAAGCAGATACCTGGGAGCTTATTATGCCGAAATATCTTTTACCAGGCACTTAAAGTACAAATTGAATGTCAGCCAGGATTTCAGGCACTGGCGAAGGGGAAGATACCAGCATGCTTTATCTTCGGCCCGCTATCCCAGTGTGAACTGGGTACAGTACTCACAGAACCAGCAACTGAATTATTCCCTGGAAAATCTGCTCTTCTACAACAGGCAGTTCGGGGTCCACAACATCGGGGTCACCCTGCTGCAAAGTATCGAGGCAGCAAGGTTTGAATCCACCAGCATGGAGGGTCAGAATTATCCATATGACAGCCAGCTGTGGTATGACATGAACTCCACCCTGGATCCTGCCACGTTAACGTTGGGTTCTTCATACTGGAGACAACAGCTCGCTTCCTTTATGGGAAGGATCAATTACAATCTGATGGATAAATACTTGGTTACCGCCTCCCTGCGTTACGACGGATCTTCCAAATTCTATGTGGACAACCAGTGGGACTATTTCCCCTCATTTTCATTGGCTTGGAAAGTCGATAATGAGAATTTCCTGCAGAACGTTGACATGCTGAGCCAGTTAAAACTCAGGGTAGGTTATGGTACAGTTGGGCAGTCGGGTACAGCGCCCTACGAAACAGCAGGCAGAATCCAGGAATCATATTATGTGTTCGGGGACGATCCTGCCAAGGGATATGCCCCGGAATTGATCCAGACCAGGGAAGTGGGCTGGGAAAAAACCACCACCACAAACCTGGGGATTGATTTCGGTCTATTCAGGAACCGTATTTCGGGTAGTATTGATCTTTACAGGGCCAATACCCATGATCTGTTGCTGGATAAGACCATTCCTGCGATCACCGGTTATGACCATGTCAGGGCCAATGTGGGGAAAACCAGGAACGAAGGGATCGAAGTCGCACTGTATACATACAATGTGGACAGGGGTGATTTCAGGTGGGAAACCGATTTCACCTTCACCCGGAACAGGGAGCAGATCCTGGAACTGGCCGAAGGTGCCGAGGACGACATCGCCAATGGCTGGTTCATCGGTCAGCCCATCAATTCCTATTATACCTATGTGTATGACGGGATCTGGCAGGAAAGCGACCAGGAGCTGATCGATTTCTACAATGAAACCGGGAACAACGGGTTTGCCCCGGGCAAGATCCGCGTGAAGGATGTGGATGGCAACGATACCATCAACACCAACGACCGCACGGTTGTGGGGCACAATGTGCCAAAGTTCTCAGGTGGTATTACGAACAGGCTCTATTACAAAGGATTTGAATTATCCTTTTTCGTTTTCTTCAGGGTGGGCCACGGAATTTACAGCAGGGATGGCCATTACTTCACCATGACCTCCCGTTATGCCACTCCGTTCCTGGTGGATTACTACCTGCCCATGGGAACACCTGAGGAAAACGCGGATGCCGTGCATCCTGCCCCGGCCAATATCAGGGACAGGTATGAAAGTGCCATGTGGTACAGGGAGGCTTCCTTTCTGAAGGTGCGGCATGTTACACTCTCTTACAATGTTCCGACGAACCTGGTATCCAGGATAAACGTGAAGAGTTTGAGATTATCCGTGCAGGCATTCAATCCGCTGCTCCTCACTGATTACCCGTATCTGGATCCTGAAGCGCAGGCAGGTGATACCAATAGAATTCCACCCGGATCCAGTGGCAAAGGATGGACCTTCAGTGTCAAAGTGGGATTCTGATATAATATACCTGCACGTTGAAAAACAAAGAAACGATGAAAAAGACAATCATATTATTTGCCATGCTTGTACTGGTAACTTCCTGTGAGAAGTTTCTGGAAGAGGAACAGGTAGCCACGCTCAGCTATGGGTATTACGAGACCGAACAGGGGTGTGAAGCCCTGGTAAATGCCTGTTACGAATCATTGAGACTGAAAGCGGGGAACGAGTGGTCCTACGGCATGTTCAATTACGGGACCGACGAGTACATGAAGGGATTTGAATGGACCCAGCCCTATGCGCAGCCCGAATTCAATGACTATACACCGGACCTGGATGCGGAAAACAAAGGAGATTCTTTTGTGGCCGATGTGGGGGACCTGTGGGCGATAACCTACAACGGGATCGACCGGTGCAACGTGGCGGTGGATAAAATTGCCAAGGTGGACGATGGGATCGGCATGCTGAAGGACCAGGAGGGAAAAGACATCCGGACCGCCGAGGTACGTTTTATCCGTGCTTACCACTATTTCGTCCTGGTGCAGCAGTTCGGTGCCATTCCGCTGACCCTCGAACCCAGTTCAGGGCTGGAGTACGAGTGGCCGAGAACCCCCATCAGCGAGGTATATGAGGCCATTATAGCCGACCTGGAGTGGGCCTATGAGCATATTCCGGAAGCCCAGTCCCAGTTCGGAAGGGTCACAAGGGATGTGGTACGGCATTACTGGGCAAAAGTCTTGCTTACCCGTGCCAGTTATGTTCCCGAACCGGGTGATAATCCGAGGGACTATGACCGGGGGGGTAATCCCACCGCAGATTTGCAGAAAGCTGCATCGCTGATCGACGAGATACGCGAAGGCGGACATCATTCATTGGTCCCCGATTACACGGAGCTGTTCCGCGAAGGGAACGAGATCAACGACGAAATTATCTTCTCGATCCAGTACAACGATGTGGATGGTTTGAACGGGAGCAATGCCTCCCCCTACAAGAACCAGCTGCATGAATTCTGGTTCAACCAGTATGACGTGGATCCTGGAATGGCCCGTAACATCGAATACGGCCGGCCGTTCCGCAGATTGTTCCTGACCGATTACGCCATCAATATCCATGACCGGCTGATTGATTCCAGGCTCCGTAAGAGCCTTCTGGAGGTTTATTTCAGCACCCAGACAAATGAATCATACATCCCTAAATGGACGGAGGAAGAATTGCTGTTCGCATTTGATGATGTGGCCCCTGACGGTTCCTGGGCCATCCGTAATGGCGATACAGTCCGCGCGGGCGAAATGAAATTTACCCCTGCCACAGCCATTGCCGAGTCGGAATATGTCAATGTGGGAGATACAGCGCTGGTCTTCCTCGTGAATGACGAGACCACCACACTGACCGACCGGCAGATGGTGGCTGCAGGATACAAGATCTATGCCCGTTATTACTGGAGCACCCATGAAGACGGTTCACTGAACGAGCTGGTGACCTTCGACAGGAACGACGACCTGCTGGAG
>DSEO01000188.1 GCA_011056635.1 Bacteroides sp.
ACCTCGATGTCGGCTCGTCACATCCTGGGGCTGGAGAAGGTCCCAAGGGTTGGGCTGTTCGCCCATTAAAGTGGCACGCGAGCTGGGTTCAGAACGTCGTGAGACAGTTCGGTCCCTATCTGTCGTGGGCGTAGGAGATTTGAGAGGACCTGACACCAGTACGAGAGGACCGTGTTGGACAGACCTCTAGTGTACCTGTTGTGGCGCCAGCTGCATTGCAGGGTAGCTATGTCTGGAAGGGATAAGCGCTGAAAGCATCTAAGCGCGAAGCCTGCCTCAAGATGAGATCTCCCTTAAGGGCCGTCATAGACGATGACGTTGATAGGCTGCAGGTGTAAAGGCAGTAATGTCAAAGCCGAGCAGTACTAATTGCCCGTGTACTTTTTTCGCAGGTTGATTAAAAAGTCTTTATCCACCGTGTCAAATTTATTGTGTCCTCCTTCGCTTTCGCAGGACGAAAGCTTCGGCGGACAAGGACTTTAGGTGACTATTGCAGTGGGGAACCACCTCTTACCATTCCGAACAGAGAAGTTAAGCCCGCTTGCGCCGATGGTACTGCATCTGTGGGAGAGTAGGTCGTCGCCTTCCTTTTAATCCCATCCGTTTAACGCGGATGGGATTTTTTTATCCGGTAATTAACCGCAATTTGTTTGATATTTGTTAATTACTATCAATCCCCAAACCCGTTTTTTAAATCCCGTCTTCTTAACTTAGTAAACCTTACTCCCCTGACAGGTGAGAAAACTGCTCTGTATATCCCTTTCCCACTTATTATTACTGCTTGTGGTTGAAGGCCAGGTAATTGATACCAGTAAAATGATCAATACCTGGACCCTGGAGCATCATTTTACCCGTTTTGAGGAGACATCCCTGGACACCAATCTTCACCAGTTCCAGCGGGACTATCATCCCGCGTTCAAACAGGGGTTCAGTTACGAGTACCTGGGCGTGCTCGGTCACGCCATGAACCATGTGGACTTTTCTCTGCGTCCCGGTGCAAAGGCTTTTATTTTCGGGGCGGGGTGGGACCCTTACCTGAAAACACCGGACAGGACCACTTTTTTCAACACCAGGAAACCATTCACCATGCTCTCTTACTCCACGATCCCCATCCGGGAAGGGCGCGAGGAGCATGTGGAAGCCCTGCATACCCAGAACTTTTCCCCATTTACCAATTTCGGGATAGATTTCAATATTCTCGCAGGGAAGGAACTTTACACCAATGAGGATACCAGGGTCAACCGGATCGGGCTTTTCGGCAGTCATGCGAAGGGCAAGTACAGCATTTTCGGGACATTCTATTACAACGATTTCAGGGTTGAGGATCATGGGGGACTTGCAGAGATCGAGCCTTTCCTGGAAGGGGTCCGGGAGCAGGCGTATCTCTACGAGATGAACCTGGAAAGTGCCCGTTCCCATTACAGGAACATCTCGCTGTTTACCACACAGAAATACAACCTGCTGGAGAAGGTCACGGTGACCGATACCCTGGGGAATAAAACCACCTCAGGCAAGACCCTGTCACTTTCCCATCAGCTTTATGTGGACCGGCATATGAAGGATTACTCCGATGTGGTGGATCCGGAGAATTTATCCCCGCTCTACAGCAATTATTACTATGTGCTCCCCGAAGCACGGGATTCGGTATCGGAGGACCGGATCTCCAATGTTTTTCAGCTTATCCTGGGGGATCCCGATTATGACAGGTTGTCAGCGCGGATCTATGCCGGGTATGAACTGAGGCGGTTCGGCACCCTGTATCCCAGAAACTACCGGGAATTCTCACATGTGGATACCCTGTCCGCGGAACCGGAACTGGTACTGGATTCTGTTTTCACAGAGGCGGCTGAGGCTGTTTTCCGTACCGACTGGTTCAATGATCTTTACGTCGGGTTGCACCTTGCCGGGCCCACCACAGGGATCTGGGACTGGGTCATAAACGGGAATTACTACCTGACAGGATATTACAGGAACAGTTTTGAGGTGAACGCCACTTTCTCAAGAAGGGTGTTCCAGAGAGCAGACCTGGGGCTCAGGGGGACCCTGAGTTCGCAGAAACAGCATTATTTTACCAACCATTATGCTTCTTCCTTCTTTGCCTGGGAAAATGACTTCCCTTCCCAGTACCAGATCAAGGGAGAAGCCTTTGTCAACAGCGAAGCAACCGGTCTGGAGATGCGTGCCGGTGTTGCCCTGATCAGCAATTATCTTTACTGGGACCGGGAGGCATTGCCCAGGGTATATGACCGCGAGTTGTTGTTGCTCTCCGGGTACTTTTCCAGGCATTTCAGGGTGTCGGGATATCATTCACAGAACAAGCTCCTCGTGCAGTATACCACAGCCGGTGAGGTACTCAGGGTACCGCTGGCAGCCCTCTATACATCCAATTACTGGGAACAATCCCTTTTTAAAGGTGCCCTCATTGTCGACGCGGGACTGGACCTGTATGCCACCACCCCTTACCGGGCCAGTTCCTACATGCCCCCCACGGGGATCTTTTACCTGCAGGAGGAGGACCGGGTAGGAGCGTATCCTTTTTTAGACCTTTTCCTGGCGTTCCGGCTAAAACGGACAAGGTTTTTTGTTTCGTGGAACAATCTCCTCCATGGATTGGGGAAGATAGGGAACAATTATTTTACCACATACAGCTACCCCATGAAGCCGAGACATTTCAGATTGGGCCTGGTGTGGACATTTTATGACTGAATCCGTTATGCTAAAGAACATTACGGCACAAATTTTGTTATAGAATAGCACTATCTGAAAAACAGAAGAACTGAATTTGCGATGAAGATAAATAATAAACTTGTTATCGTTCTGTTGGTCACATTGTTACCGGGAATTCTCGGATCCTGTTTCAGGAATCGCGAGATCCGGTTCCGGGACGTGACAGCAATGAAGTCCGAAAAGGTTGCAGACCTTGAAGAGATCCGTGAAGAGGGGAAGCTGCGGGTTGTTACGGAATACAATTCCATCAGCTATTTCATATACCGTGGTCAGCCCATGGGATTCCAGTACCAGATGCTGCAGGAACTGGCCAATCATCTTGAACTGGAACTGGAGGTGGATGTGAACAATAACCTGAAGGAAAATTTTGAGCACCTTGCCCGGAATGAAGTGGACCTGATCGCCATGAACCTGACGGTGACCGGCGACCGGAAGGACCAGGTCAATTTTACCCTGCCGCTGTTGCAGACCAGGCAGGTGCTTGTCCAGCGGAAACCCAGGAACTGGGAGGTCATGAACAGCAGGCAGCTGGAATCCTGGTTGCTCAGGAACCAGCTGGAACTTACCGGGAAAACGGTCTATGTGCAGGAAGGTTCGGTATACGCCTCCAGGCTCAGGTCGCTCTCCGATGAGGTCGGAGGCGGCATCGATATCCGGGAAGTGCCGATGGAGTCCGAGCAGCTTGTGCAGCGTGTGGCCCTGGGTGAGATCGACTATGCCGTCTGTGATGAAAATGTGGGACTGGTGAATGCCACCTATTTCCCGCAGCTGGATGTGGGCACGGCCATTTCTTTTCCCCAGCATGTGGCATGGGCCGTCCGCAATGGGGCCGACAGCCTGAAATCGGAGATCGACGACTGGCTCTATCAGTATAAAAAGTCCAGGAGGTATGCCCTGCTGTACAATAAATACTTCCGGAACCAGCATTCTGCCAATATTTTTAACAGCGATTATTATGTGCTGAGCAGCGGGAAGATCTCCCAGTACGATGAGATCATCAAACGGGAAAGCAAGCGGATCGGATGGGACTGGCGGATCATTGCCTCGATGATCTTCCAGGAGTCCAGGTTCAACCCGGAGGCGGTATCCTGGGCGGGAGCATTCGGGTTAATGCAGCTGATGCCAGGGACGGCCAAGAATTACGGGGTCAGCATGAGCTCTTCGCCTGAGGATCAGATCAGGGCGGGGATCAGCTTTATCCAGTGGCTGGATGACAGGTTCAGGGATGAGATCACCGATGAGGAAGAAAGGATCAAGTTCATTCTTGCCTCCTACAACATCGGATACGGGCACATTCAGGATGCGAGAAGACTTGCGGAACATTACGGGGCAGATCCGAATATCTGGCACGGGAATGTGGAGGACTGGCTGCTGAAGAAATCCGAGCCCCGGTATTACAACGACCAGCTGGTGAAATACGGGTATGTACGGGGAATAGAGACCTATAATTACGTGCGGCAGGTGATCGACCGGTACGAACACTATAAAACATCGTGAACAGCGATGTCATGGCATCTTTGAAACCAATTCAAGGTATTCGCTGAGGATCATCGCAGTGGCCCCCCATATGCGTTCATTCCCCGCCATGTAACAGGGTGTAACCATCTGCTGCCCGTGCCGGAACATTTTCTCTGTCCGGCAGTTACCGGGATCTTTCAGGGTTTCCACAGACACTTCGATGATGTATTGCACTTCCGAGATATCCGGTTGAAACCGGGGACGGTGGTCAAGCCATCCCACGAAGGGGGTCACCAAAAAATTACTCACCGGTATGTACAGGGTTGTAAGTGATCCCAGGATCTCCATGGTATCCGGAATACCCAGTTCTTCGCAGGTTTCCCTCCTGGCGGTCTCTTCCAGGGAACGGTCGGCGGCTTCCCGCATTCCTCCGGGGAAACTCACCTGCGCGCTGTGGTGACCCGGGTACTCATTCCGTTTGATCAATGCCAGGAAAAGCTTCCCGGAAGCGGGATACATCAGGATCATGACCGCCGCCCCGGCGGGATCCGCCTCATGAATAAATGCTTCCCTGAACTGCGGCGCCATCCGCTGCTGCGCTTTTTCTCCGGGCAGCGGGGAGGAGAGGATATCTTTCCACCATTGTTTATTAATCATCTTCCCCGGTTTGGGTTTTCAGCATAAATTGTTGGAATTTTGTATGGCATAACCGTTCAAATATCGGGATTTGTTACACATTTTCTACTGTCTGATGCGACTGATTATCTTCCCGGTGCTGTTTATTACCTTCTTAGGGATGTCCGCCGGAACCTGGGCACAACCGGTTGCCGCCGACAGTACCTTCAGCCGTTATGACAGCATCCAGGATCGCAGGATGGAGCAGATCAGGCAGGAAGCTCGTTACCGGCTGGATCAGCTCCGGGATGACCAGGATGCACTGCTCGGTGCGGTGGATTCACTCCTGGAGGTGCAGGATTCCCTCGGGGAACTGCTCGTGAGGCTGGACCGTGAAAACCGGGAATTGTCCGGACAATGGATGCTGCTGCGGGAAAATGCCGACCGGGCTGCCGAAGCTTCTGCGGACTACCGTCAGCGGTTGCACAGGACCCTCTGGTTATCGGGAGTCCTGATGCTGCTGCTGATCCTGGGCCTTGCTGCGTATCTTTTTTCCCGTTCCATCAGGATCCGGGACTTCCTGCAAAGACAGATCACCTCGGTCCGTGACGAAGCGGAAAAGATTGCCGGCAGTATGCAGCGGAAACAGAAAAAACTCCGGAAGCAGGTACGGCGGGATATGCAGATCCGGGGGGATCGGATCGAGAAAAAGATCAGGAAAGAGGTGCGGAGACGGCGAAAAAAATAACTAATTGAACCTGATGCTTTTGTCGGGAGATATCCGGGAAATGATCATGGAGGGAAGCAGCAGGAACAGGAAGGTAATGCACATGGTCCCCAGGTTCAGCAGCAGGATATGTAAAAAATTCAGGTTGATGGGCACCGTATCCAGGTAGTAGGAAGTGGGATCCAGGGAGATGATGTGAAAGTATTTCTGGGCCAGGCAGATCAGCAGCCCGATCAGATTTCCCCATAACAATCCCACCAGGGTCAGGTAACCTGACTGGTAGAGGAATATTTTCCGGATGGAGAAATTGGTGGTTCCCAGTGCCTTCAGGATCCCGATCATGTTGGTGCGCTCCAGGATCAGGATCAGCAGTCCCGAGATCATGTTGAAGCCTGCCACGATCAGCATCAGGAGGATGAGAATGAACACGTTCATGTCCTGCAGGCCGAGCCAGTCAAAGATCTGGGTATATCTTTCCCGGATGGTTTCCACCCGCAGCCGGCTCCCGTCATCCAAAAAATCATAAGCCACCCGGTCCCGCACACCTTCCGCAACTTCTTCCAGGTCATCCAGATCCTCCAGCAGCACCTCGTACCCGCTGACCTGTCCCCCGTGCCAGTCATTCAGCCGCTGCACCTGCCGGATATCCGCGAAGATATAGAGCATATCGAACTCTTCCAGGCTGGTGTCATAGATCCCCTTGATGGTGAAGGACCTTGCCCTGGGCGGATCCTGAATGAAATACATGGTGAATTTGTCTCCCACGCCGAGCTTCAGCAGGTTGGCCATGTTCTCTGAAAGCACCACGTGACCGGTCTGTGAAGTATCCGATACCCGGAAGGTCTCACCGCGGATCAGGTGCTGATCAATGAATCCCCAGTCAAAATCCGCATCCACTCCCTTGAGCACGGCCCCGTGGATCTCCTCACCGGTCTTGATGATCCCCGCCTTGATGGCGAAGGTGTGCACGCTCTTCACCCCGTCCAGTTCCCTGACCGACATGACGCTTTCAAGATTGGCGGGGACCGGTATCATTTCATAGGAAAGATTGGAATCCATGTTGAGGATCTGCATATGCGCCCCGAATCCGATCACTTTGTTGGAGATCTCCTTCTTGAAGCCGGTGATGATGGCAACGGCGACGATCATCACCGCCAGGCCCAGTGCAATGCCGAAGATGGCAATGGCCACGATGGAGCGGGAAAAGCTGCGCTTTCCGCGCTTGCTGCCGATCATCCGCCGGACGATAAATAACTCTGTGTTCAAGGGTCCCCGGTTCTGAACCTCAAATGTACTATCTTTTATTTATTTTTGGCACGGGATGAGAAACCTGCGCTACACATGGATGATTCTGGCCTGCATGCTCTGGGCATGTGCCCCGGCATGGCGTCCTTCCCTTCCTGTTCAGCAGCAGCGGAACGGTCAACGCGACAGTCCCGAAGGAGCAGCCTCGCCAGCACAGCCCGTCCGTACGGGAGCGGAGTCCATGGAGCGGTACATGCCCCTGATCGAAGGAAAATCCCTGGCACTGGTGGTGAACCATACCTCCCTGGTGGACGGGGTGCATCTGCTGGATACCTTGCTGTCCCAAGGGATCCATGTATCCGGCATTCTGAGGGTGTTCGTGCCCGAGCACGGGTTCAGGGGCGATCTGGACGCGGGGGCGGAGGTGGAAAGCGCAACGGATCCCGCCACCGGGATCCAGGTGGTCTCCCTGTACGGAGCGCACCGGAAACCGCTGCCGGGGGACCTGGAGGGGGTGGACCTGGTGCTGTATGATATCCAGGATGTGGGGG